>CAZPLI010000010.1:0-3105 GCA_964587325.1 uncultured Thermofilaceae archaeon | reverse complement strand
AGATGTGACTGTGGCTGTACAGGGCTACGGCAACGTGGGCTACTACGCTGCCTACTTCGCCCACCAGTGGGGCTACAAGGTAGTAGCGGTCAGCGACTCTAAGGGTGGCATCTACAACCCTGATGGTCTAGACCCGGTTAAGGTGATGGAGCACAAGAAGAAGACCGGAACCGTTGTCGGCTACCCGGGCGCTAAGCAGATCACTAATGAGGAGCTACTAGAGCTCGACGTGACGATTCTAATTCCTGCCGCCATAGAGGGCGTGATAACGGAGAAGAACGCTCCCAACATAAAGGCTAAGGTAATCAGCGAGGGGGCTAACGGCCCGACCACGCCTGAGGCTGATAGGATACTCTACGAGAAAGGCGTCCTAGTGATACCCGATATCCTAGCCAACGCTGGCGGCGTCACGTGCTCGTACTTCGAGTGGGTGCAGGCTCTCACGAGAGACTGGTGGAGCAAGGAGCAAGTCCTACGCAGGCTAGAGCAAAAGATGGTAAAGGCATTCGAAGACGTCTACAGACTACACAAAGAGAAGGAAGTCGACATGAGAACGGCTGCGTACATGATAGCGGTATCTAGGGTCGCGGCTGCTATGAGGGTCAGAGGTCTCTGGCCATAACCGTCTTCTCTCTTTTTCTCTTTTCAACTCTTTTCATCACGAGTGCTAAGCCTAGCAAGGCGAGCGCCACTGTCAGGGCTATCGCTATAGCGGCCTCGGTCCCCATCTTTCTTATTACTTTAAAGGTTATTATTTCGCCGGGGGCTAAGTCGCCGAGTTCTCTGCTGATTTTCCTTGTTATGAATATATTCAGTACGTACCCGCTCGGGCTGCGAGTATAGTACGTTCTAACGAACAGATCAGGTCTCCTAAGTTCTAGCTTGACCTCTTTCTCACCGAAGGTTACATTGATTCTTGCGAGTATACAACACGTTTCTCTCCTGACAGTAATTCTTAACTTGCTATCTAGGAGCTTAGCTTCGTAGGCTGGTTCCCGTTTTTCAGTTACTGTAATGTCCGGGTCGCCGAGTAGGCACGTGTAGGCTGCAAGCCAGGGCTTGTTGGTTTTGCTCTCACTAATGTGAAGGTTATTGACTTGCCTTACGGCCTCGCCTACTGTTAGTCCATCGGCTAGTGCTTGTACGATGAGTTCGGAGTATGCAGTACTTGTCTCGAGGAGGCCTGTGTACTCGAGCTTCCTAGCGCCGATATAGGCCAGAGCACCTTTAGACACGAACGATACGGCTATGCTGCTTTCGGCTAATCCTACTTCTTCAATATCGCAGGTCTTACAGGACAATGTCACAATGATAGCGCGAGTAGAAACGGGCCCTATGCTGTGTGCGGTAACGAGGCAGGGGCCGACTTGTCTTGTGGCCATGCACCAGGGGTTCCCGTGCAAGTTGATGAACACTATGCCGTGCGAGCGCTTGAGTTCATCTACCATGGACGTACGCGTTAGGTTTTGCTCTGCTACGAGCCTTGTTATCTTGACTTTCTCCCTCAGTAGCACTCTTGCGATCTTTTCAGCCAAGAGAGCCCCGTCTTCCATGTAGACTAGTAGCGATGTGGAAGGGGCTGCCTGGTGCTCGAGGTAATAGTAGGACCTTAAGGCCAGGCTCCACGCGCACGCCTCGCTGGTTCCCGTGATTATTCCTACTGCTGCCTTCAAGTATTTCTCACCGCCAGCCTCTATGATAGGCCTGTACAGCTCGTCAATTCCGGCCTTAGATAGGTTGTCAAAACTTATCACATAAACTATGGAGGACGCCCATTTTCTCCTTAAAATATCCTTTACCTCGGTCAGAGAATTCACTATAGCTAGGCGGGATTCTGTGAGACCAGCATAGACGGCGGCTAGCTCAGCTAGCTTGTCACCCTTCAGCCCCACAACTAAGCGCCTATGTTTCGAGGGGCTGTAAGAGGGTATGGGGGCGGCATTGCTAGCGCCTGGTAGCTTGATTCCAGCCACATAGAGTTTAGCAGGGAAGAGCTCTTTGAGAAGCGGCCTTAAGTTTCTCTCGTCTTTTCCTCTGCCTGCTATCAGAAGCGGTACTCCATTTGAGCTAGCCCATGCCATAGCCTCGTAGCAGTTCTCGCAGACGACTGCCAGTTCTCTTTTCCATAGGCCCAGTTTACGCGCGAGTTCTACTCCTTTAGTTAAGCTCTCGACACTATATAGCGTAGGGTTCTCTGTATTAGAGAAGGACTCGACGGAGTACGCACACTCAGTGGGTAGCATTAGCACGCCCTCTTCCATGAGGGGGCAGAGTGTCTTAATGACGTTTAGAGGAGCGGCTATGAGTAGGGGCTCTCCAAGCGAAGGGGCTGCTAGTAGGGTGAGCACTAGCAGGGCCGTAGCCGTCCTCATGTCTCTTCACTTATCATTATCGGGAGGGTCCTAATTTACATCGTCCGACCATTACGTACTACTGTCGAAATGTTATCCGTCACTCTAGCTTATGATTAGCAAATGTCGATTAAAAAGGCTGAGGAGCAAGGGCTTCAAAGGTTTAAAAATGTAAAGGGTTCCCCACCCCCCGACTAAACACTTATAAGTTTTTTCTCGCAAAAGGGGTGACACTTATAAGTACTTAAGTGTTACCACAATCCGACCGGTGAGCTCGCATGGCTGAAGAGGCGAAGGAGGTCATAGAGAAGGCTTTCACCGCTAAGGCGCTGATCGTGGGCATCATCGGCTCTATAGCTCTAGTCTTCGCTGACGCTATACTCGGCCCCACCAGCGGCTTCGTCGCTACCGCTGAGGTCAGCGTGATGACCGTAGTCATACTCGCTATACTTCAGATGTATACTGGCATAAAGTTCAGCTTCGCCGAGTACGTGGTCATATACGCGATGGTCTATGGCGCTGCCGCCACCTACCCTGGCTGGTTCTTCTGGGTAGCCGCCCTAGTACTGCCGAACGCCGAGGCTCCTGGCTGGCTAAAGGACTATGGCAAGTTCGTGCCTCCGTGGCTCAGCCTACCCAAGGAGCTCTACGAGGCCGCGCTACCTGGAGGCAAGCCTGCACCTTACGCTGAGCTGTTCCCGCAGTTCATAATAGGCTTCGTCCTCACGCTAGTCCTAACGCTGATCTCTATATT
>CAZPLI010000009.1:0-25746 GCA_964587325.1 uncultured Thermofilaceae archaeon | reverse complement strand
ACAGAAAAGCCGTACCAGGATACAGAAAAGTAGTACTAGAACTTAGGAGAGAGGCGCTGTAGCATGACCAAAATAGCTAAAACCTTATATCCTTTCCAAACTACAGAGGACCCGGGTTCAAATCCCGGCGGCCCCACCAATCCTCAATGTAAGATGTAAAAGCTCTGGTCGAGGTAGTACGAGGGGCTATGGAGAGAGGTGACTTGGTAGAGGAGTTACTTAGAAGAAGGCTAGGCGATGACGAGCAAGCGCTTAGAATAGCTATCGAGATATACAGGGCTTATAAAGCGAAGGGAAGGCGAGGAGTTAGGGAGAAAGTACTTTCTTGGCTAGAGGAGGTAGGGGAGCTTGTCACTGACGATTCGGAGACTTAAATTACGTGGCTTCAGAGCATTTGACAAAGAAGTGAGCTTTGAATTTAAGGATGGGATCAATGTACTACTCGGGCCCGTGGGGAGCGGAAAGACTTCCGTAATCAAAGCTATAGAATTTGCCCTCTTCGGAACGGTAGAAGAAGTTAGAAAGAAGATGCTAAAACGCACTGACCTTGTCAATGACTTCTCGGAAAGTGCACATGTTGAGCTCGAATTAGAAGGAGGTGGTAATAGACTATTTGTTAAGCGAGTTCTCAATCGGAGGGGGCGGGAGGAAGTCGAAGTTGAATATCGAGGGAACGCTTACTACGGAAGCGAGGCCCAGAAAATCATAGAGAGTGTTCTCGGGCTTGGTCATGAGGAGTTCTCACGACACGTGCTACTAGACTACCGGGCCTTACAGGACGTGGTTTACGGTCCACCTTCGACGCGGTCAATGGCTATTGATAAGCTTCTAGGCATAGAGCTTCTCGAGGAGCTATTTAGAAGCGTACCCGTACAGGAGGTCCAGCGCCGGCTTCAGAATCTACGCGTGACATTAAGCAGAGTAAAAGGCGAGCTGGAAGCCATAGGCGACCCCACTGAACTCAAACGCGAGCTCTCAGAGCTCGAACAGAGGCGAGGAGAGCTTGAAAAGATGCTAAGAAAGCTGAAAGACGAGCTAAACAGGATTAGACAAGAAATCAATAGTTATAAAGAAAAAATAGAGGAATTAAACAAAATAAAATCTCGTATGGAGAGACTTAAAGGAGTAATTGAGTATTATCTTAAGAAATATGGCGATGATCTCGACCGTGCCGAGCAACTATTCGATGCCCAACTTAGCCGTACAGTACAATTGATCACACAGGCTCTTGAGAGGGCCTATGAAGTTAAGGCGGCGCAGGAGCTGGAAGAGACTGACTGGGAGTCTTTGGAGAGGGACGAGGCGCTAGCCAAGCTTCAAAGAGCGTTAGAGCTGGCGGAGCGTGGGCGTGAACGCATGATAGAGGAACTGCACGAAATGGAGACGGAAATAAGCTACAAGCGGCGTGAACTCGAGAGACTAAGGAGGGAATACCTAAAGTACGAAACGTACGTGGAAGAACTAAGAGATTTAGAAGCTAAACTTCGATTACTTGAGAAGAAATATGGAAACCGCGATGTTGTTGAAAAGAAATTGCGTGAGCTTAAGCTCAAACACTCTGCTATGAAAGAGGCTAGAAGAGTTGCTGTTTGTCGCACGGTTCTCTTGAAGGAGATGCTGAAAAGAGGCCTTAAAAAGTGTATTCTGTGTGGGCGGCAGTTAGATGATCTCAAACCCTTAGAGGCGGAGTACAAGGCAATGCTTGCAGATGCAAAACAGAAGGAGGAGGAATTAGAGACTTTAGAACATGAGATCGATGAACTAGAGCGCGTGCTAAAGGAAATGAAAGAGTTATGGAGTAGAATTGTGGACTTAGAAGAGTACAGAGTGGAAGCCGAGAATGCCCGAAGAAAAATCGAAGAAGGAGAGGAAGAATGCGAAAGATTAGAGGAAAGTTTGACAGAGTATAGAACTCGTATACGTGAGTTAATGAGTACGATTAGGAGTGCTAGAGTTCAGCTCAAATTACTTCAGAGACTTCTACAGGCTGCAAAGGCTGCGCAGGAAGTCGAGAAAGGCAAAGCGGAGCTTACGCAACTCGAGAAGCGACTCAAAGAGCTAGGTTTTGATGAAGAGCATTATGAGAGACTAAGAGACCGGGAGAAAGAGCTAGTCGTGAAAATTACTAGTACTGAAAAGGAAATAGAGAGTCTTGAAGATAGAATCTTCAGTATTAGGGAAAGTTTAATGCAGATAGAAGAGCTAAAACGGAAGTTAGAGGAGCTGGAGAAGCGTGCTTCTTCTCTTCAGACTCTCGCTGAGAAGCTTCTCAAAGTTAAAAATTCCTTCCGTGAGATACAAGCGGAGTTAAGGGAAGAGTTGCTAAAGGAGCTAAGGCGAAAAATGAGTCATGCTTTCAAACAAATGTACACCTATGCGGACTACACGGACATAGACATTAGGGTAATAAGAATAGTTCGTGGCGAAAGCGGCTACCAGCGAAGTGTCTACGACCTTTATGCTAAGCGAGCTCGTGACAACAGCTGGGTCCCCGTGCTTCCACGGCTTAGCGATGGGCAGAAGGCTCTTATAGCTCTCATACTTGCTGTCACACTCCATGGCATGGCAAAAGAGCCCATAGGATTCTTGCTGCTTGATGAGCCTGTACCCAATGTCGACGAGACTCTTAAGAAGTCGCTCCTTAAAGGTATGAAGCGGTTAGGAGTTAAGCAGGTAATATTGGCAACGCAGAGCGAGAACATTGCCGAAGAAACAGGCGTGAACATAATCAAATTACATACCTTAGGCTGAGAGTGGACTAATATCTCTGTATGGAACATTACTCTCTCGGGGGATGATGGGGGTCTGGAGCCCTGAAGAGTGAGGATACGAACCCCCTCTGACCCCATTAACCGCGGCGCTTTGACAACTGTTCTAACCACGGATTATCCTTGACGAAGTCGGGTAAGTCTTCTTCGACTGTGACTACTGGAGCCTGTATTTCGGTGGGAGGTAACGGAGCAATAGGTCTAGAGCTAAGCTCCTCGACTCTCGCTTTCAACGACTCAAAGGCTGTGCTCAGCTTATTCAGTTCTTTACGGTAATCTTCGAGGCTTCTTGAAAGGGAAGAGAGCTCTCTCCTTAGCTTAGCGAGTTCTGCCTCTATGTCCTCCACACGCTTTGCAAGGTCACTAGGCACCTGTAAGCGGAAGCCCCCCCTCAGGGGCTTAGGTGGCACTTTCTCTTCTACTGCGTCATCTGTAACCAGCAATAGTCCGACGCCAGCGGCTCTGAATCTTGAAGGTGGGGGCAGCGCTGCAATGCGAGGGACAGAAGCCGCTAAATACGCTTTATCTACCAAACCGGTAGCTACCCGCACTAGCTCTACTATCGCGTTCTCTATTTTCTCCCTTGCTTTATGTACAGGGAGTTCGCGTACATCAAGAACTCTCACTGCGATCATGTTGTTCGCATCGCGGAACACGAGGTACGAGTCTGACGGTAGGTTCAGAGTGTCAGGCGATAACTCTTCTAACTCTTTATCTAGGAAGTATTGTCTCGCAAGTCCTCTGAGCCTAGAGGGTACCACCATCGCCTTACCTATCCCCAGTCACTGTTATCTACGCCTTTATTTTATCTTATGGGTAGTACGAAACGATGCTTCGTAAATTGACTAATAGTGCACACCGCGCATGTACCACCCTTCCATCCTGTCCCAGTTCCAAAGGTAGTCATCAGGTAGCGCCAGGCTGTAAACTATAGCTCCTTTCCACACGGAGTATATGGGGTCCTTGGTCAGTTCGACGTTCACTTCGAGACCTAGCTCTTTCATCTGCTCTTTAACCTTAGTTGCAGCGTCGCATGCTACGTCTTCAAGGCCAGCAGGGACTTTCCATGCAAAGTTGCCGCCGCTCAGTATTATTTTCTTGTAGAGGTATGGTTGAAGCTCTATCGGGGTCTTACTTGCTGACCGAGCAATTGCGTGTCCGAGAGGAATAGTCCCCGGTATGCGCTCGTCACCCACTACGGTGTCTTTGGGTCGAGGCATGCCTCGCCTGTAATAGCTCTCGAAAATCTCGTGCTGGGGGTTGAATATTATTTCACCTATTAAGAAGCGCATCCAAGAGTTTTCTCCCAAGTCTATCTCTGTTAACGTGCCAGGTATCTTAAAGTAGGCTCTAAACCTTTCCGGGTCCTCTTTGGCCTTCTTTATTGCTTCATCTAGATTCCTAGGTACTAAGCCGAGTTTTTCTTTCACTATTCTGACCAGCTTTTCCTCGCTTGCCAGGTCTCCGTAGCCGCTGTCCTTGAGGATCTCTGCAGTTATAGCATCCGCCTCAGCACCTCCTCTGTTAAGCGATACTATTGCTCCTCTGATCGGGTACTGAGATATGGGAGTGATCTGAGTGTTTCCGTGGCCCGACTCCACGACTATGCATGTAAGTACCTTCTGAGCTATAGCTACAGCGAGCGGCTGCGGTATTATAGTCACAGCCTTAACAACGCCTAGCTCGCGGTCGAGTTCTGCGTGTATGTCAAAGAGCTTCTCGTACATATACTTGGGGGCTATGGCGGAGAGAGCAGCAGTGACATAGAATCCCTTAAAATCCTCCGTGTCGGGCTTTGTAGTCTCGAAGCCGTATCGTGTGATCTCCTTAATGACCTGCCAGGCTCTTTCATCTCCTCTCCCCACTACACCGTCACGCATGGGGTATACGAGATATCGTGCAGCGTCTTCTCTCGAGCCTAAGTACTGTGCGACTTCTGGGCCTACGACTAGGCGTTTTTCGACGCCCACTACCTTAAGCACTATAGTATCTTCGGGGACGAAGAACCCCCTATTTTCGATCACATGAGGTTTCTCTGCTATAGGTCCGAACTTGAAGTAGCTTGTGCCATAGTCTTCAGCGTATGCGTACTTTCGCCTATAAGCGTCTACCGCAGCCAGAGCTACCACCTCCTTACCTGGACATTAGGAACCTTACTTGTACTAGTCTATCCATAACCTCTATAAACTCCCTTTCGAGTTTGCGCCTTCTCTCCTCGAACTCTTCTTGGCTTATTTCGCCGCGAGTGAGTAGTTCTCTAAGTCTCTGAAATTCTCTTTCGATCTCCTTCCTACGCGCTTCAAGTGCTTTTGCGGCTTCCCTAGGGCTTTTATATGCTGAGAGATCTATTGAGGTCAATTATGGTCCCCTTTCGAGTATCTATCCCATTGTTATAATAATGTGAGTGTAGAAAACGCCAATCTAATGGGCCGGGTAGCGACCAGCACCGGGGTTTCCCGGGCCCGCAGAGCCCAGTACTCCCCACGGCGGACGGCTGCTTGGCTTCCGGGATCTGACGAGACCGGGCATGGCCAGCCGCCTATGGCCGGCCGCCACCCGGCCCAGCCTCTCCTCCTTAGACCTGAATATATTCCTACCTCTCCGTTTTCAGCCTTGGCATAGGCATTACGATAGTAAGTCTCCGCAACTAAGCAGTCACATTGCACAAGCATTAATAGCCATTAGAGGCACATAACTTCGCCTAAGGAGGTAATTAGCCCATGAAAGTCGCAGTGGTAGGTGTAGGTCGCTGGGGGGTAAATCATGTCAGAGTGCTATCTCAGCTTAAGCAAGAGGGCTACGCGTTTGGCACGGAAGCTATTGAGGAGCTCGTAGTGGTTGACAAAGACTGGGCGCGAGCACGTAGCGTTGCGTCAAGGTACCGGGCCGATGCTTTCTTCTCTGATCTTGCGGAGGCCTTAGCTTACGGTGTAGAGGCTGTTGTTGTCGCAGTACCCACAATTTATCACTGCGATGTAGCCCTGAAAGCTCTTGAGAAGGCGCATGTCTTAGTGGAGAAGCCCATAGCTTCAAGCGTGGAAGAGGCTGCAAAGCTTATCAAGAAGGCAGAACGTGAGGGCAGAGTTCTTGCTGTGGGCCATATAGAGAGGTTTAACCCGGCTGTCAGTATGCTTCAGGAAGAGCTCTCCAGAGTAAACGATCACATTGTCTACGTGCGCGGTGAGCGTGTGGGTCCGGGACCACCTTCACGGTCCGCTGAGAACCTAGGAGTTGCCCACGACTTGCTGATTCACGATGTCGACATATCGCTAATGTTAATAGGAGACATGCCGCGCGAAGTCCAAGCGATCACCATAGGCACGAGAGATTTTCCGTACGAGGTCGAGATTACCTCTATATTTACATTTAATGATGGTGTGGTGGCGAACTTAAGGGCTAGTTGGAGAAGCGAAGCTAACTTTAAGAGAAGAGTACTTGAAGTACAAACGACTAAGAAAACTTTAGCTATAGACTACATTGCTTGTTATTTGAGAGTAGAAGAAGGCCTAGCTGTTCACAGGAACCTAGGAAACTTCCTGGAATTGGTAGCAGCTTACCAATCACGGCGAGTATACGAAGTTCGCGCCGTAAGGCGAGGCCTAGAACCTCTACGAGCTGAGCTAATAAACTTCTTAGAGAGCGCCGCTAAGGGATCAAAGCCTGCAGTAACTGGAGTCGACGGACTGCGCGCACTACTCTGTGTCGTTAGTGCGCTTAATGCTGCGAAACGCGGGAGGCGAGTAGAAGTCCCCAGAGTGGAGGACGTTCTAAGATAGTTCCTCCGCAAGTTTAAACAGCTCTTTCGCACTTGCCGAGCACCTAAATCCTTTATCGCAGAAATGCGTTAATGTGGCTACAAAACCTAGCTCTCTGAGCTTCTCGACCATAATTTCAGGAGAAGGCTCGTGAGGCAGCTTAGCTTTGCTCGCGATGGTGTCTACTCTGTAAAAGAACGGAGGACCTTGCGACTCTTCTAGTATTCGTCTTACTATCTTAGCTCCTCGCACTGATAGATAGTCACGCGCGAGGTATTCCTTTGTCACGTATTGTAAGAAGTTTGAATCCCAGAGACTTCCAGTCCAGAGAGGACCCGCGGAGTGAAGCTTTTTACCGCAGTTAGGACATGTAGCAGCCCCACATAGGTCGTTGCTTACCTCGCGGTGTAGGCAGTGGAAGCAGTGAAGTAGGTATCCTAGCTGTTTAAGCACGCTTGCCGATTTCTTCTTGCCCCGGCATACGCGCACATAGACTCTAATGTAATGGTCTGTACCCTGCGTCAGTAACGGTTCAATGTACTTCCCATATTTCCCGCATTCTCTAGCTAGCCATCCTAAGAGTATGCGCGCGCCCAATTCAACGGCATACTCTGTTCTTAAAGATCTCGCACCGTACTTACGTAGACAAGTATCTGGGTATATGCCTAACAGGGGGGGTAGGTCTGTAGCAGTCACACAGAGCAAGCCGCCGTCTCGAATAGACCTTACCGCGGAATCTATAAAGGGCACAGGAGACCCGAAAGGGTCTATATCAATGATATCGGGTTTTAAATGAGTATTTGCTATAAAATCCAACAGAATTCTTGCGTCAGTATTAAAGACCTTTACTTTTCTGATCACACTATTAATCTTTATATTGTATTTTATTAATGTATATGCTAGCCTATTTATATCATTAAGAATTAAGTTTGCAGATGGAGCACCCTCTACTAGATATCTTAACCCTCTTACACCTGTCGCGCTTAAGGGCTCAACTATCAGTAAGGGTCTATCTGTCAGCCTAGCATATGCCGCGACAACTGCTACTCCGATATCTCGCGACACGATCATGCGAGGATTGTAGAACACGGGAGCCCATGCCGGCTCAACATGTCTTCCCACTCTGTACTCTTCTAAATCAGGTGCTACTATTGATACGAGCCCTTCTCTGTAGACTTTCAACTTCATAGGCTTTGCCTAGTGCTAGTAACTCTCAACTATTTTCTCAACTACTTTTCTCGAGAGCCTTCTTTTGTCAACAACTACGACATCCGGGTCACTTACTTTCTCACCTTTCTCGGTTACAAACAGCACGCGAGCGCCCACCACCTTGGCTATGTCTATAACTAGCTTGTTAGCATGATCATCTAAGTTCAATGTAGTTACATGCCGGGCGACTATCCTGTCAGTTCTCTTTCTATCTCTTCTAGACGCCATGTGGAAGGGAGACCTTGTAAACATATGAGTAATAAAACCTAATTCTTCAAGAGCTCTCTTTAATCTGAACATTATGGCATCGGGAGACTTCTCCTGCGGTACTTCTTTCGCAGGTGTGTGACAGATTTTCCTAACATCTTTAAACGAAATTCTCTTTACAACATTGGCCTTAAGTACCTCTTCTAGTCTTACAGCGATCTCGATGGAAGCGTCCATACGACCTCTTTCATACTCGTATATGGCCTTGCGCGACACTCCGACTTCATAGGCTAGGTCTCCGAGTGATAACCCTCGCTTTTCTCGCAGGGCACGCATCCTTTCGTGATCTAGCTTAGCATATACGCCGCCCTGGCTAGCGTACACGAAGGGGATTTTCTCTCCTCGAAGAAGTGTCTCAAGTGTCTCTGCACTTATAGCATATATTCCGTATCTCTTGTAGAAAACTCCTTCAAGCAGCCTACGTCCCCTGTACTTCTCGCTGATCACTAGATAGCAAGCGTCCATGAATTCGCCAACCTTGCCGAGTTCTCTTGCTATGAGCTGATTACACTTTTCGAGTTCTTCTTCTACCTTGACTGCGAGTATCGGCCCCTTACTGCTGACGCCTATTGCTGTGAAGCAGTATTTATCGCTACTCTCAGCTACTAAAGGCGCTACATCGTGTTTTTTCATTATGTCAATTACTCTATCGAGTAGGCGGCTCATTGCCGCCAGTATTACGGCTTACAGGTCTCTTTTTAATCCACCCCTTCGGTGAGCCTACTGAGTCTTCTTAGCAGCTACGAACGCGTGTGCAATGTCATAAGGCTCGAGGTGAACCACGTTTTCTACCCTGTAACCGCGCTCTTCTAAGTGGTCGATTTCTCGCTTGTAAGTCTCTGACGGCTCCTTAGTTACGTCGATGCTCATCGCCTTTATGGCTTGTAGTATCCATCCGTCCGTTCTAAGGAACAAATCGGCGTTGTCGGCGACTATCTTGCTCTGGAAGGGCTGCGCTATATCAGCGTAGACGACGTCGACCATGTCTACCAGCGTGGCATACTTAGCAGGAAATCTGGCATCGGCAAGTATAGCTACCATGTTCTTTCTGTGTACGGCGCATTTCTCAACGAATTCTCTCATTACACGCGGCGAGAATTCTACACTGTATACTATGCCCTCAGGTCCCACTATATCCGAGACGTGGCTGGGAGTGGTTCCTGAAGCGGCTCCTAAATAAAGTACTTTAGTCCCCCTCTTGATGGGCATTACCTCTAAGCCCTTCAGTATAGCGGCAGCTAGCTTACTTCTATAGGGGTTCCAGATGCGGTACTCTTTGCCTTCGTACTCTACTAAGAGTTCTCCGTATACTCTAACTCCTGGTGCTAGGTTCTCGGTAGCTAGCCGCTTGGACCCATCTTCGAACTCTACCCAGTATACGCCCTCGAACTTCTCGTGTGGGTACACCTTCACTACCTCTAACGGCATGTCTTTCACCTCCTACCTCTTCTACGACGCCGAGGCCTTGGTCTCTCGCGTCTAGGCGGTTTGGCGTATAGAGTCTTTATCTCTTTTATCCTGTTCTCCAATTCCTCTTTGAGCATATCAGCTTTGTACTCGCCTGTGAAGGCATCTATCCTTGCGGCTATGGCTAGTTTTGCAGCCAATGCTCTAGCGATCTTGCCTCTTTGCCAGCGCGGCGACCTATGTATAGCCGGGTACTGGAATATAACACCGTGCTTAGGAGGCTTACCGCCGGTTCTCAGAGCTCTAAAGAGCGCCTTCTCTGCTCCGAGGACCTGTATGGTGCTCGCGGGGAGCATCGCAAGCTTATTTAGGCCGCCTGCTAAGGCTATGAGTCGCGCGCCTAGTAGTGGCCCTACAAGTCCTCTTATGTTAGGTGCAACCTCTTTCATTGCCTCATCGATGTACTTCTCTAACTGGCGGCGAACCTCATAAAGCTTCAGCGTTACATCTGCGAGAGCTCGAATAGCCTCAAAGTCGAAATCGCCGAAATCAGCGCCCATACTTGTCTTGGCAGCGTCAAGTATCTTCGAGATTTCGCGGTCCTTAAAGCCTATCTTACTTAGGCTCTCTCGCGAGAAGTTCTCTCGTGGACCTATCTCACTTACTATTCTCACATAGTCCCTATGATCGTCAACGAGATCGTCAAGCTCCGGGAAGTGTAAGCTATACCACTCTCTGAGCCTGGACGCGAAGAGGTTTATTGTCTTGTTTATATCATCGATAGCGGATATTGCTTGTGCTATGAAAAGGTCGCGTTTCTCGGCGGCTTTTCTCACCTTCCTGCGAGTTAAGGCTAACGATACATTATAGAGGAACTCCCTTAGCTCCTCAGGCTTTACGCCTACCTTCTCGAAGTAGCTAGGTAATTTGTCTCTTGCTTCTCTGAATACAGCGTGACCCGGTGATACCTCGACTTTTACCTCCTTTATTTTGGTGCTAACATCCCTCGCTAGCTCGTAGTCCTCCAGTACTATCGTGTCAAAACCTTTCTCACGTGCCTCACGTATCGCATCTAGTATCTCTTCAACAGCCTCTCCGCCTTCGATCCTCGCTAAGGCTTCGGCTGCGCTTTCTACATCTTTCCATAGTTTATGAGTCACAAGTTCGCCTTTTTCATCAAGTACCAGTACGCCTCTAAATACGGGCATCAGGTAGGCTTTCATCATCGCTCACCTGTCCTCTACTCCCTAACCCACACCGTGCTAATAATTAAAGTGCTCTCCGTTGCCCGCCTAAGCGCAGTGGCCGGGGCGCCGAAAACCAACATATAGGAGGCCTTCACACTCCCCCTAGGTGCCCGTTTTGGCAGAGAGCGGGGTTTCGGAGACTCTTAGAGCGGAGATAAGAAGGTACAATGCTGTGCTTGAGAGGCTAAGGGCCGTGTCTGTAAGCAAGCAGCAGCTTCAAAGCCAGTTACTGGAGATCGAGGAGGCGTTATCCGAGCTTGAGAAGCTAGAAGCTGGTACAAAAGTCTACAAAGCTGTAGGCAGAATTCTAGTCTCTGCTCCAAAGGAGCGTATTGAAAAGGAGTTAAAGGAGCGAAAAGAAACCCTTGAGGTGAGACTCTCTTCCTTACAGAAGCAGGAGTCTCTACTTAAAAAGCAGCTAGAGGATATAGAGAAACGGATAAGTAGGAAGATGGGAGGTGCAGGTGCCCCAGGAGTGCAGGCTGCGGGTTAAACGTGTGCTACCCGAAGTGCTGGCTCACGAGGCTCGTGAGGTAGCTGAGGTTATAGAGCTCGAACTAAGCAAACGCTTGAAGGACCTCTTCCTTGAAGCTGTGGTCATAAAGATAACGTTTAGCGATGAATGGCCCTATGAAGTCGAAGTCGAAGTCTGCGCCGAAACAAAGTATTCTACCAGAGTGCTCAGTGAAGTTGTTGAAGAAGCTGTAGACAAAGCGATCAAAGAATTGGCCGACCGCCTAAAAAAGCTGGGCTTGGAGGCGAGTGGTTGATGAGTTTCAGTAGCTACCGCGTTTTTCTCGAGTTCCTCACGGAGATTGCTCCTCGCTCCGTCGCAATAGTGACTCACGTAAACCCCGATCCTGATGCGGTAGCCTCTGCCGTACTGGTCAAAGAGCTCCTGCTTACTATGTCCGGAGTACAAACAGTAACCCTAATCTTTCCTGAAGGGCCTAGTGCTTTATCCAAAAGGGTTCTTGACGAGTTTGCTCCTTCGACCACCTACATTAAGGAGGGAGAGCCCGACGTAGATGCCATAATAGTTGTCGACACTCCATCCTCTGCGCAGCTGGCAAGTTTTTCTGGCTTTGTCAGGAGTAAGCTTGGCAGAGTGCTGGTGATAGATCATCATCGGGAGAGCGGCGACTTACTAGCCCAAGCCAGAAGCGTCATCTGGAAACCGGAAGCTGCGTGTGTACTGCTAGTGCTTGAAGTAGCAAGAGCAGCCGGTGTTAAGCTCCAAACCGGTCTTGCTTCCCTCTGCGTGGCAGGCATACTCTACGACACTGCAAGGTTCCTGCGTGCGACCCCCTCAGCTCTTCGAGCTGTCGCAGAGCTCATTGAGCAGGGAGCATCCTATGGAGATGCAGTACGAGTTTTACAGGAACGCCCTTCGCTATCGGAGAGGGTGGCCAAGCTCAAGGCAGCGTCTCGCGCGATAATACTGCGAGTAGGTGACGTAATATTAGCGGGGTCCTACGTTGCGTCTCACGAGGCGGCTGCTGCTCGCGCGCTGCTGTCCTTAGGGGCGGACGTTGCGGTAGTAGCGGGAGGTAAACGTGGAGAGGTTAGGATCAGCCTAAGAGCTAGCAGAAGCTTCTTCGATAGGACGGGTATTAGCCTTGGAAAGGACATAGTACCTCTCCTTAGTGATGTTCTCGAAGGAGAGGGTGGAGGGCACGACTTGGCAGCGGGGTTTAATGGGAGGGGCGATCCTCAAAGAGCCCTGTCTACCACATTAAGGATCATTTACTCTGAACTACGGTCTAGGATCTTCTCTCGCTGAGGCAGCAGCGGAGAAGCCTATTAAGCACTGAAGCCGACTTATCACAGTACTACCTGAGGGGGTGAACTTGAGGAGGAAGGTTGCGATTGCTAGGCTTGAGAAAGGGGGAAAGCGGTATGAGATTTATGTTGACCCAGAGAAGGCTTGGCGGTTCAAGCAGGGCGAAAAAATAGACATAAGGGAGATAATAGAGGGAGAATTCATATACTATAATGCAAGACAGGGGCTTAAAGCCTCAGAAAATGAGCTAAGAACGACTTTTGGCACCGATGACATATACAAAATAGCTGCTGAGATAATAAGGAGAGGTGAGATTCAGCTAACCGCTGAACAGAGAAGGGAAATGATAGAAGCTAAGAAGAGGCAAATTATAGAATTCCTGTCTCGTAATGCGGTAGATCCGCGTACAAATCTTCCTCACCCGCCTAAGCGTATAGAGCTTGCTCTCGAAGAAGCTAGAGTGGGCATCGATCCCTTCAAACCAGTAGAAGAACAAATACCTGCTATAATCAAAGAGCTTAGAAGAGTGCTCCCGCTTAAGCTTGCAGTTGCTGTAATAGGTGCTCGCATCCCTCCACGCTATGTTGGAAAAGCCTATGGAGCTTTAGCAAAGATGGGTAAGATTATAAGATCGAATTATGCCTCAGATGGCACATGGATAGTGGAATTAGAAGTACCGGGAGGACTAGCCAATCAGATAATAGAGCAGATAACTCGCCTAACGCGAGGAGAGGGCGAGGCCAGAATAATATCCGTCAAGTAAGATTGCGGTGAAATGATATGCCCATATATGTTAGGCCTAAAGACATAACAGTGCCAGGGGAGCTTCTCGCAGAGGGACAGTACACGGTAGAGGGAGCTGCTTACATTTTAAATAAGAAGGTAATTGCTAAATCAATTGGCATAGTAGAAATATCAAAAGAGAAAGGAAGAAAAATAATTAAGGTTATTCCACTTAAAAAGAAGTATATACCTCAAGCCGGAGACAAAGTGGTAGGAAAAATTCTCGATGTGGGAGTAACGAACTGGACTGTAGACATAAACTCGCCATATACAGCCATATTACAGGCGACTGAAGTACTACCAAGACCTACAGATGCTGCAAAAATCGACCTATCAGAGTACTTAGACGTAGGTGATGTAATAGTCGCGAAAGTACTAGCATTTGACTTCGCAAGAGATCCCCTGCTTACAGTGAAGGAGAAAGGCTTGGGGAAAGTTACGCGAGGGTCTCTCGTGGAGATAGACCCTGCTAAGGTTGCACGCGTGATAGGCCGTAAGGGTAGCATGGTTAAACTGTTCAAGGATATGCTTGGTGTCGAGCTGATAGTAGGCCAAAATGGAAGGATTATAGTCATATCAGATGATAAGGACAAAGAGTTACTTGCGGTCCTTGCAATAAAGAAGATTGAAAGAGAAGCACATGTATCTGGTCTTACTGACAGGATTAGAGAATTTCTTCAAGCACGCCTGAAGAAAGTGGGGGATTAAGTATGGTAGCTAAAGGTGAGGTTAAACTTCTACGTGAGGACGGGTTAAGGCTTGACGGACGTAGGCTCGACGAGCTTAGACCCTTTAAAATAGAGGCAGGTGTCCTGAGAAATGCTGACGGGTCCGCGTACATAGAGCTGGGTAACAACAAGATTCTAGTGGCGGTATATGGTCCACGCGAAGTTCATCCCCGCCACCTAGCACTACCTGACAGAGCAATGATTAGGTGTAGATACTCTATGGCCACGTTCTCCGTAGACGAGCGGAAGTCGCCCGCTCCAAGTCGGCGTGAAATAGAACTGTCTAAAGTTATACGTGAAGCCTTAGAGCCAGCTGTCTTTGTCGAAGAGTATCCGCGAACCGCAATAGACGTTTTCATACAGGTTCTGGAGGCAGACGGTGGCACACGTACAGCCTCAATAACCGCAGCCTCGGTTGCTCTAGCTGATGCCGGAATACCAATGCGCGACTTGGTAACAGCAATAGCAGTAGGAAAAATCGAGGGACAATTAGCCTTAGACCTGAACGGGCTTGAGGATCAGTACGGCGAGGGTGACATGCCGATTGCTATGATGCCTCGCTTAGGCCTTGTTACGCTCTTTCAGGCTGATGGTGTATTCGCGCCGGAGGAGATCCTCAGCGCGCTAGAGATGGCTAAAAAGGCCATAGAGGTTTTGTATGAGGCTCAGCGTGAAGCCCTACGAAAGAAGTATGTGGAAATACGTGAGGAGGTGTTAGGAAGTGGATAAACAATACACTATACTCTCGACACTTAAGCGGGAAAGCATACTTTCCCTTTTGAAGAAAGGAGAGCGCATCGACGGACGAGCACTGGATGAGTTTAGGGAAATAAAAATTGAAACGGGGGTTATCGGCAAGGCTGAAGGCTCGGCCTTAGTACAATTAGGTGATACTAAAGTGATAGTCGGAGTGAAAACGGATATTGGAAAGCCGTTTCCGGATACCCCAGAGATGGGAGTGCAAATAGTCAACGCCGAATTAGTCCCGTTAGCGGCACCTTTCTTTGAGCCAGGGCCGCCAGGAGAAGAAGACATAGAACTAGCAAGGGTCGTCGATCGAGGACTACGTAGTTCGCAGATGTTACGCTTAGAGGACCTGGCAATAGTGCCAGGCGAAAAAGTCTGGGTAGTTTACATAGATATCTACTCGCTTGACCACTACGGGAACCTAATAGACGCCTCAGGGCTAGCCGCCGTATCAGCCCTTCTCACGGCTAAAATCAATAAGTGGGAGGTCAGTAACGGCGAGGTAAAACTGCTAGACGAGAAAATCGCCCTGCCTATTAACAATGTGCCTATATTTGTCACTATAGCGAAAATAGGGGAGAAATTAGTAGTTGATCCTACCTATGAGGAAGAGCTAGTAATGGATGCTAGAGTGACATTTGCCATAGATGAGCACGGTCGTGTGTGTGGTATACAGAAAGGAGGACCTGGAGGTTTCACTCTGGACGAAATAAAGTATGCATTAGACTTAGCACTTGAAGCTTCAAAGAAGATAAGACCTCTTTTGCCTCCAAAACCGGAGTGACGCTCAGGTCAATTGTATTGCGAACAAGCCACTCAGTTTTCTCCATCTTTGCTAAGTATTTGTCCCAGTAGACTTTTCAATCTATGGAACGATACCAAGCATGGGTTCCGGCTTCAATCATCGAGGCAGAGTGATGTTTATAAAAGAGCGGATACGTCCCCCCTCCGGTAGTCACGACGCTTAACGGAGGGTGTGATGGCTTGCTTAAGCCCAAAAACGAGTTGCCTCTTAGGTTGCTGCAGAAGAGCGTTGATACAAAAATACTTGTCAAACTCAAAGATGGCACTGAGTATATTGGCAGGCTTGAAAGAAGCGACATCTCAATGAACCTTATCCTTAGCGAGGCTATGCAAGTTAACGAGAAAAGGGAACCGATAGCAAATTATGGCAAAATACTCATTCGAGGAAACAATATACTCTATATATCGATTGAACCAGATAAAGTAGGGTTCTACGAGTAGAGTGCAAATGAACATGGGTAATTGCTAAATGAATACTTTTATACGCCGCAGTATGATAGGTCCGGATTGCCATGGTGAGTAGGAACATAGTTGTCACGAAGCTAAACGTTGAGCCTATGGATCAGCGTCAAATAGAACTTGTAGAACGTAAAGGACACGGCCACCCTGACTACATTGCTGATTCTATTGCTGAAGCGGTAAGTAGAGAGCTAAGCAGGTACTACTTAGAGGAATACGGCGCAATACTGCATCATAATGTGGATAAAGTGCTTGTAGTTGGTGGGCAGGTTGAAAGGTGGTTCGGCGGAGGTCGTGTAGTGCAGCCAATATACATACTAGTGGCTGGAAGGGCAACTGTTGAAGTGGAGCATGAAGGTAAGCGAAGCAGAGTCCCTATAGGTCCGCTGATACTAAAGGCATCAAAGGAGTGGTTGAGAAGCAACTTTAGGGAGAAGTACCTTGACGTGGAGAAACACGTTGTCATAGACTATAGGATCGGGCAGGGGTCTGTAGACCTTAGATCAGTCTACGAGGCTAGGTATGACTATCCACTAGCTAACGACACCTCCGTAGGAGTAGCTTTTGCCCCCCTTAGCGAGACTGAGCGTTTGGTCAAAACAGTGGAAGAGGAGCTGTACAGCTTGCGCGCTAAGATTCCAGCCATTGGCGAGGACATCAAGGTAATGGGGTTAAGGCGAGGTGACACTATAAAGCTAACAGTAGCGGTAGCGATAATGGCTCAGGAGGTAAACAATTTAGAAGAATATACCGACATAAAAGAGAGAGTGAAAGATATAATAGAGAAGGAAATAGCACCACGAATTACTCAGAGAGAAGTAATAGTGAACGTTAATACAGCAGATAGATACGATAAAGAAGGTAGAGGAGTATACCTTGTAGTCACTGGCACTTCTGCCGAGCACGGTGACGATGGAGCTACGGGCAGGGGTAACAGAGTTAACGGCCTCATAACACCCTTCAGGCCTATGTCTCTGGAGGCTGCTGCTGGTAAAAACCCGGTCTCTCACGTGGGTAAGCTGTATAATGTTGTTGCTCAGCGGGCAGCTGAGCGTATAGCAAGTTTGGAGGGGGTAGAAGAGGCCTACGTTGAGATCCTGAGCAGTATAGGTGTGCCGATTAACCAGCCACAGATAGCGCATGTAGGCCTAGTAGTGAGCGATGAACAGAGGTACAGCGCCCTTAAGAAGGAGGCAGAGACTATTCTCGAGGAGGAGCTTGATAACATTGTGAAGCTAAGAGAGGAGTTTGTCAGCGAGAACCCGCCGCCGGTCTTCTAAAGGCGCGTGCACGGTCTTCTCTATAGCTTTTTATCAAGGAAAGCACGGCCTGTTTTACAGCTTCTTTATGCTCTGTCTCAACTCTTCTCTTCTCACTCTCAAGGGCTTTCAGGTATTCGCTACGGTCTACGATAAACAGCTCGTTGTCTATTACCACTAAACTCTCTAACTCTTCGCTGTCTATGGGTACAATACCGATGCTCACTAGCTGTTTTACGAGCTTCTCTGTAGGACTTGGGAGTATAAGTGCAACGGGACTGATAGCCTTTAATTTCTCAAGCGCGCTAGGGTTAAAATACGCACTATTAAGAACAAGTAGAGGCTTGCTGTAGGCTGATAATGGTAATTGCTCTAACGAGTCGAGTGATAACTTATCGATTACATAGCCCCAGACTATAGGCTTATTTAATGCGAGATCAAGAGCTTTTTTAAGTAATTTTATCTTTTCTTCTTTTCTTCTGAGAGACTGTTTTAGTTCTTCGTTCTCCTTAGCCATTAACTCAATCCTATGTTCAAGCGTCCTTACGGCTTTGGCCTTTAGAGTCTCGGCGCGTTGTAACGAGAGTACTCTATTAAGAGTCTCTTCAAGTTCTCTTACTTTTTCTGCAAGGTTCTCTTTTTCCATATTAAGCCTCTGTTCAGTTATTTTTAGCTCGATTAGTCTCTCTTCAAGCCTTCTCACGTAACTGAGAAGGTCTGATACTGAGACTCCTGTCTTCTCCTCCTTGACGAAAATTGTATCTCTACCTAAGAGGTACTTCTCTGCAAGGCGTCTAATTACCTCGTTTACTGCGAGCCCCTTAGTCAGAAGGTATTTTGCTTCTTCTCGTGGAAGTGGGAGACTTAATTCTTCTATTCTTTTTTCTAATTGTAAGAATTTTGCTTGATAATGCCTTAGTGCTTTAATTGCGGCAGCGAGGGCATCGCGCTGGTGGCTATCGCGTGTCTTTACTCCTTGAGTTAATGTGCGTTTTTCCTCTACTGTGAGCGATCTTGGTGGCACATAGAGGGCGGCGTTTAGAGCTGTAGCGAGTTTCCTCACAAACTCTGGCGGGGGGTTAACGTCGGTGGCAACAATGGCTGCTATGCCGTGTTTCGAGACTTCCCTTATAATCTGTCCTCTTCCAAACCACCTATAAGATGCTAATAGTATAAGCCTACCCGTTAGGTCTAAGAGAGCCAAGCCAGTCCTAACTCCGGGGTCAACTCCCACCACTAGGTACTTACGCGGCACTTCTCGTTTTCTACTACGACCTGTTAGAGGTACATACTCGATTTTCTCGCGTATAACAGGCTTTACCTTAACTATGTATCCGGGTCCGCGCTTAGATTTGACTAGTCGTTTCACATTGGCGTAGGGGGCGTATACTATAAATGCGGCCCCCTTCAGACCATACTCTCCTCTCTCTATGAAAGCATCATAGTCCAGACCTGCTCTATTCAATTTCTCTCTAAGCTTCTTAGTTTCGTCTAGTACAGCCAACTCTATGTTCCTTCTAAATCTCTCTCTGCTCATGCCTCCCTGAACGGGTAACTTGCTCCTTCTGACAATTACGTGAGTTTCTTCCTCGTAAACTAGGAGTTCTGAGCCTATACCCATATAGGCGAGCTTGCACGCTATCTCGGCCGCCTTGTCTGGAGTGGGATGCCCGTGAAGGAGACCTAGAGATCTGGCTATTGACTCGAGGGAATATGTTCTACCCTCTATCCTAGTTACCTCGACCAAGCGTGGTGGCTCCTCAAAAAGGGATAGAAAAGCCAAAAGATCGCTCCAGTCGCTCGCTAGCTCGGTTACGTTGTCGACGGCCACTATGTCAACTCTGTGCCTTGTTAGAAGAGGTACAAGATCTTTCCACCGCACTTCGGAGTACCTGGCTATGACACGGCCTTTACTAAATACGACGACAGAGTACGTTGCGGTGCTACCTGGAGCGCATCCGGGATGAATGTCTATGCCTGCTATAACTGCGTCTCTGACCCCTATAGTCCCTCCCCCACTATTTCACGAACTATACTTTCACTCTCTGAGATAACATCTAGTTTTACGTGATATTTCCTTTTAAAGAACTTTAGTATGTTTTCTACGTCGCGCTTTAGAAGCATTAAGGCGCTTGGATGACTGCTCGGGACCCACTGCGGCCAGTCGAATATTACGGGCTCCTCTTTCTCGCCGACGATAATATTGTACTCGCTCAAGTCTCCATGTACAAGTCCTGCATCTCGGAAAGCCTTCTTTATTTCGTCGATTATCTTGTGCATTAAGGTCTCTGGGGAGTCTAGCGGAGGTACGGTATACAATTCTACGCCGCGTACAAGCTCTGTTACGACTACGTGCCTATTCCAGTCAATAGGCTTAGGTACCGACACTCCTGCAGGGCTCAGGATCCTCAGCGCGTCATACTCATTTTTCGCAGCTAGTCTTGACAGGTAAAGCCAGGAGATGTGTTCTCTATCCCCCACGTAAGCCCGCCTTACCCTTACTCCTCGGAAGCTGGTTCTACCAGCCCTATGAAATTTTACTGCAACCTCCTTTCCCGCGGGCGTTAAGCCAACGTAGACGTCAGCTTCCTTACCTACGCCTAGGGGTGAAGAGCTAATGGATTCTAAGACTCCTCGTTTCACTAAGGCATTTAATGCTAAGCAATCGTACCCGCGGCTTGTTAATATGTAGCCTATGTAAGCTCCCTTTCTTCGCTGAACGAGGCCCAGCGAGTTTAGGGACTTCAGCCGAGTTTCTACGAACTCTAAGTCAAAGCCTGATAGTTTCGCTATTTCTTCCATGGGAACGTACATGTACCTACTCATTCCTCGCTCGATAGCATTGAGTATCTTGAAATCGTGCCTAGAGAGCTTTTTGAATGCATCCACGGAAAATCTTAGTGCCACGGTCTAGCCCCTAGGCCACTTATTGCTGCCGCACATAAGTCGTTAATGGCGTGCGTGTGTATCTTTGAGTGGAGCTTCGTATACTCTAAGCCTATCAGCGGATCCTAGCTCTTCTACTAACAGTGCGTCTTCAATGAAATCGGCAAAATGGAGGCTCGTTCTCACACGCCCCTTATGCCAGCTAAGGAGACAGCTAGGGATGTCTACTAGTGCCTTTAGTCCCTCTATGAAGACTAGCGTGCCGTAATCGGTTACAAGCTCGTAAGGCTTAGCCGTTATTATCGCACGCCTATAGAGTCTCAGCCCTGTCTGAAACCTATCCTTAGATGAGGCCGGGCAGAAGTGTAGTGTCACGTTTAGTCTCCGCTGGGAACATAGCCTCAGTGCCTGAAGAGCCGCTTCTCTACTGCCTTGGGCCGTTATGTAATCCTCCGAGAGTGAATACCCTCTCTGTATTAATGCCATGTAATTAGTCTCCGAGAATTCTAGTTCGTTAATGTTAAGAAAGTGGAGGCTGGAGGCCTCAAGTTTCATAGCTAGCTTAACTATATCGTTGGAGCGCCCTGGAAAGGCTGGGGTCTCAAATCCTATAGAGAGCTGCTTTGCGTACTGCTTAAGCATCTCTACGAGCCTGTCAACAATATTGGCCGGGGGGTGTAGCCTTATTTCGTCTAGTCCCACGCTTATGAGGCGCTCGATGACTTCTCGCGTTAAGGTCATTCCGCTGGTATACAGGTGAATATGAAAGTCGTCACCAAACTCGGTTTTTAGAACCTCAATAATTCTGGCTGTGCGCTCTAATCTAACTAGAGGGTCTCCCCCTGTGAGACCGGCGCCTTCCGCTCCCGTGAGAGCCACTTCTCGCACTATGTCTTCGATTCTACTCACGCGTATCTCGTTGACTAGGAGTATGTCTCTGCGTCTTGTGCGGCTCAGTGGGCAATAGAAGCACTTTCGGGGGCACAGTCC
Organism: uncultured Thermofilaceae archaeon; assembly: GCA_964587325.1. Taxonomy (GTDB): domain Archaea; phylum Thermoproteota; class Thermoprotei; order Thermofilales; family JAPDKD01; genus CAZFWY01. The sequence continues at coordinate 4,654 of CAZPLI010000009.1, read as the reverse complement.
AGTAACAAAGATCACAGCTTTTCTTCCCCTTAAGCAGAGCTCGCATCCTCTAGGTAGGGTGCCTAGAACTACGTTCCCCGTGAGAAGCCGTCTAGGACGGATCAAGGTGAAGCACCATTATTACTGCATCTTCTCCGTCAGGGTAATAGTTAGGTATCTCTCCTGTACATTTAAATCCTACTGACTCATACAAATGCTGAGCTATGAGATTGTTTTTCCTCACTTCTAAGTAAACTTTCTGAACTCCTCTTTCTTTTAGCTTCCTAAGCACAGCTCTCAGCAAAGCCTTACCTATCCCCTTGCCACGCCATTGCGGGCTCACGGCTATCGAAATTAAGTGACCTAATGTGTTCCTTTCGTGCTCAGCAATTGCATAGCCAACAATCTCTCCGTCAACTTCAGCCACGAGAAAACATGCATTGGATCGTGCAATGTAGCTCTTTAAAAGCTCCATTGGGTAAGGGTATCGAAAACTAAGTCTTTCTATCTTGACAATTCTTTCGATATCCTGTTCTAATGCCCGCCGTATAGCTACGTGAGGGCAATTCATGCTTAAGCTATTGCTATTCGTCCCTTTTCCCTTTTTACTTCTATGTCATTTAGTGAGGCCTCGCCCTGCCTGGCCAGCTGCTCAAGCGCTCTAATGAACCTTTTGAAATGGCGCTTGCATAGCGGGCGCATGTGCCCATCGAGCACTAGTATGACCTCAGCTTCACGGTCGCAGTTGACGTACACGCAACGCACGCAGTAACACCCCGCTTCATCCTAATGGGTCTTTTTAAACTCGTCGTGCTAACGCTAGATGCTAGGGTCGCGCGAGCCTTATATACTCGCACGCGCTAGGCGGTAAGGGTGAGTGTGCTCGATGGGCAGAACAAAGGTAGTTGGTAGCGCGGGAAGATTCGGTGCTAGGTACGGTGCTACACTACGTAAACGCGTGAAGATTATTGAGGAGAGAATGAGAGCGCCTCATAGGTGTCCTCGATGCTTAACGCCAGGGAGGCTTAAGCGAATTAGTGTCGGTATATGGACCTGCCGCAAGTGCGGCTACACATTCGCTGGAGGAGCATGGGTGCCCAGAACGCAGCTAGGTAAGACCTTCGCTCCTGAGGAGCTTAAGGAAATGGGGTTAAAGTAACCGGATGCCTGTGCACATTATTGTGACTACGGCGCGGCACACTAACCAGCGGGTTAGGTCCCTTGCTAAAGAACTAGCAGCGGCGCTTTTCTCTGCTGTGCGCATAAACAGGGGCAAACTGAGTCTCGAGGAATTAGTGGCACTGGCTAGGGACAAAGGTGCAAGGCGGGTTCTTATAGTGGGTCGAGGACTGCGCGGGAATCCTGGAAGGATTGTGATCCTTGATACTACTTTTGAAACCGTGATGTTCTACCCCCTTATAATCGCACTGAGCGGTATCAAGCTAGCAAGAGAGCAAGGGGTTAAGCCCACGCCCCCTCCCGCTCCTACTCCTATCGTACCGAGTCCGGCGCAAGGCGAGAACGCGGAGTTCGCACAAGAGCTGGCTGCAGCCTTAGACTTGCCCTACATAGAAGTCGACGACTTGAGAGAAATAGCCACTCTATACCCTCGTGCGATCGTGGTCGAGTGGGTGGGATCTAAACGCACTAAGCATGTTGTGAAGTTTGTCTCCTGCAGCGATCGATCAGCGGAGGGGCCAAAGCTATTTGTTAAAAGACCAGTGTATAGGAGACTAACGTATGAAGAAGTGGTTGGTGCAGTCGATACTCAAGATAAGGCTAGGTAACGAGTGTTTAGCACGGATAGTCTATGGCGCTCTTCTTCCGGAGATAGAATCTCCTCCAACTTATAGGAGCTTGTCCAGCATCGAATTAGAGAGGCATGAAATTACGCTACGAATACGTGCGCCTGACATTAGTAGTTTCAGGGCGGCCTTTAATAGCTACACACGTCTTCTTCAGGCGGTTCTCTCAGTTATACATGTTATTTGCGAGAACGAGAAGGTAAAAGGGAAGTAAGATAAGAGAGGACACGTAAGTAGCCAGGGGGATGAAGAAACTGACCTGAGCTGAATGGAGGATGTGATGCACCTCCACGGACCCTTCAGGTCTTCCTGAGAACGTCATTAAAAGTTGCGACAACTAGCTCAGTGGGTATTTTGGCTGCGTCCCCGATTCTAGCGCCTATTAGGACTTGTAGCCCCTTCTTAAAGGCAAGATCTACGATCCTTTGTGTAACTATCCCGTCGAAGACGAGATACTTTACTCCCTCGATGTGTTCGAGTTCATCGGCTAGTGTTCTAACGGGCAGGCGCTTAATGGGATTCCAGTTCTCGTCGTAAAGTATGGCTTCTAATGTCCCCTTTAGGCTCTCAATATCGCTCTTTATCGTTTCGGGGATCTTTACTTCGCCAGGTTCCACTAGTGTTTTGCTTTTGAGCTCCTTTACTAATTCGCTCGCTGGAATTTTAGCCTTAAGAGCTTTAGCTATCTCTTTTCCTGTTAGCTCTTCGACCTCTTTACCTGGTGGAGCCCTTGCTATATAGTCAACTTGCACGGCACCGAGGACGTTTTTTATTATTAACTCGCCGCCTCGGTCGCCATCGACGAAAAGGATAGTAGTTTTCTTCTTTGCCAGTTCAATTATGGTCTTAGGTACGGCAGCACCACCTAGCGCAATTACGTTCCTATACCCATGACGTAGTAGATTAAGGACGTCCGCACGCCCCTCTACGATTATTATAGTGTCGGAGGTGTCGACATCTGGTCCAGCAGGGAGTTGCTCTGGACCGTATGTTACTAGTTCGCCGCCTCTTAATCCCTTAAGAACCTCTTCTATCAGCTCCTTTGTCTCAGGAATACGCTCCTCCCAGCTGCGTAAGAGCTCTTTGGCCCTTTCCACTATTTTTCTGCGTTTCTCCGCTCTTACGTCCTCTAGTCTTTTAACGACGATCTTGGCCTGGTAAGGTCCTACTCTGTCGACAGTCTCTAGAGCTGCAGCTATGAGGGCTGTTTCAACTCTGTTGAGGTTTGAAGGGATCTTAATAGTGCCTACCATTTTACTTCCTCTGCGCTCCAAGTGAACCTCTATCCTGCCAATTCTACCGGTCTTTTGAAGTTCTCGTAAGTCGAGCTCGTCGCCTAACAGTCCCTCAGTTTGGCCAAATATCGCGCCTATTACGTCAGGTTTCTCGACTACTCCATCGACTTCAAGTGATGCGTGTATAACGTACTTAGCTGTCATGGACAATCCTCCCATACCCTCCACCAGTTACCCTTGTGCGAGACCTGTTTAGAACTAAAAGCTTTTGCTCGCAGGTATGGGACGGGCGAAGCGGGCGCGCCTGTTGCCCGCCTGTTAACACACGCGCTCACAGCTATGGCGGTACAACGCCTTTACGCTCGCGCGTGCTCTCGTCAGGCGGCAATCGGCGCGCCCTCCAGCACAGATAGATAAGCTCGTCTCATATCTTTTGCCCCTACCCTTGAGGGAAGTAGCAGAGAACGGCTTGCGGTGTCTTGGGGGTACGCGGAGAATATATATACTGGTTCTCTAGAGCCTTCACGCCAGAGCTTTAAGTCTGAGCGCAGGGTGCAGTGCGCATGGCAGGGGAATTAGGAGATGTAGACACTCTTCGCACACGCCTGGCAGAACTTCGGGGCTTAGAGGAGCAGCTTCAGAAAGAAGTAGCCGAGTTAAGAGAGAGGCGCGATTCGCTTAATCAGAAAGTTAAGGAGCTGTCTGCTAGGATAAGGCTACTTAGAGAGGAACTCTCTGAGTACAAAGAGAAATTGTCTAACATTAGGGAGAAGAGGAATAGTCTTCTCGAGAAAATAAGAGAGCTACGGGAGAAGAGAAGAAGCCTAAGAGAGGAGCTAACCAGACTTAGAAGCGAGCGTAAGGACAAAGTGGCCGAGCTAAAACAGCTTAGGGCTTTGGGCAACGTTCGAAGAGTCAACGTCGAACGGGTCGAAGAAGAGTTAAGGAGGCTTGAGTGGGAGTACCAGACTAAGCCTATGACGCCAGAGATCGAGCGGTATTATGTTGAGCGAATGAATCAGCTCGAAAGTATACTTGCAAACGCTCAGAGATATGCAGAGCTGAGAGCGTCGGTAGAAGAGCTCTCAGAGAGAATAGCCACTCTAAAGGAAGAGTATCAGCAGCTTAGTAGCGAGCTCCAATCGCTCTCTGAAGAGTACGCTAAAGTCAAGGAGGAACTTACTGCCTTAAGAGAGAAGCGTGACAGTCTTCGTGAGGAACTATCAAAGCTTATTGAGGAGAAAAACAGGTTACGCGAAGAGGCCAATAAGGCGCATGCCGCTCTTATCGAGAAAAGAGCCAAATTAAGAGAAATACGTGACGAAATAAGAAAAGTATCGCTGCTGCTTAAGGCCACATTGCTCTCAAAGAAAGTAGAAGAGAGAAGGAAGAGACTAAGAGAGGAGGCTATGAAAGTATACGAAAAGTACAAACGTGGCGAGGCCCTAACCCTAGAGGAGTTCAAGCTACTAGTAGAATTTAACCTCTTAGAATAAAGTAAGTTAAAAACTCACTCCATGAAACAAATGACTGACTATTTAACCGGCCAGAATACGAGATAGCAACACCGACTAGGGGGGCCCGCGGGCCTCCCAGCGGGGTCGAGCTCCATTTGACGCGGGGGTTCCGGCTAGG
>CAZPLI010000008.1:0-26832 GCA_964587325.1 uncultured Thermofilaceae archaeon | reverse complement strand
TACCCGCTGAGCTACCGGGGCCCCGCCCAACACTAAACCCAGCAACCTTATACTCTTTACGCTGCATAAACTCCTGCTAGCTGGCTCGAAAAGCTGGGGAAGGGGAGACGAGGGGAAGTAATTACTTTTTCACGTTCTAATGGCTAAAACAGTGTGAACGAAAAGGATAGACAGTTCCGTTTAAATATCGCTCAGCGACGCAATCACACAAGTACTCATTGTAGCGGCGGTGAAAAAGTTGAGAGCGCTGTGCTTCTCAGACGTACACGGGAAAAGCGACATCGTTGATTTCTTCGTAAAAGAGGTAAAGAAGCAGGGAATAGAGTTTGATGTTGTAATAGCTGCTGGCGATATAAACAATCCTCAAAGACCGAGAGTGTTTACCGAGATTATGGAGATGCTAACAAGCCTAGGTAAGCCCGTACTCTACGTGAGGGGGAACTGGGATGTCAACCTGCCATCACTGTGCGTGCCAGGAGTTATAGATCTCGAAGAAAGCGGTCCCTTCGAGACTAACGACTGTCTGATTATTGGGCACGGAAGGAGAATGAAACCCTACAACCTATGTAGCAAAAAACCGGTGGTCTTAGTTACTCACTACCCTCCATTCAGTATAATGGATAGAGGCAAGAAGCTAGATGCTCCTCAGCAAACTCTTCACTCAGGGCTAGTGGACATAAACTACCTTGTAGCGTACTATAGGCCCGTAGTGCACATATTCGGGCATAGCCACACCTATGGAGGGATAGACTGGAGAATAGGCGATGTCCTTTATGTAAATGTGGCTAGGCTAGACAGAGTTGCTAAGGGAGGAGAGTACATAGGCAATTACTGTCTCTTGACAATAGACAAGGGTCGCGCTAAAGTAGAATGGTTCTTCCTAAACGGTTCTTTGAGACGGTGTAGTGGATGCGGTAAAACCGTCCATTTACCGCCAGGATGGACATTGTGTAGGAGGTGTGCCAACAAGCGCGATCTTAGGTTTGAGAGGTTACCTCAGGAGTTCTCGCTCGTGAATATAGAAGTCAAGGTATGGGGTAATAACCACTTAATTCTACGCGAAACCGTTAAAGTTCCACTGAACACTATTGCCAACAAAGAGGCATACAACGACTTCTTAGAGAAAATAATCTTAGAAAGGTTGGTCAAAGAGCTCGAGAAGACACACGATAAAGTACTAGTTCTCACCAAGGACAAGGTCATAGAGTATTACGGTAAGAGACACGATGGCGTGATAGTACCTTTCAGCGAGCTCTTATTCTCATGTGATCCCAACCTTATGGGCCATAAACTATGCGCCTTGATGAGGCTTTACTCGCTAGATAAACGTGTACACATACTCTGGGGGTTAGAGGGCGACAATAGCCCCAAAATTGCTAAGGAGTATGTATTGTTTGACGAGCACATAATACTAGGCTCTGAGGACAAAATAAACGCTATACGCAGGCTAGGGTTTACTCCGCTAGTTATCAAGAAGAAGTTTGGGACTTAAGCTGCGCTACATAATCAAGTATCCTCTTCACGTCTCTTTTGTCTACATCTCTCTTTTTAGCTATCTTTCTTCCTTTATCAGTGATTGCGAGGTAATCCGAATAAAGCTCTAAGAAGCTCTCGCCAGTCAAGTACAGCCTTAGTAAGTACCCTCGTTCTACAAGCTTGTTTATTTTCTCCTCGAGCTGCGGTGAATAAGGGAGTTTCTCTATGAACTTAAACCCAAATTTCACGCCTTTCTCCTGGAGCTCCTTTATCATCCGATAAAGCTCCTTCCTGGAGATAGGCTCGTCGATAGCATCAAGTAGTATTAGTATTCGTTTATCTACAGAGTCTATCCTCGCAGGCAAGCGGCCCCCCGCCACTCATCTCGAGAGTACTTTATAAGGATTAACATGATGAAAAGTCTCACGTGTTATCTGAGTGCGAGATATGCGGTAATAAGGGGGTCTATAGATGCCAGATTTGTGGTAGAATTGTGTGTAGTCGCGACTACGATACTCGAAGGGGAATATGCTCTGTATGCTCCGAGACTCTTTGTAGATTATGCGGCAGAAATCTCGCTGTAGGCTACTGTAAAGTCTGTGGTAGGCTAGTGTGTAGACTATGCTCGGTAGAGATAGGAGTGGAACTTATTTGTAAGGAATGTTGGAAAGACTTCCTTAACGTTCAAAAGAAAGAACATACCTAGACCGAAACAGGCCAGGCTTTTTCACGACTCTGAGCCCTCTATAGTCAGGGTTTCTGAGTGAGAGTTTATAGGTGGTCGGGTCTATACCTAGTTTTCTTATTTCATCTCTTAGCCGTACTATTAAGTGCTCTATTGCCTTTTTGAGTACACCGCCTCTGAGTTCCAGTTCGTCAGCGTGCTTCATATATATCCTCGAGATTCTCTGACTAATATATACTTTTATTATGTATGCTATATTCACCGATGCTAGGACAAAGAACATTATGCATAAGTATATTGTATAGTCTAAGTTTAGCACAAGAACTATGCTTGCTATAACTAAGCCCACGAGTCCAACTATTAGTAAAGGATTAGCTATACTGTTTAATTTCTCTAAGCGCTTATACTCGGGGGACCGTTTCGGTATTTCAAGTATAGCCCTGGCCTCTGCAACTACGCGCTTGCTACTAACAGGTAGATCCTTTAACTTAAGCTCTGTTAAGGTCTTCTCGACTTTACCTATATCAGCGTATAGTCCGACTCTTAGCGCATCTAGCGACTCTATGAGGAATTGTAGATCCTCTATTCTCTTTAATATGCGTTCTTTAGGTCCTCTGGGCATTACTGGTCCCCCACATAGCGGCCACTAAGAGGTCAGACTTCGTTACTATTCCTAATAAGTTTCTTTCCTCAGTTACAAATACGGCCTTTAAATGTTTAGACAAGAACATCTCTATTAGATCAGCTATAGGTGTTTCTGGCGCTACTTCAGGAAATGTTCTTTCATATATGTCTTGAACTATAAGCCTCCTAAACCTTGCTTTACGCTCGACCCATGAGGTTAATTCATATAGTCTTTTAAGGGCGTGTAGCAGGCGTATGTCCGTTAATATGCCTATTATTTTGAATTTATCGACCACTGGGATTGCAGATATTAGTTTATCAACTATTATCCTGCGAGCGTAAGCCGCGCGATCCTGAACGCTTAGCGTTATCAGTCTCTGAGTAGCTACGTCTCTCGCTGCAAGCTTAGAGGGTAGCTTTAGAGCTTTTAGCAAGTCCTCTTTTGTTATTAAGCCTATCACTCGCCCGGAGTCAACTACAGGAACTGCCCCGTAATTTTCCTTAAGCATAATTGAAATCATTTCGTTGAGCCGCATGTTAGGATGAGCCCAGAAGGGTTTGCGCTTGACAAACGACGATACGTGGAGGCTGCCGATGTCTATCCGCCAAGTTCTTAGCGAAGCTAGTTTTTCCAGAAAGTCCTTTTCACTAACGACTCCTGTAAGCTTATTTTCATCTACTAAAATTAGGTGGCTAATATTGTTCTTTAGTAATAGTTCTATGGCCTGGTTAGCTGTGACATTTTTATTAGTGACCAGGAGATCGCGGTTCATACATTGCGCCACAGTCTGACTCAAGGTAGTTCCACCACTACTAACTTCATTACAACTAATACCTATTAAGTGTGGCTGCTGCTAGCCGAAGAAGGCGTCTAATGTTTGCTGGAAGCTCTTGCTATGAAGCGCCTGCTTAAGTAGACTAAAGTCCTCTTTCAATAAGGATCTTAGAGCGGGGTTGTAGAGAGCAGCTGCCGGATGTAGTGTAGGCAAGATTTTCAACTTGTAGCCGTAGAGCTCGACTTCGTATATTCGGCCTCGCACGGCCATTATTGAGCTGACTCTAAAGCCAGCTTTCCCTAGTATGTACTTAGTGCTATGCCGGCCCAGCGTTACTATTATGCGCGGCCTAATTACAGCGATTTGTCTGTCAAGGTAGGGTGAGCAAGCTCTTATCTCGTCCTCTCTTGGATCTCTATTGCTAGGAGGTCTACACTTAACGATGTTAGTTATGAAGACGTCCGACCTTGTGAGACCTATGGACTCTATAAGAGTGGTTAGTAGCTTTCCAGCAGCTCCAACGAAGGGGCGGCCTTGAAGATCCTCGTTGCGTCCAGGAGCCTCGCCCACGAATACTATTTCTGCATTAGGATTTCCCTCGCCTGGTACGGCGTGTGTTCTGTATAGGCTTAGCCTGCACCTGGTACACTGGACTATCTCTTGCGCTATTCGGTCAAGTTCTTCTCGCTTCAAGGTATCACCTCGAGTCGAGCCTTACGACCTTGCACGGTAATTCGCCCCCACATACCGCTCTTAAGAACTTCAAGGGGGTTTTTGTCGGGTCTGTCCATTAGTGGCACCTCAGCCAATACGCAGCCAACGATTATGATTGGCTCACTTCGAATGTTTACTATTCCTGCAGGGGCCTTGCCGCGGTCTTTCAGAGAGAGTAGTACGTAGGAGCCTACAGTGCTTCCTTTGCCTCGGGGGAAGACTAGTATTTTGCCTGCTATGCTTTTTCCTTCGAGAGGGTGATTGGGTTCGCGTACGACGCCGGTAAGCGGATCAACGCCGCCGTAGAAGGAGATGGGCTCCGGTGATACAAGTAGCTCTCCCCCTCCGTAACCTTCGACTAGCCCACGCCCTCCTATCACTATTTTTCTCACCTTATCCCCTCCTTAATCGTACAAGATTCGCTTTATGTCGCTTCTTAGGAATAATCCTACGTTGAATCCTTGCGTAGAGAGATAGTAAGCGGCTTTAGCCGAGTCCACGAGTACCTCGTCCACTCCCATAGCTTTGAGGTCAGCGACTACCATGCACGTGTCGTAGTACACCTCAAATCCTTGTCTTACTAGTATTTCCAAGGCTTTAGGAGCGTAACGCTTAGCGGCCCTTGCTGTAAACACTATTACCCTGCGTTTGGGCTTACCATACTTGCTAGCGAGATTTGCTAATCTAGAAAGCTCGCCTGGGGACAGATGGGGGCAGCCTAGAGCAACCACGCCCTCGTCAGACAGAGCAGCAGGTAATTCCGCAAAAATGTCTTGCAAGTTGCTTACTCTTACTCGGGGAAGCCCGCTGTCACTGTCGCCAAGTCTTACCATCGTCAGCGAGCCTGAAGTTCCGATAGCGGCAAGCATGAGCTTAGTCTCGGCAAGGGTCATGTCAGGGGGTAGGCCCAGCAATAACGGCACACCCTCTTTCACCATGCGACCTATAAAGTACCCTACTGCTGCGTATAGCGAGCGCTGTCTAATATCGCGCTTTAAGCTCCTCAAATCTACAATCACTGTTGGTTTTCTGTTTTCGTCTATTCGATAGTCTACATATGGTGCACGGCCTACTATCGCCTCCATTAATGCTAGGGGACCGCCCTCCCTATTGGTATAGAGCTCGCAAATGCTATTAGCGTACAGAACAGCATTGCTTTCGGCCCATGCGACTTGAGCTCTCCTAGGTATTTTCTCGTACAGATACGGTGTGCAAGTGAGTGTAGGCTTTAGGCCTAGTTTAGTAAGAGCTCTTATGACTCTTAGCTGTTTAAGGGCAAATTCCTCGCTTATGCCCATTCTCCTCCACTTCTCGAGATCCATGCCTGCCGGGTTTATCGTTGCGGGTACGCTTGCCTTGGCACCGCTTTCTGCTAAGGACTCTAGGAATTTAAGCCCAGACTCGCCAATGTTTTTATAGGATATTCCTGAAATGTGTGCGTGTTCTATACGTATAAGCCGAGGGGCCTCAAGGGCTTCTGCTACTTTAACTACAACTTTCATAGCTTTAGCATAACCATCTCCCATGCTACCCGCTAGGATAGCCTCTTCCTCCCGCGTGAGGTGCAACGCTAGCCCCACCTTTAGTCCTCACACAAAGTAACTTAAGTAAGGTGCATTATCGAAAACTTTCGGCTTTATCTGTCCAAAACCTTTAAGTATTTTTCTCTGCCGTCACACACGGTGGCTATGCCCAAGAGAAGGAGGAGGACGTCAGAGAAGGTACAAGATAGCATTAGTGACCTAGAGGCGGAGTACGAGCTCGCGCTCCAGGAGGAAGCTAGCATAGCCGATGAGAAGCAAGCACCTGCGTACGAGCTGGAGGATCTAGAGGGTGTTGGGAGAGTTACTGCTGAAAAGCTTAGGAACGCGGGCTTCTACAGTATAAGGGATATAGCTTACGCTTCAGCACACGAGCTAGCGGAAGTAATAGGTTCTGAGGAGCGCGCACTGTCGCTGATAAGGCAGGCTCAGAAGCTTATTGGAGGAAAGCTCTTCATAACAGCCAAGGAATACTATGAGCGCAGGAGGTCGATATCGCTAATCTCAACAGGAGTTAAAGCACTTGACGAGCTACTTGATGGCGGAATAGAGACTCAAGCTATTACAGAGCTTATAGGCGAGTTTGGAGCCGGTAAGACTCAGCTATGTCACCAGCTAGCTATTATGGTTCAGCTCCCTCCCTCTCGAGGCGGACTTAATGCTGGTGCTCTCTATGTGGACACTGAGGGCACGTTTAGACCCGAGAGAATAGTAACAATAGCGGAGTACAGGGGACTAGACCCTGAAGAGGCTCTCGAGAGGATAGTATACGCAAGGGCTTACAATAGTGACCATCAAATGCTAATAGTTGAAGAAGCAAAGAAAATAATAGATGATTATAATATAAAACTGCTTATAGTTGACAGTCTGGTAGGACATTTTAGAGCAGAGTATCCTGGTCGTGAGAACCTAGCTGCGAGGCAGCAGAAGCTAAATAGACACATTAGCCAACTGATGCGAATAGCAAGCGTATACGACGTAGCCATAGTAGTAACAAACCAAGTAATCGCCGCGCCCGACGTCTTCTTTGGCAACCCTCTAAGACCTGCGGGCGGTAACATTGTTGCCCATGGCTGTACGTACAGGATATGGATAAGGAAGGGCAAAGAGGGTAAGCGCATAGCCAGAATTATAGACAGTCCGAAGCACGCTGAGAAGGAGGCAGTTTTCCTAATTTCTGAGGAGGGCGTGGTTGATATCTAACACATGGAGAGAAAGGTCTAAAAGTAGCTCTATAAAAGCACGCCGTGAGATGGGGAGGCCAAAGTTCGTCGTCGCAGAGGCCTGCAAGGAAGTAGCGCTTCACGAGATTAGGGTAGGGAAGAGTCTCAGGAGAAGAATGGGACTCCGAGAGGGTGACATAGTCGAAGCTACTACTCCACGACCAATACTACTCTGGGTCAGAGAGAATGGTGACGGCCGTGACGCTAAGATTAGCGTGCATACGGCACGAGTACTAGGGCTTGGGAAACGGTACCTACTGGAGCTCGAGAAAGTGAGGGTTTCTGAGGCTGTGTACGTAGAGCTTAGTGTGCCGCGAGGATACTTGGGGAAGATCAATCTCCAGAGGCTTAAGACAGCTCTACATCTCGTCCCACTTCGAGCTGGAGGATACGTCATAACGGCGCTGCCACGGGAAGGCGTTGTAGCATTAAAAGTCAAGCGAGCTTACCCGCCCCGATGCTTAGTGACCCTTAACACGATGCTTCTTCTCTCTCGAGAATAGTTTAGGTTACCATATTAATCACCCGTAGCCTTATTAGTATTGACGTCAAGGGTGTTATCTATGCGCGTATGGGAAGCTATGTCAACAGTTGTTACTAAGGTTCTAAAAGGCTCTAAGGTCACGCGAGCAAGAGAGGCTCTGAGGAAGAGCGGGAGTCGTATTGTCGTGGTCGTTGAGGATTATGCCACCGCTAAGTACGTTGGGTTCCTTACCAGAACTGACGTGATAAAAATTACTTCATCACGATCAGAGGTTCTTGTAGATGAGCTTCTTCGCGAAGGTCCTGTGCTAACCGCCGAAGACGGAATATGGGACGCTATCAATACCTTGAGGAACAGCGGAGTGTACACTCTACCAGTGTTAAAGAGCAAGCATAGTAAGAGCGTGGTAGGGACTCTCGGCTATAGAGAGCTCATAAGATCTCTGAAAGTCTCAGGTTACTTGCCCAAAGCGCAGGCTGCAGCTGATGTCATGACAATAGAAAACTTGCCATTAATTGCGCAGGACGAGCCTATTACTAAGGCTTGGTCAATGCTCGTCTATAGAGGAATCAAAGCTCTAGTCGTAGTTCGGAGTAAGCGAGACCTAACACCTGTAGGTATGCTGACTCCAAAGGACCTAGTGGACACAGGTAGGTGGTACTTTAGAAGGGAAGCTGAGGCGATACAGACGCCTGTAGCTAAAGTCAGAACAATAATGAAGCGAGGAGTTATCGTGGCTTATCCCGACACGCCAATCGATGCCATAGCCGACTACATTATCAAGCACGACTTTACACTGGTACCGGTAATCAACGAGGACGGCTACATAATAGGTGTAGTTACTCAGGAAGACGTGCTAAGAGCTTACATAGAGGGTATCAAGCCCGGCAGAATACCAGTGCCAGTCGCTCCTCCTCCGCTACCCGTTACTGCCGCCGAAGTGCCAGTATTCGAGAGTCGTGCAACACTGTTGCAGAAAGTTATGGTCAGAGAAGTTGTTGCTCGCCCAGTAGGTCTTAAAGCGATTGACGTAGCGTCCCCGGAGATACCTGCCGTAAGAGTCAACGATACCATAGAGCATGCAAGAAGGGTTATGCTCAGAGAACGCACGAGCATAGTGCTAGTTGTTGACGAGAAAGGTCGCGTTGTCGGGTCACTATCAACACGTAACTTGCTATACTCTATAGGAGTCAAAGGACCGCTATGGAGGAGAAGACCTTACGACGCTGAATTTATACGTGAAGTTATGAACCCCAACGTGGCTATAGTGAGGAGTTCTACTCCGATAGAGGAAATAGCAAGCTTAATGGTGACTGAAGACGCTGAAGTAGCGCTAGTGGTAGATGAGAAGGGTGAATTGAAAGGAATCGTGACTAAAGAGGAGCTAATTAGGGCCTTAGCAGAAACTCGCGGAGGCCTAAGAGTAAAAAATATCGCAGCGCCGCCCGGCCTCGGTGTAGTTCATCCTCACCACTCATTAGCTCATGCAGTTAGGAAAATGAGAGCTTACTATCTCGATGCGCTAGCGGTGGCTGTGGGTGGAGAGGCTCAGGGCGTGGTATCAGAGAACAGGCTACCCTTTGTTCCACTAGAGGATGCGCGAAGAGGTCTTAGAAGCCGTAGACTGATCTGGGTCCGAAAGCTCGTTAAGGCTGGCAGACCCTTAGGGCGCTACGTCAAGATAACACCTCTACTAGTCGAGGACGTGATGACTAGAGTCCCTGTGTGCGTGACTTTTGAGGACAAAGTAAGCTCAGTATTCGAGCACATGCTCGAATACAACGTTGATGGGCTTCCTGTGATCGACAGTGAAGGCAGAGTCGTGGGAGTAGTCTGTAAGTACGACATGGTCAGAGAGCTCGCCAGAGCAGCACGTAAAGTAGAGAAGGTGGAGGTAAGTGAGGTGAAACTGAGTGAACCGGGAGACTAGGCTAACGGGAATAGAGGAGCGACGAGAGGGGGTTTTACTACGCGTAGCAGTCAGACCTGAGTCGTCAGAGGACAGGATCGAGATAGAAAACGGTGAGCTTGTAGTCTATGTTAGTGAACCTCCCATACACGGCAGAGCGAATGCCGCGCTCAAAAGAGTTCTCTCTAGGAAACTCGGAGTACGAACGGGCGAGATAGAAATAGTGCGCGGATTAAGAGACCGCGTAAAGTATGTCTTTATACGTGGGCTTTCCGAATCCGAAGTAAGAGCAAAGCTAGAGGAGCCCCGCTAAAGATTACTGGGATTTCTCACCTGTTTCTTCCCACGCTCTGAGGAGAATATCACGCTCACTTATGACGCCCTTAAGCTCTCGCCCTCTCATAACTACTAGGAAGCCTACATCCCTTTCTATCATCACCTTATAGACCTCGGAGAGCCTGTCCTCAGGCCTCACAGAGATCACGCTAGGAGACGCAATGTCAGCCACTCTGGCCTGCATTATCTCCTCTACGAGTCCTATCACTATATGGCGGAAGGGCTCACTACTGGCTATGTATCTCACAATGTCCATGGATGAAACCACACCCACCACGCGGTTATCGGCCAGTACCGGCAGCCTTCTCACGCCATGAGTGACTATCTTTTTGGCTAGTTCAAGTAGCGACGAGTCGATGCTTATAGTTATAACATTGGTAGTCATCACGTCCTTAACTAGCAGGTCTGGCAGGCAGTCTTCTAAGAGCCTTAATACGTCTCGTTCAGTCACCATACCTACTAGTACGTCATCCCGAGTAACTATCGGCACTCCTCCAACGTTGAACTTTATCATTTTCTTGACGACGCTTGCTATGGTCTCCTCGTAGACGGCCTTTATAACGCCACGAGTCATAATGGAGGATACGGGCTCCTCCAGCGCAGAAAACACATTGCCCTTATGCCTCGTTTTCACTATTTCATGATACTCTCCTCCTCCTAGATAATTCACTATATCGGTTGCCGTTACTATGCCTACAAGCCTCCTCCCTTCTGCAGTTACTGGTAGTCTTCTAAAGCCGCTTTCAGCCATTTTTTTCGCGCAGAGCCTTATAGGTGTGGTCTTAGCAGTAGTGACTATATCTCTACGCATAACAGCTTCAAGCTCGCTTTCTCGCACATACTTTCTAGATGAGAAACTGGGCTTGCCGTCACTACGTAAAAACCTAGGCTCACGCCTAAAACTCATGCCCCCCTCCACTTAAATAAAGTGCTAGTCACGTATATACACCCTGCGTGAGCACGCGCTTAATGCCTTTTTAAAAGGGCTTAAGGGGATGAGAGGTCACCAAAAGGTATTAAGGAGGATGTACGTAGCCGCACGCGAGGCGCGGCTATTTGTAGGGCGGAGGGGGGAAGCATAAGTTATGCCTAAAGTTTCAGTTAACGCAGAAGTTGAGAGGAAAATTGTACATGTGGTCTTATGTCTCCTCCTGCTTTCCTTATATTTAATCAGGGGGCTACCGCGCCTTGAGATTCTAGCCTGCCTAGCACTTGCCGCCGCCTCGATGAACGCCTTAATCCTCAAGCAACCTCTTCTCGGAAAAGAACTTAGAATCATGCTCAGAGAGAGGAGGAGAAAAGTTCTGGAGTCTATTAAGGCTGTAAGCCCGCCACTGGCTCGTAACCTCCTGACGCTAGAGGCCGCGATCAGCAAGCTTGAGGAGGAGTTCGAACGACAAATAGCCCAAATGGAGAGGGAGTACGAGAAAGTAGGGGGGTATGTGGGGCTCACGCACGGATTAGTTGGGGTGCTAGTCGCAGAGGCCCTATTTGGTGAACGCGCAGTCTATGGTGTGATAGCTCTTCTCACAGTTGACGCAGTGGCTGCTCTTATTGGGCTACTCAGAAGGTCTAAGCTTAGGCTCCCAGGAAGCTTAACGACTATTGACGGCCTAATAGCGGGAGTAGTGACTAATAGCATAGTGCTAGCGGTCTTGGGTGTCGACTTGGAAAAAGCTGTTAGTCTTTCAATTATCCTTGCTTTGACCGAAGCTTATGCTCCTGAAGATAACTTGCTTCTGCCACCAGTGGGTGGACTGTTAGCAAGTATTATGTCCCTACCTCCTGTCTGTTAATTTATTTTAAGCATTACAATATAGATAGTTCCGCCGACCTAATAGTGAGAGGTATGGCTAGAGGGTCTGTAGAGATAGTAGAATACGGAGACGAGAAGGTCAATATGGTGTTGCTAGCCGTAAAGAGGCTATACGACGGCGTTATGGCGCTAAAGATCGCTGTCGACACGCTTAACGAGAACGTGTACGCCACTCGAGATCTACTTAAAGAAATGAGAGAGATTCTGAGCAAGACTACGGCTCAGCTAAAAGAAGAAAGAGAGCTAATGAAAAGAGAAATTAGTAATGCCATAAATGAACTACGAGACGTAAGAGACAGAATAGAGCACGACGTGAAGTTAACGATCGATCTCTTCTTGGAGCGGCTTAACTCCGAAATGAAACGTTTAGAAGAAGCCTACAAGGACCTACCTTCCGAAATATCGGCAATAAAGTCCAAGATCAACGAGACCTTATCAGTAAGTGTTGACTCATGGAATGAGGTTAAGAGTGAAGTCACACTACTTAGGTCCGAGACGGAAGACCTACAGCTATCTCTAAGAGAGCTCGCCCTCCAATTAAGAGAGCTTAACGAGAATGTTTGCTCCAGGCTACGTGAGCTCGAGCTATTAGTCGCTGACATGAGTACAAGACTGGCTAAGCTTGAGGAACTAGCAACGCGTGACACAGGCGAACAGCCTAGCAATAAGCATTAGGTATTTTACATCGGCAAATGACATCTAGTCAGGTGTATTCTTCATGGCCTTTTGGAGGAAGAGAGAAGAAAGGGAACAAATGCTCGAAGTTATGGAAACGATAAAAGCCGAGATCAGTACTTCCCTTACGAGCCTAGCTCAAAGCATTGATAAGACTATTAGTGAGGCGCTCAGGGTACTACAGACCCAAGTTACGGCGTCTCTTGACGAGCAAAGAGAGATACTATCAGACTTGCTATCGATACTCCGTAGACAGAGCGAGGATGTGGAATCTGCTACAAGCAAGATAGAGAAACTAGTACCTAAGCTTGAAGAAGAACTCAACAGGCTCGGAGAATTTACGCAGTACATAGACAAGCTTGCTACTATCGCTGAGAGACAAGAGAGAGCTGCCGACGCAATAATTGGTGCCAGGGAAACGCTGGATAAAACAGCAGAAGAAGTACATCTAGTAATAGAAAAATATAATGAACTTGTCCAAAAATACGAAGAATTGAGAGAAACTAGTGCTAAGGTAGAAGCTAGAGTTGAGGAACTTACGCAGTCTATCAGTAAAGCCACGCAGGCGATAGAGAGCCTTACTGAACAGCTAAGTACCGACTTAAAAAAGGCAGTGGAAGAGTTTAGCGCTTCAGTAAGTAAACTATCAGAAGTAGCTAACAAAGCCATTGAGCAATTAGTAAGATCGGTAAGTGATAATGTTGAGACAAAATTAGAGTCGTTAGTTAACGCCGTCGAGGCTAGAATAGCCAAAGCTGTGGAGGCACAAAACGCTGCTGTGTCTCAAATAGCAAGCAGTCAAGCAGCCTTTCTTGACGAAGTAAAGGGTGAATTAAGCGGGAACATAGGGAAATTAATAGAGCTTGAGACTAAAATATTATCTGAGCTCCGCGAGTTAGAAAGCGAGAAGGCAAAACTAAAGTACGAAGCGGAACGCTTACACAACCTAAGGGTTGAACTGGCGAAAAAGGAGGAGGAATTGAACAAGCGTGACAGCGAGCTAGGAGCTCGTGAGGAGAGAGTGTCCAGACTTGAAGAGGAGCTATTTGAGCGGGTAAAGGAGTATGCCGACAAAATTGACGAACTAAGGCAGAGAGAGCAGGAGCTAAGAGAGAAGGAAGAAAAGGTATTACGGTTAATGGAGAAGCTCAGAAGCCTCGAGAAGGAAATAGACGCTAAACGCAAGGAGCTATCTGAGCTGAAAAGCGAAATCGAGCGCAGAGAGCGCATCCTTAGGGAGGAACTAGAACCCTTCAAGCAGCGTATGATGGAGGAAGAGAGGAGGCTAATAGAATGGGAGCGCAGGTTACTAGACAAGGAGAGAGAGCTTGCCGGCTACCAGAGGACACTGGCTGCTAAAGAAAGCGCACTTGTAGAGTTAAGGAGGAGGCTAGAAGCTAAAAGAATGGAGCTAGAGTCTAGGGAAGCTGCTCTTAGAGAGAAACTAGCTAGGCTAGAAAAACTAGAAGAGATCGTAGAGAAGCTAAAAGCTGAAAACGAGAAGCTGCGGGAGGATCTGAAGAGCAAAGAGGAAGAGCTACGTAGGCTCAGAGAGCTAGTGTTTGTGGGTTCTAAAGAAAGTACAGAAGAATAACCAGTGTAGCCAGTATAAGGGACGCTGCAATATAAGCTAAGTGGAGAGCTTCTATCACTTTAAAGGGTAGCTCCGGTCCCCATTCTGGCTCCTCGTCCTTAGCCGTGAAGTACCCCATTACCGCAATCGCTGTAGCCACTAAGAGTAATACGAGTGGCAGTATTTTAGAGAAGAAGAAGGGAAGGCTGGGCTTAACGCTGAAGTTATCAGTTAGCACGAACGTTAGCCCCAACATTATAGGAGGGATAACGGTCATCACTATCAGTATAGGGCTGGGCCCTTCTTCTTCCATCGCCATTAAAGCCACCACGCGTTACCAGCTCCACTCCTATTTCTGCCTTCCCGTTCTGCGCGTTAGCCTTAAGGTTGACCAACGGGATAAGCGTCGAGGCAGAGGAGACCTTGACAGTCGGACGCTTAATAGTGACTGCGGGGCTACTAGTATTCATAGTATCGTTGCTAATGCACTTAAGTCCGCTAGGAGGAGACCCCAGTCTCGAATCGTTAGAGGCTATTGAGGTCTCTGTCTATAGGAACAATACGCTTGTCACAAGGTACTATCTCACTATTAGTGGGCCTGGCACTGTAAGTGTCGAAGCATCTAAAGGTACAGAGGTTATTCTAAGAGTTGACGCTCCCGCTCGTTTCAAGCCCGTTAAGGCCGCTGCGAAGCCAGAAGGGGCCTGTAGGCAGGTCATAATAGAAGATGCGGTAATTATTCATGCAGAGGAGCGGTGCTCAGTTGTAGTATCATTTAATGAGCGCAGCCCGAAGCCCCCCGTGTACGCGTTAAAGGCCCTAGAGTCTAAGCTCGTGAAGGCAGGCGAGAATGTCACGCTCGTGCCATGGAGTGGTTGGCAGCCCTGGGGGGCACTAGTTACCGCTCTGACTACCGGTAAACCGCCTACGGTAAAGGCACAGGGTCCTGTGTCTCTTCTTAATGTTAGCAAGCGGGAGATCCCCACGGCTACAGGTGCTATTGAGGCTAGGGAGTATGTATTCCTAGTGCAGGCAGAGTCTTTCTCGGTAAAAGGGGACTTTATAGCAGCTACGTATCTGCCTATCTACTATAGCCCCCTCAATACAAGTTCGGAGCCTCACGGGGCAGCCCTCTATGTTAATGAGCCCTGCCATGCTAGGATAAACGTAAGTGGGGAGCACGCTGTAACGGGTTCTCTAGCAATTTTAGGCAGATTTCTTCACCGCAATCCGCGTGTGGTCGTTGCTGAAGGTCCTGTAACCGTCCATAGTTTTTCCCCTGTCCTCGTGAGTCTGCCACGTGGGTATGAGGATCTACTAATAGTCTCGAGCCTGGGGCTTCAAGGAAGGGGGGCTCTCAGCCTTTTGCCGTCGCCTACCGAGCCTCTAGTGGTAAAAGTAGTGTCGCCCGAAGGCGACCTTCTGGCGTACTACGAGATATCAAGCTTCGCGCCTGAGGTTAGCCTTCCTTTGAGCCTTTACAACCTTGAAGTAGTGCTGACGGACTTAGATGGGAGTAGGTTTGGAGGAGCTGAGGTGACGCTCTATCGCTTGCTTAGAAGAACCACTTTAACTGCACACAATGGTACTGTAATATTTGAGAGGCTGTCACCAGGCGAGTATGTGATTGTTGTAAAGTACATGGGAGTTGAAGTTGCAAGACGCTCCATAAAACTGGATTCTGATTCAAGGCTCATTATTAGGTGTAACGTTAGGCGGCTAAGACTTAAGGTATTACTGGCTGACGGCTCTAGTCTCAATAAGTTCACTGCGGTACTTAAAGGGCCGGCAACTGTTGAAGCGAACGGTACTGATGGCTATCTAGAGTTTCCTCCGCTACCTGCGGGCACGTATAACCTCATGATTTCCTCGGATGGTAAAGTTGTCTGGAGCACTAAGATCAGCTTGTCAAAGACTTCCGATTTCACAGTAATGCTCCCACTGCGACATGTAACGGTCAAGGTTGTTTCTACCATGGGAACTCCGATTAGTGGTGCTAAAGTCGCCCTATTGAGTGAGGGGCGCGAAGTATACGCTACGGTTACAAGTAGCGATGGTAGGGCAGTAATACCATTAGTCAGGGACGGAAATTACACAGTGCTTGTTGAGATCGGTGGAGTTACAGCACGATACCCGCTGTCTGTAGCGGGGACGGGGAGAGTTTACCTACCTATTAGAGTAGAGGTTGTGGCATTGGTCTTCGGTGTAGCTATCACGCCCGATATACTGACAGCGACTATCCTAGTAGTGACGATATTACTCATTGCTGTGACTATCGCGCGAAAGCTGCGTAAACGCGAGGAACTGGTAGTATTAGAGGCAGACTAGCAGGTCACCTAAAGAATGAAGTAACAAGCTCTAGCGCTATTAAGGCTAATATGAGAATTTCAAGGAGGCTTTCCCTATACGCTAGTACAAGACCTGCAACTGTCTGGCTTAGTTCTTGAAGCCTGCTCAGTTTAGCGTCAACTGACTCGAAACGCTCTTCTATCTCGTAGAGGTCCCTTAGTAGTTCGTAGACTCTTTCAAGCTCTGGGCTTTCCCATGCAGCACGGGGTTTTTCCAGTATCATAAGGTCGTCGAGTAGCTGAAGCCTGGCCATCATTACTGTGTAGAGCTCGCGTAGAGCAGGTCCGAGTCTAATGATGCTGCTGATAGCAGTGTCGAGGAGATCTGTAGCCCGCTCCATAATCTCGTCAACTTCACGCTCTAATCTGCTAAGGGCTACGCTCTGAGCGAGTACGAAGGAGACCAGCTTTAAGAGCTCGTCGTCGATCTCCCCCTTGACAACACAAAAGTCCTCAGTTACTAACACACGATCGGTAGCTCCATAGACGCTAATCTCGTTATCCTCGTGCAAGTCGCCTTCGATGATGTAGTATTCTTCGCTTATAGCTCGTCCCTTACGACTAACGAAGGGCTCCAGAATCGCTCTAATTGACTCGATGCGTTTCCTATCGGCATTTACTGCAACATAGGCCCCAAACGCCCATACTAAAACTCTAACTCCGTTAAGTGTCAAGTCGAGCGGCTCTTCCCAGGGTACTCTCACACGCCGGCCCAGAATCTTTTTACTTAGATCCTTAAGTCTGATTTCGCTTCCAATGCTTTCGGCGGTCAATTTAATTTTTCTCTTCAATGTATATGCACCTAAAATGGTTAGACAGGTCTTAGGGGGCTTTCTCGAGATGGATGTTGAGCTTTAGGCATAGGCAGTGGCAGCACCGGCGGAAATCCAAGCTCTCTCGCAAGCAGCATGGCCTCGAAGACTGTGAAGTTTGTAACTGCGCCAGCGATCTCAGGGGGTAGCGCACCTTTAGCAAGGGACTTTTTGATGTTTTCTAGGTCGGCTTTAGTGGCCTTCACCTCCACGTACCCTCTCAAGGTTATAGTGAAAGCGGGGGGTGCCGTAGTTAGGTTAAATGAGTACGGTATACGCGCCTCGCCCTCCCCCCAGTTAGGCTCAGCACTAGGTATGCTGATCTGCATGTTCACTCCGAGCTTAGCTGGAGGCTTCTCTGTCAGCCTCTCAGCATGAATGTGTGTAAGCCTTACGGACACTGTGACCACAATGAACACCTAATCAGAGAGATTGTTGGGCCTATATTAAAGTGGGTCAGCGCGTAGTTTAGTTGGAGGGAGTTTATGTGAGCCCGATTCTGGGAGAGCCGGGTCGTAGAGTCCTTCTACTCGGCAATGAGGCTGTGGCTCGTGGGGCTTTAGAGGCAGGGGTGGCCCTTGCCGCAGCCTACCCCGGCACTCCATCAACAGAGATCATGGAGACTTTACTCTCAGTAGCGCCTCGTGTGGGAATTTACGCTGAGTGGTCGGTAAATGAGAAAGTAGCACTTGAACTCGCGGTAGGCGCGTCAATGTGCGGAGCACGTGCAATGGCCGTTATGAAGCACGTTGGTCTGAATGTTGCGGCTGACACTTTCATGAGCTTGGGCTATGCGGGGGTCGAAGGCGGTCTGGTAGTGGTAGTAGCTGACGACCCAGGAGCACACAGTAGCCAGAACGAGCAGGATACCAGGCTCTACGGGGTTCATGCCTACATACCGGTGCTTGAGCCATGGTCTCCTGCTGAGGCTAAGGAGCTGACGCGTGTAGCTTTTGACCTCTCAGAGCGGTATAAAACAGCGTTTGTCGTGCGAATGACAACTCGTGTATCTCATACCAGAGGAGAGGTCGTACTGGGGCCTCTCAGAGAGCCTGTAAGAGGAGGCTGTTTTAAGCGAAAGCCCGAGAGATGGGTCCTTCTACCAGTTAACGTCCGCAAGCTACACCCTGAGGCTTTAAGCAGGATAGCCACGCTAGCGGAGGAACTTGATGGCTTACCTTTCAATGAGCTAATTGAGGGTGAGGGTGAGTGGGCGATAATTTCATGTGGCGTAGCCTACGGTTACGTTAAGGAGGCACTGAGGCTCCTGAAAGCTCGGCCTCATGTAATGAAGTTGTCATCAACTTATCCTGTCCCCAAGAAACTCGTTAGGAGACTTTTCGAGTTAGCTCCTCAGGGAATTCTAGTGGTAGAAGAGCTCGAACCCGTCGTAGAAATGCAAGTTGTTGAGCTGGCTAGGGAGGAGGGCTATGAGGGTCTGATAGTGGGTAAGAAGCTTATCCCCCGAGTTCAGGAGCTCAACGTCAATATAGTGGGCCGAGCTATAGCTGAGGTCTTGGGTCTAAAATGGAGCATAGAGGAGGTATTTAAGCCTCCTCAATGGCTACCTCCTCGACCTCCCACATTCTGCCCAGGGTGTGGACACCGCGCAGCTTACTATGCGCTTAAAGTAGCCGTGAGAAGTGCTAAAGCAAGGGCAGTTTACCCTGGAGATATCGGGTGCTATACTCTAGGGTTCTTCCCACCATTCAAGGCTGTTGATACCTCCTTCTGTATGGGATCAGGGCTGGGTATCGGGCTTGGCGTCTCACAAATATCTAAAGAAGAGGTGGTTATAGCAACTATGGGCGATTCGACGTTCTATCACGCTGGCATACCTGCACTGCTAAATGCGGTCTATAACAAACACTCAGTGGTCCTAGTAGTAATGGACAACTTGTATACTGCAATGACAGGGCATCAACCGCATCCCGGTACAGGCGCTGGGCCCTGGGGAGAGGAGAGGCCCAAAGTTCCTATTGAGAATGTAGCTAGGGCCTTAGGCGTAGAATTCGTAGAAGTGGTAGACCCATACGACATCGAAAGGATGGTCTCTGTTGTTAGGAGAGCCATTGAATGGGCTAGGAGACGCCAAGGACCTGCGGTTGTAATCGCTAGAAGAAAGTGTGCGTTAATAGAGTATCGTGAGAGACTAAGGCGAGGCGAGAAGATAACACCATACGTCGTTGACGAAACAGCGTGTAAGGCCTGCGGGGTATGTACTTCCCTCTTCGCGTGTCCAGCCCTAGCAAGGCGTGAAGATGGTAAAGCGTACGTGATAAGTGAGCTATGCGTAGGCTGCGGAGTTTGTGCTCAGATATGTCCTGTTGGAGCTATAAGGCGTGAGGAGGTGAAGAAGCGATGCTAAGAGCATTGTTACTTTGCGGCGTAGGAGGGCAGGGGCTCATAGCGGCAGGGCGCGTTCTAGGTTGGGCACTGTTAGAGGAGGGATACTATGTGAGAGTAGCAGAAATCCACGGTCTTTCCCAGCGTGGGGGCTCTGTTATAGTTCATATCAAGTTTTCTGACTCGGAGGACATCGCGCCAACGATACCTCTAGGAGGTGCTAACGCGGTTATAGCCCTAGAACTGATAGAGAGCGTTAGAGCACTTCGCTACTTACGTAGGGATGGAGTTCTGCTAGTGAATGACCTCCTCTTACCACCACCTGCTTTTCCCAAGCCACCGAGCCGTGAGAGCGTAGTAGGCTATCTAAAAGAGAACGGAGTCAAATACTACTTGCTGCGGGCTAGTGAAGTAGCTAAAGACCTTGGAGCGCCTTATGTCGCAAACACCGTAATGATAGGTGCGGCTTACGAGGCGGGACTCGTGCCGGTAGCCGAGAGCGTAATGGAGCGCGCAATACGGACTGCTTTACCTCGAGCGCACGAACTGAACATTAAAGCATTCAAAGCTGGAAGAAAGCTCTGGCGATGCTCAGCACTAGACTAACTGCGAGGTCCGGATGTTTAATAGCTGCGCCTATTGAGGCTAGAGAAGCTCGTAGTATAAAGCCGGCTTGCCGATCCATATCACCCCAGGAAAGAGCAAGTTCTTCAAAACCGGCTTCTTTAACTAGGGCGAACATTGCATCTAAAGCTTCATCGCTCAGTGTGTTCAGGAAGCTGCGGAGGAAGGCCATCCATAATATTTCCTTGCCAAAGCGACGCCACCACTCGCGCGTGTAGTCGGCGAGACCCTGCTGTCTCTCAAGAGCTCCTTTAATTACGTCGTGAGCAATATCCGTAGTGTCTTTAGCGAATGCTAGCCCCCCACCTGTAGTCGGCTTAGTCTGACCAGCCGCGTCGCCAACGACTAGCGTACGGTTAGAGTGTAACTTCCTTAGGGCGCCTCCTGTTATCACGGCACCACCGTAGTAGGCTAGAACGTGAGGTCTCCTTGCCGAACGTTGCTTAATACGTTTTAGGATAAGACGTAGCTTAGCTCTAGGGTGCTTACCTACGACGCCTATACGTGTTACGTTGTCTCCTCGTGGTACGGCCCACGCAAAGAGTCCCTTGAATAACTTATTAGACAGATATAGCTCAACCATGTCTCCCTCTATGTCTAAGCCAGTCACATCGGCCTGTAATGCCGGTATTACGCCCTGAGGCTTAGTAAAGCCCGCGCGCAGGGGGAGAAGCCTACAGGCGCCTGTAGCCAGAACAGCGAGGTTAGCAAGGAATTCTCCTCGCGGTGTGGTTACTGACACGCAGTGTTTGAGGATCTTAAGGTCACTTGCGGGACAAGCTGGCATTATGGTCGCGCCGCTACTCTCAGCGGCTGACGCCAGCGCAGAGTCTAGTAGCGGGCGGTCTACCACTACAGCCGTCGGGCGTGGGGCCATCACTACTATGGGTGTGCAATTGCTTGGAGGATATATGCGCGCGCCGCGTATTTTTGCGAGTACGGGGGATGTTGAAGGAGCTATTTTCTCTAGGGTTCTAATACTGATTAAGCCTGCACAGTGATCGGGGAGACCCACGTGTTGGTGCTCCTCGAGCACTAAGACACGTACGCCGTCAGTAGCGAGCTTGTTTGCGAGGAGCGAGCCGTATGGGCCGGCACCAATTATGAGTACCTCATAGTGTGGTCTCATAGGATAGGCACCCCATACCTAATTAGCGTCTTTAGATACTCGACAGCATCCTTACCTATCCTAGCTGTGACGACGGTGTCCTCGCTCCGCACCTTATTAAGAAGCAGTCTTAGGATACTCTTCGGACTCTTGCCGTTGTATGTCCTCTTTAAAGCCTCCAGCTCCTCTATCAGCCTCTCGGCGGGCTTAGCTACTAGGCCGTCTAAAAGGACCCAGCGCCCTCTTAGTTTCCTTAATAACTCTGCAAATTGCGTCGCTCCTTGCGTAGTGAGAGAGTATACGTCAACTAGCTCGTTCTTTACGACCTCTAGTCTTCTCTCTACGACACCCTGCTTTCGAAGTTCTGCAATCAACTTGGCAATGTCGGGGGAGTAGGGGACTACGAAGAGAGGCTTTACATCAAAGGGTGAAAGGGGGTAAAGGAAGAATATTGTGTGAAATACATGCTCGCCCACTATAGGGGATTTGCCGTCAACCCCGAGAAGCAAAATCAGCCATTCGCGGTCGCTGAGTTCGACCCACTCAATGCCCATTTTCTCTAATACTTCCCGTTTCCATTGCTGTACCAAGGCGCACCCCGTGGCCCTAGCGAGTCTTAGCGTATATACCTTAGCCTTAGCCCTACTCGCTCGCTGGTGAGCTCATGAATTCCAGCAGTGAGGGTCCCATCCTTTGCGTCTCCCGTCTTTCCTTTTTACCGTGTACGCGTGCTACATGGATCTTTAATCCTCGCTCGGTTTCGAAGCTTTTACCGCAGTACGGGCAGGTGGGCATATTACCCACCCCCCACTACTCGCGCTTAATTTCACTAACTTATATCTGACTCTGTCTTTGATCTGCGTAATACTTGGATTTAAGAGGGCCTAAGTGTTCTCTCCCCTAGCATGAAGGCTGACGAGTACTACGAAAGGCTACTGTACGAGTACCAGCGCTGGTACTCCAACCCCAAGCCCGTTGTGGACGCGGTAATAAAGAAGCTAATGGAGGAGCGGGGACTGACTTGGGAGGAGGCTGTTGTCGCCCTTTATCGTAAAGTGTGCGAGGTTGGTGCTAGCGCAGAAGCTGAAGGGAGGCGGCGGGCTACAGCGTTCACAATCGCTGAGGAGAAGCTAGGGTTAGGCGCTGCGCTTCGTCTAGCTATTGGGAGCTTCTACTCAAACCCCCAATTAGCACTGCCCGCGCTACTAGGTGAGGCAGCCCCCTCCCTCACGACGCTCGCTTTAGCGGTCATAGCACTGTGGGCCCTGTGGAGAATTCAAGAAGAGAACGCTACAGCTCTCTTGATAAGAGCTCTCAGAGAGGATATAGGGCTCATATTACAGCCCCCTCTCCTCGGCATAGTGATCTACGCTGTAATAGCCGCTGTACTTGTGGCGCTGGTGCTGGGAGGACTTGGACGAGCTACTGAAGCCGCCTTTATCTACAAGGCCTCAGAGAGAGCCTTGAGATCCGGACATGTAGACTTTGGGGATGTATGGAGCGAGGCTATCGCCGCTCTTCCTAGAACCCTACTTACAGCCCTGCTTGAAGACTTACTGGCATTAGGGCTTCCTCTCGCTGTTCTTCTATTGGTTATCTCGGGCGGACTACAGCTATTCCGGGGTAATGTTGAGGCCCTGCTAGCGGCAGTTGTGATAGCCCTACCTCTAATAGCACTCTATGTCCTTGTAGCGAAGGTAGCACTTGTATTCGCACTGCCTTCTACGGTTATCGGAGGACGCAGCCCCCTAAGAGCCATAGCTGAAAGCCTCAAGCTCTTCGGAACGCGTACAGCAGAGACTTTCGGTTACGTGCTACTAAGAGGAGGGGTGGAATTGGTCATCGGAATCCTCGTAGCTTTGCTTGCCGAATGTCATCTACTACTTGGAGAGTTCGCCGCGCTGCTCCTTTTGATTGTGAGGCCCATATTTTCTGTCGCACTAACAGCTCTCTACATGCCAGTTGCCGTTACCTCAGTGAGGAGCAAGCGTGAAAAAAGCCTAGTAAGGAGGGCCCTAGCAGCTTTAGCACGAGGACTAAGCGAGCTGCGTGCTCTAGGCAAAGAGCCCAGATGGGTGCTTCTCTCTTTACTTGTGTTCCTATGTGGAACATATGGGGGTTACGTCTTCGCCCAAGGCGAGCTAGGAGTAGCAATATGGGAGCTGGCAACTAAGGACGGCGAGCCCATAATCGAGAAGTACGCGCCTCTCTCAATATTCGCGGATATATTCTTCCACAACTGGAGAATCGCAGCTTTCACTTCAGTCTCCGGAGTCTATACGGTTCTAGCACCAGCCACTATAGCACTTTTCAACGGCTTCGTGCTAGGCTTCGTATGTGCTATGATAAATCCCGTAGAAGTTCTAGCAGGAATCGTGCCTCACGGAGTTATAGAGCTACCTAGCTTTCTCTTAGCAGTAGCTGCTGGCATAAGGCTCTTCTTCAGGCTCCTCAGGTCTAAGAGGCCTGCCGCAGAGCTCTACAGGGCGGCGTACGTAGCTGTAGGGCTTGCTCCTTTCTTCCTCCTAGCTGCTTTCGTCGAGGTCTTCATAACTCCGAGACTGCTAGAACTTGTGGCACCATGATCGAGGCTCGCGACATAGTAGGCGTTAAACCGGCAACTTGGGACGCAGTAGGCTTTGTCTGCGAGGACCATAAAGTGTTGAAACGCGGCGCGTCAACGTACGCAGTGCTGGCGCCATCGGCCCTTATACTGCGCTCGCGTAAATCGCCTAGATCTTCCCTTAGAATACCAGGGTCTCGCAATCCTGTTATTGTGAGCTTAGGCTTCTCAGCCGAACCCGACGTGGTCGACGCCCTTGCCTCTCTTGCTCTTCTTGCCTCTGCGCTAGACCTCGTGAGATCCGAGGCAGAGTGGGTCTTCGTCAAATGGTCACCGCGTACCTTGCAGTCTCTCTCGTTTTATACTGCCGGTATCGCAGAGGTCTGGGGTCGTATAGAGGCAGGAGCGCTTCAGCGAACCAAAGAGGTCTTAAGTGAAGTCATTGAGGAGCTTAACGACTTAGTTAAGAGGGTAAGCGGTGAGAGGTCTAAATTGATAATGGCCGTTATGGGTATTTTAAGTGAAGTTCTCTTGTCTGCTGCGAAGAGAATTGGCGAGCGCCTCTCTGGGCAAAGCGCTAGAATGGCTGGCGCCTATGTTAGGCGAAGGATACTCGAGGAGGCCTCACGCTCGTTGCTTAACCTAGTTTTTGTGGAGAGCAAGAGACGTGGTGCCAATGTAGTATGGATAACGTTTCCCTCGGAAATTATCGTTACGAGCCTGAGAGAGGCTCATGCAGCTTATGCTGGCGAGGATATCCTTTGGCTTCCTTCTCAGGGCCGTTTCCTTGTGGGTAAAGTTTGGCTCTTCGCTCTAAGCAAGAAGGCCATCGTGAGATTGGAGTACCCCGCAAGTTATGGTAAATCTCTTGGAGAAGACGCTGCTGCAGTGTTAGCATCTTTAACGGATAAACGCGGCGAGATACCTGCACTTAGGCTCCTTGAGCAACAATCCAGGATAATAGATGAGGGCTAGTAAGCCAGCCTGGATAAAATAGGGCAAAACCGATAACTTTTTCCCTGCTAGATAGTGAGCGGGGGATGAGCGGCCTTCAGTGGTCCGAGAAGTGAGGAGTACCCGGCAAGGGCGACCCCCTTGGATAACTTAGGGAAAGTTATCTGTTATCCGGTGTT
Organism: uncultured Thermofilaceae archaeon; assembly: GCA_964587325.1. Lineage (GTDB taxonomy): Archaea > Thermoproteota > Thermoprotei > Thermofilales > JAPDKD01 > CAZFWY01. Next base: position 2,066 of record CAZPLI010000008.1, on the reverse strand, counting down.
TATCTCGCTACTTACTGAGAGAGAAATTTAGGGTGGTATGCGTTATATGGTCTGCATAGCATCTCCTGTGGGTGATAGTATACATGATAAACATGGTAGAGGAGCTAAAGAAGCTTGTCACTATAAGGTCTGAAGTGTGGGTCGAAGGCGGCACCATAGTAAGGCGCGAATACGAGAAAGCCGCTAGTGCAGTCGCCGAGCTAGCCGAGAGGGCAGGGCTTGAGGTTAGCGTAGAGGAAATCAAGACACCCTCAGGTGACACTATACCAACAGTGATTGCTAGCATTAAGGGAGAAGGCCCGTCCATAGCGCTTGTAAGTCACTACGATGTCGTGCCCGCGCGCGGTCCTTGGAAAGTAGGCGAACGCGAGCTAGATCCCTACGAGCCGGTGATAGTAGAGGGTAAGCTCTACGGTCGAGGAGCAGCGGATGATAAGTCGGCAATAGTGGCCACTATAGCGGCGCTTGCGGAGCTCGCTGCAAAGGGAGCCAAACTAAAGTATAGACCATATGCAGTGATAACAGGAGACGAGGAGGTAGGCGGGTTAGGTGTAAGAGGTCTTTTAGACTCAGGCTTCAAGTGGGACAGAGCAGTAATAATAGACGCCGGTGCGGACTACATTACGATAGGTGCTAGCGGGGTAGTGCACGCTTGGATAAAAGTAAAAGGGCGAGCCGGACACGCCGGCTATTCGCATAAAGCTGACAACCCTGTCGAGAAGCTGGCTGTCTTGATTACTGAGATGCTAAAAGAGTATAAATCCCTCAGAGCGTCGAAAATCTCTAAGCTTCCGTCTCCTCCAGGCTCTCCTCTCCCCAAGCTATGGGGCAGAGCGTCATTCACAATACTAAAGCTAGGTGAGGGTGACGTTGAGAAGCATAACAGGATACCTTCTGAGGCACTTGCAGGCATAGACATTCGTCTAATACCCGAGGAGGAGGTGGCTGATGCATTAAACGAGCTATACTCTGTTTTCTCGAGAGTGGTGGCAAGGCTAGGTATTAGCGCGACGTTGGAAGTCATTGGAGCGCAGCGAGGTTGGATGGCTACAGACAAGGAACTGGTGAGAGACGCGGAAGCAGCCCTAAAAAAGGCTTACACTAGGCTGGGCATAGAAGAGCCGGTGCGTAAAGCTGCAGAGCTCGGAGGAAACGATGGCACCTACTTCTACCTCAAGGGCATACCAGTGATAGGTTACGGTGCCATAAGAGAGGACAATAACATTCACGCACCCAACGAGTTCGTATACATACGTGACTTAGACCTGCTCAAGACGTTCATCATAAACCTGCTCTCACGAGAGTAACAGACTTCTGGCAATACTGCTCAAGTCTTTTTCCCTACACTCTCCATAAAGTCGCTATCGTTCCGGCACTAAGCCTAGGCGCTTGCAATAACGATAATAACGAGAGAGGCGCTTTAGACTATAAAGCATCGATAGTGAGGAGCTTTGGAGCGTGTTGTGAGTCTCGTGGTGGTTTTTACCGTCCTCCTACTGCCGGTCCTGTGTCTGTCGGGGCCCCAGGTCTCTGCGGGCCTCGAGGATGGCGTCGGGGACTTAGTCCACGTGTGGACCGGGGAGAAGGCTGAGGTAGGCGTGGGCTTCGTCGACGTGACTAGGGTCGAGGTCCGGGTCTGGGAGGGCTTCCTAACGGTGAGGGTGCTGCTGGCGTCGAGCTATTGGGAGGCCGAGGGGGACCCAGGCCTCATGGTCTACCTGGCGTTCGAGACGGACTCCGAGCAGGAGAACGATTGCCCCTCCCCGCCCTTCGCGGGGACCGACGCGTTTTACGCAATCACTGTGAGGGGAGGGGAGGTCTCGTTCCAGAAGGCTGTCTACAGGTGGGGCTGGGTCGAGGAGGAGAGCGGGGCCTCGTGGAGCTACGAGGCCGGCGTGGCCACGTTCCGGCTGCCCCTGGAGGAGGTCGCGGTCTCCGGGAGAGTCGCCTTCAGGGTGGTAACGGAGGTCGTGAGTGGTGAACTGGCTGGCGTGGGAGACCTCGCGCCGGACGAGGGGCTCACGTACGTCCCGCTTGAGGAAGTCTGGGGAGAAGCCCCCTTGGTC
>CAZPLI010000007.1:9218-30224 GCA_964587325.1 uncultured Thermofilaceae archaeon | reverse complement strand
GTCCTAGTAGGGGGGTGGTAGGCATGATCCCGTACCCTCTGTCCCAAATGGTGTGGTTGCCGACTATAGCGAGCCCTCTAGCCCTAGCAGCCAAGAGGAAGTCACATTACGTTGCAATCGCGACCTCTCTCTACGTATTCGCGATCTCATTACTCGTGTCACTAAGAGTCTACAAGCTAGGAGCAGTAACTGAGGAAATAGCCTGGGGAGAGCGGTTAGGCCCCTATGTGCTCGTAGCCGACTCTCTGAGCACTCCCATTGCAGTTACTATAGCTTTGCTCTGTTTCGCTGTCGTAGTGTACTCGGTTAAGTACATGCACGGCGAAAACCTCAACGCATATTACGCATTGTACTTACTATTCGAGACAGGCATGCTAGGTTCGGTGCTTGCCTACAACCTTGCCCTGTTCTTCCTCTTCTTCGAGCTAATGCTCGTACCCTCCTGGGTCCTAGTTGGAGTATGGGGTACAGGCGACCGTGTCAGGATAGCGTACCGCTACTTCATGTATACCGAGCTTGGAGCTATCATCACGCTGATAGGTATAGCTGCAACTTATGCCCTAACAGGCACGCTCGATATGCGGTCACTACCGAAGCTAGTACCAAGCGCTATGGCCACTACGCTATTAGCACTAACCTCTGTAGGATTACTGGTTAAGATGGCCGTCGTACCGCTACACGCATGGCTTCCTGACACTCACGCCGAAGCTCCTACCCCAATTTCGGCCTTACTGAGCCCGGCTATGATCGGTATTGGAGGGTATGCCATCGCTCGGCTACTTTACTACGTCTACCCGCAAGCCGCGGGCGACAGTACGGCCATGTTAGCTTTAGCAATACTAGCCCTTCTGACAATGGCTTACGGAGGCCTCATGGCCCTCACACAGAGAGATATTAAGAGACTCCTAGCCTACTCGAGTATAAGCCAGATGGGCTACATGCTGTTTGGCGTAGCGTCATTAAGCCCCTTAGGCCTCCTGGGAATGGTCGTACTCTACATCAGCCACGGACTGAGTAAAGCTGCACTCTTCATGGTATCTGGCATACTACACCACACCCTAGGTACAAGAGACATAGGAGAGATACGCGGTCTCGCACCCCGCATGCCATACACAGCCGTAGTGACACTCTCAGCCTTCCTCGGCCTTGCGGGCGTACCACCCTTCCTAGGATTTTGGGGCGAGTTCCTAGTCTTCGCCGGTTCCGTCGAGACCGCATTGAGAGGCGGGATCGACACGGTGAGACTAGCTATCACAATCTTAGCCATAGTACTTTCTGTGCTCACAGCAGCCTATGGGCTCTGGACCATTAGGAGAGTCTTTTACGGAGAGACGGCAGGTGCCGCGCTGAAAGCTAAAGGCGACGAATGGAGTCTCCTAGCCCCTGCCTTCGCGCTCGTAGCACTTTCAGTAATCCTCGGCATATACCCATCCTTCATTACAAGTTTCTCGAGCGGTCTTGCAGAAGTAGTAAGGTGTGTAACCGGGCTTTATGGGAGGTGATAGGAATGGGAGAGAGGAGAATACCCGTGCTGGCTCTCAAGGCCCTAGGCCGCTCTCCATGGATAATCCACTTCAACACCGGAGCCTGTAACGGGTGCGACATCGAAGTCCTAGCAGCGCTAACCCCGCATTACGACCCAGAGAGGTTCGGAGTTCTACTCGCACACAGCCCACGCCATGCTGACATACTAGTCGTGACCGGTGCCCTTACCAAGAAAGCCGCAATAAGGTTAAAGAGAATATACGAGCAGATGCCGGAGCCTAAATACGTAGTCGCTGTGGGGGCGTGCGCGATAAGCGGGCACGCGTTTAGGCACTCTTACAGCGTATTGGGAGGCGTGGATAAGGTTATACCCGTTGACGTCTACGTGCCCGGATGTCCGCCTAGACCCGAGAAAATCCTGGAAGGGATTCTGAAAGTAGTTATGAAGGCTAGAAGGGGTGAAGTCAGGTGAGCGCTGTCGAAGTCCTCCGTAAGATGGGAGTTGAAGTTAAAGAAGTGAGACCTAGGAGGTATGTATGTGAGGTTCCGCGCGAGAAACTACATAGTATAGTCTCTAGTTTAGTGCGCAAGCTAGATGGTAAGGTCTATGCATCCAGCATAGTTGGCATAGACAGACCAGAAGAGGGGGTTATAGAACTAAGCTATAACCTCTGGGTACTCGGCGAGTGCTTAGTCTCTCTTAGAGTCAAGCTACCAAGAGATGCACCCGAAATTGAAACTATCACAGACGTTCTGCCGGGTGCCTATCCACACGAGCTCGAAGCGTTCGATCTCTTAGGTGTGAAATTCATCGGGAATGACAAGCTACGTGAGCCCGCATTTAAGCCAGAAGACATGCCACCAGGCACGTATCCTCTTAGAAAAGATTGGAAGCTAGAGGTGAGGTAGTGTGAGCTATATAGAGATACCCGTGGGACCACAGCATCCAGCACTGCACGAACCCATACTGCTTAGGGTCAAAGTGGACGGCGAACAAGTGGTCGAAGTAGAGCCCGTAGTCGGCTATAATCACAGAGGCATCGAGAAACTGTGCGAAGTGAACTCGTTCATCAGAGACCTCTACATCTGTGGGAGAGTCTGCGGGATATGCAACATAGTTCACGCAACGTGCTACGCTCAGGCAATAGAGGAAATCATGGGTAGAGAAGTGCCGCCGCGCGCAGCGTATCTCAGAGTGCTAGTCAACGAGTTGGAGAGAATTCACAGCCACATGCTCATCCTCGCCGTAATGGCGGAGATCGTCGGCTTCGAGTCTCTATTCATGCTAATGATGAGAGACAGGGAGCGCGTAATGATGCTGAAGGAGCTCGTAACAGGAAACCGCGTGCTAGCGGACTACATAATATTCGGCGGAGTGAAGAGAGACGTCACCCCCGAGAAGGCCGAGAAGATTAAGCGTGAACTAGACTACATTGAGCAGAGGATGAAGTACTACAAGTCAGTCTTCGAAGAAGACTACGCCTTAAGGAGAAGGCTGGAAGACACAGGCAGAATCTCCGCAGGAGATGCTGTGAAGTATTGCTTTGTAGGCCCTGTTGCTAGGGGCTCAGGCGTAAGGACTGATGTGAGGAAAGAAGACCCCTATTCAGCATACGATGAGGTCCCCTTCGAGCTGATAACCTTCAGGGAAGGGGACTCGTGGGCTCGCATGATGGTGAGAGTCGAGGAAACATTCCAAAGCATCGCGATGATTAGGTACGTGCTAGACCACCTACCTCAGGGCGAGATCGCACCTAAGGCTATCCCGAGAAAGCTACCACCGGGCGAGGCCATAGCTCGTGCTGAGGCTCCACGGGGCGAACTAACTTACCACATAGTCAGCAATGGCAAGCCGATGCCTTATCGCGTTAAGATAAGGACTCCCTCCTACCTCAACATAATAAACTCGCCTGTGCTCTTCGAGAACGCGCAGATAGCAGACGTTCCTGTAATATTCGCTAGCCTTGATCCCTGCATCTCGTGTATGGATAGGGTCCTCGTAGTTGATGTGAGAAAAGGAAAGGCCAAGGTGTTCTCCATGAAGCAGCTAAGTCGGGGTGAGCTCAGATGGTGAAGTTAAAACTCGTACCCGAAGTTCTAAGGAACGTATTCAAACGGCCCGTAACAATACAGTATCCCTACGAGCCCATCGAGCCTACACCTGACTATAGGGGACAGCACCGAGTAAACGGGGATAAGTGTATAGGCTGTAGACTATGCGCCATAGATTGCCCAACTGGTGCAATTCAGATGCGGAAGTTCCCCCAGAAAGACAAACCAGTACCAGTGATAATAACCGATCTTTGCATCTACTGCTATCACTGCGTCTATGTGTGCCCAGTAAAGGCCTACATAATATCAAACGAAAGACCAGAGCCGTTCGAGGAAAGAGGTAGAGAAATATTACCTCTTTTCAAGGAGCGTAAAGAGTAGCTCTGCTACTTTTTCTGCTGCCTCTCTCACTTCAGGACTTAGCTCAGCCCCCCACTCTATCTTCCCTACTTGTATGCCTAATATGAAAGTCTCTATTCCGTGCTCCTCGAGGAGCCTGGCTACAAAGTCTAGAGGGACAAAGTGCGTGCTTAGGCTACTCGCATCTTTAACAGCATCCTTTACTCGGGCAAAGACAAGAGATCCAGGTTCTAGACCAGCACTTACAGCGTCTACAAATACTACTGCGTCAACTCCAAGCTCGACCAGTAGGAAAACGTAGCTTTCAGGTGCAGTTGCGGCATAAAACACTCTCTCGGCGCCTCTCCTCTTGAGCAGTCTGTACACGTGGTACCCTACTCCATCATCGCCTCTTAACTCGTTACCTAAGCATACTATGGCCAGCCTTCTCTCCCTGAGCTTCTTAATACCCGTCAACATGCTAGACCCTTATGACTACTTCTTCGTACCCCTCCTTCCTTAGCTCCTCTCTGACGATCCTAGTTCCTTCGACCATCACTTTCATTTTCTCGAACGCAATGTTTCGCGGCAGAAGCTTGAGCCCACAGTCGGGATTTATGTAGAGCTTTTCAGGCGGCACTATTTTTAATGCTCTCCTAATCGCTTCTGCAACCTCTTGGGGGGATTCTACCCTTCTGTTATGCACGTCAACTACTCCGAATCCTAGCTCCTTGTCGAACCCGTACTCCTTCAGAAGGTCTAGGTCCTTGAACCTTCGATTCGCAAACTCCAGTGCGAACTGTGTAACATTAAGCTTGTCGAAGTATGGGAGAACTCTCTCGTACGCTCCGTAGCATATGTGCATGCCCAGCTTTAGGTTCACGCCCTCAAGCGCCCTGTTTATCGCTTCTACAGCCCACTCTATCTCGTCCTCGTGCGTCGGTAACGCTGGCTCGTCTATTTGAACAAACACTGCACCGGCTTTCTCCAGAGCCTTTAGCTCTGCATTGACTATCTTAGCCAACTCGAGTACGAGGTCCTCCTTTGAGGGGTAATACTCGTTAAAGCTCCAGTCTGCAATCGTATAGGGGCCTGTAATGGTTACTTTTACGACTGGCGAGTAGGAGACTCTCTGCAGGTACTCGTACTCCTTAACTACTATAGCCCCGCGGTACTCTAATGGCCCCACTACGGCTGGCTTCCGGAAATAGGCGTTACCCCAGACTCTGACCGGACCGTAGAACTTGAAGCCGCCTATCCTTTCCGCGAAATACTCGACCATCTCGTCTCGTCTCTGCTCTCCGTCACTTGGAATATCTATCCCAGCGCGTTCCTGATCTTTCAACACAACGATCACGGCGTCGTCCATCGCTTCTTTAAGCGCCTTCTCGCTAAGCCTGCCCCGTCTGTACAGCCTTATGGCCTCTCTAAGCCATTTAGGCCTAGGGTAGCTGCCAATGACCGTTGTGGGCAGAATTGGTAGCCTATACTCTCTGCCCAAGCCTCACACCCCCTTTAGTTCTCTAACTGCTCGTCCTAGTCTTCTTAACTTTCTGAAGGCTATAATTTCCGGTAAGAAATCCATCATGCAGTTGGGACATAGGTATATTTCGCTGGCTCCTGCCTCGGCGAACCTAGACGCTATACTCACAATGTCTCTTACCCGCTCCATCTTAGTGTTACGAGAGTCCACTACTCCTAGCGCTACGGCTCTACCTGAGACCTCACCAGATAAGAGGAGCGCCTCTTCCCTCCCTTCGACTAGGTCCAAGGCAACTATACCGACACTAGACTTAAGGAGCTCTCTAAGCACGTCACTCCTTGCACTAAAGTATGTCTGAACCCATACCTTAGCGCTAAGAGAACCGGCAATCTCGTCAAGAAGCTTCACTCCCAGCCGGGTAAGGGTCTCCTTAGTCTTAGGGTCGACTAGAGAAGGCTCGTGTACCTCTATAATACTTGCACCCGCCTCCTCTAGACTCTCAGCCTCCTTTAGCACTACTCTAGCAAAAGCTTTTGCTAGCTCCTCACGACTACCATAGTATTTGTCCATTGAGAGACAGGCAAATGTTAGAGGTCCGGGCAGAACAGGCTTTACTACGAGGCCGAGCCCCTCGGCCAACTGCTTAGCCGTTTTAAACCAGTCAACAGTCAGCGGCTTATCGAGCGACAGCTCCGACTTTACAACAGGTACTCGGTAGTAGAAGTTATTGTCGAAGAAGCGGTACAAACCGTTCTCCTCAACTCCCCCTAGCCCTCTACTGAAGGGTGTAAAAAGATCGTCCCACCTAAACATACCATCAGTGACGATCGTAACCCTGGCATCTACCATCTTCCTGAACGCCCTAAGCGTGGCCCTACGATACTCCTCCTCAAGCTTCTCCGCACCTATCTTCCCCGAGAGGAACCTCCCGATAGCTTTAGCTAACGACCTAGGGCGTGGCAGACCTCCTACGAGCGAAGCCTTAACCTCCATACTTCACCCCCCGAAAAAGGCCGCACGGAGGTCTTTAAGCGCCCTCACTGCGGCTTCGAAGTCGGCTGGTGAAGACAAAAGGACGCTCACACCTCTCTCGAACGCTCTCTCGACGACTCGGTAGAGATCCCTTGCGGGTTTTAGTCCTAAAGGTGAGAGAGCGGCCTCGTTAGCTGGCGAAGGAACTACTACAGGTAGAACTAGGTCCACAGTAGGCGATAGCTCCCTGACAGAATCTACTGTACTATCCACTTCTTGTGGGCTTGTAACAACTTGTGTATACACGAAGTCAGGGTTTAAGCTGAGCCTCCTCCTTAGCGTTTTCTCCGCTTTCTTAAGGGGTATTGGAACTGTTACACCTACTCTGAGCCCACTCAGGTCCGTTCTACTCCTGATCCACTTAACAACATAGTCTACGTTGACATCTCTTACAGGCTCTCCTTCAGACGGCATATCACCACGCATTAGAAGAACTCCTGAAGCGCCCACAAGCGCAGCTCCTAGTACTAGGCTCTTCAAAGCCACGCGGTTACAGTTTATCGTCTTTATGTGGACTATGACATCTACACCTAGCCGCTCGCTAATTAGGGCTGCCGCTGCTAAGCTACATACTCGTTCAATACCTGCAGGAGTATCGGGCAGTGAGATGAAGTCGACAAGGTGACTGAGCTTCTCAGCCTTAGATAGTAGCCTCTCACGTGACGCTCTTGAGGGAGGTAATAGCTCGAAGCCTAGCTTAGACCCCCGTGCGGCCATACCGCACCGAATAAATCATAGTGTTTAATAAGTTATTCACCTAATTACTCGTAATAATTACTTATCCCACGTAAGCCAGCAGCGCCGTCACGAACATAGCTATGGACACGAGCAGTGCTACGAGACTGGGCGGTGCTCTCCTGGCCACACTTAGCATAGCACCTATGGACACGTACCCTACTACTGCTGCCGCAAGAACTGCTACGAGAGGCCCTGGTGCTAGCATAAAGTCCCCTGTTAAGAGCTCTAGTGCTACTACACCCGCTATAGCTGGTCCTGCTGATAGGAAGCTCCACTTGAAGGCTTCGTAGGGCGTGACGCCGAGGAGCATGAGCACCGATATTGTCAGTCCTGACCTACTTAGTCCAGGAATAGCTGCCAGCCCCTGTGCGAGACCCAGTATTACGGCATCGCGGGAGTCTAGAGAGGTCTTCTTGCCACCTCTAGCAATAAAGGCCATAAAGGCCGTGACAGCGAGGAAGGCGCCTGCATAGGCTGCAGCGTCGGCAACACTCGCTCTCTCAAGTACCTTGAGAGTAAGCAGGTATGCTGGCAGTCCCGTGAGCGCGGTACCCACCGTGATCGCAAGAAGAAGGCGTGCTTCTCGTCCGAGCCTATGCCCTTTGAAAGTCCTTATGGCTTGAGAAGCTAGGAGAGCATAGTCGTTCCTGAAAGCAACCATCAGCGCTATGAGGGTGCCTACGTGAAGCAGAAGCGAGGCGTTGTAAGCCTCAGCGAGGTTTAGGCCGAGTAAAGCGGCAATTACCGTTACTACGGCTGTGCTGCTCACAGGCAACCATTCCAACACACCCTGTAGTAAACCCAGCAAAGCCCACGTTAAGAGATCCAAGCTCCTGCACCTGAAAGCGACGTATTGACTGCCGCTTAAGCTTTAATTTTTACCTAGCACATTAGCGAGCGGGCACGGGAACATTATCTCGGGCTGAACCGTTGTATGCGCCAGTTTACTTTCGGCAAACTTTCCCCTTCAGATAAAAGTCGCGATAGGGAGAGTTAGAAAGCGAGGTGTTAGTAGCGTGAGCGGGGAGACTCTCGCCTACAAGGCTCGCAGTGAATTGAGCAGACTAGAGGAGGAGTACCTAGGAGAGAGGGACTGGGAGGTAAAGGAGAACGCTAACGAGACTAAGAGCTACAGTAACTTTAGGAACTACGTGTTTGAGAAACTCGTAAAGAAGCCCGAAGTACTGAGAGAGTTCCTGCCCGCACAGGCCGTTGAGGCGCACTTCCGCGGCGACTTACACATACACAAATTGCCTGACAGCCTCTGGATACCCTACTGTAACGGTTGGAGCTACAGGAGGGTACTGAAGCTGGGCCTACGCACGCCGGGAGTTGTCAGCAGGCCTGCAAAACACTTCGACACAGCAGTAGCGCACCTAGTCAACCTCTTCTTCATGGGCGCACAGGAGTTCACTGGCGCTCAGGCGGTTAGTGCCTTCGACCTCTACGTAGCCCCCTTCGTCGCGCACGACGGGCTCAATTACGAGAGAGTGAAACAGGTCCTCCAGGGCATGCTCTTCGAGCTCAACTACCCGGCCCGCGCGGGCTACCAGTCGCCCTTCACCAACATAACGCTGGTCCTAGACACCAGCAGAAGCATGCTCGACGGAGACGCATACATAGCCGGCAAGCCCAATGGGCGCCTAGGAGACTACGTCGAAGAAGCAGCTTTAGTCGCTCGCGCGCTTTTTGAGCTGTATAAGGAGGGTGACGGGCTCGGCCAGCCGTTCACCTTCCCCATTCCAACACTAATGATAACGAGGGACTTCGACTGGAACGGAAGGCGCTGGGGAGAACTCACGGACTTAATATTCGAGGCCCTCGCCGCTAAGGGGACCGCCTACCTACTGAACGGGTACGCGAGTAACGTCGAGGCCCTCTATGCAATGTGCTGCAGGCTCACTATCGACGTTAACCACGTGCTTAACCATGGTAGCCTCACCCTCTCCCTAGGCTTCACGAGCGTGGACGCGGAGGAGGCCTACGAGGACTTCCTGAGGACTAGGGAGCGGAGCAAGGCCTACGGTATATGGGCCCTGCCTGACGCCACGGGCAGCATAGGCGTGGTGACCATCAACATGCCTAGGCTCGCCGCGCTGAGCGAAGGCGAGTGGGAGGTGTTCGAAGACCTTCTGAGAGGACAACTGGAGCGGGCGAGGCAGGTGCTGCTAACGTGGAGGAAGAGGTACGAGAGAAGCCTCAGAGCGGGCCTAATGCCGATAACCAAGGTATACTTAGGCCACTTCAGACACCACTTCAACACGTTCGGCCTAATAGGCCTCCCAGAGGCCGCAGCCAACTTCATGAGGAATCCTAAGGTCTGGTTCGAGGGCTCGAAGAAGGAGATGCAGGAGGCGATCGAGATAGAGAAGAGGATGGTGCGCCTCGTCAGGGAGTACGCGGAGGAGTGCGAGCAGGAAGACGGCTACCTGTACAACGTCGAGGAGATACCAGGCGAGAGCACAGGCTATAGACTCGCCAGACTAGACCTAGAGATGTTCAGAGAGGAGTACAGGAAGGGCGAGGTACTGATACCCAGCGACGGTGCAGCGCCATTTTATAGCAACAGCGTAGTGCCCTACTACGCTGACGTGCCTATCCACCAGAGAGCGATATGGGAGGGCGAAGTACAACAGGAGTTTACGGGCGGAGTCATGATGCACCTGTTCCTAGCAGAGCGCCCGGACCCCGAGGTCCTAAAGAAACTCGTCTACCGCATAGCTACCAACACTAAGGTCGTGTACTTCAGCGTGACGCCCACCATAAGCGTGTGTAGGAAGTGCGGGTGGTCAGCAGTAGGACTGTTCGACGAGTGCCCCAAGTGCCACAACACCACTGACGTGTGGAGCAGAATAGTCGGCTACTATAGGCCAGTTCGCAACTGGAACCTCGGTAAGAAGGCCGAGTTCAGGCTGAGAGTTCACTACAGGCTATGACTTGCACGTGGTCTCATTCCATGCCGCAGGCCTCCGACCTCCCTTCTTCTGAAAGACTTCTTGTAGCTGGCTGGAAAGAGATAAGCCTGGTAGATGTCATAGGTTCTATATCTTTCACTCTCTGGCTCGCTCTCTGCAACCTAAACTGTCCGTGGTGCGCCAATGCAAGCTTAGCCCGAGGACTAGGTGCCAAGTACGTGCCTATCAGCGAGATCGTGGAAGCTGCCCAGGACGTCGTAGCCTTTGTCGATTACTTCCATGTGACTGGCGGTGAGCCTTTACTACAGTACAAGCCCCTCACTCGCTTACTGGCACGTGTTGCCGAAGAAATGAAGCTAAAGCTAAGCTTAGACACAAATGCGACACTTCCCGAGGCTCTGAACTCAGTGCTTAACTCTGTGTCCATTGACCACCTAGCAATTGATGTTAAAGCCCCTCTCAGCAAACCAGAACTCTACGCAAGAGTTGTAGGCTATCCACCTAGCCGAGGTAAGAGCATCGTAGATCTTGTCAAGGAGGGGCTGAAAGTAGCGTGTCGCGTAAGATTCCTAGAGCTAAGGACGACCCTAGTACCAGGACTCGTGGGACCTGCTGAGGTACGCGAAATCGCACACGACTTAGCCGACCTGGGAGTCAGGGGACAAGATAGGACGGTCTTCGTAGTCCAGCAGTTCATACCCTACAGCACTATCGTCAGCAGCGAGTTTAGGCGAGCTCCTCGGACACCGCTTGATGTAGTTAGAGAGGCAGCAGCGCTTGCTAAGCAGGAACTCGATATGGAGGTATACCTCAGGTCCTTAGAGTTAGGAACCGTTAAGGTCTGAGGAGTCACACATTTAAGGCGCTGAGTCAAAGTTTCACAACGGTCCGGCAGGATCGCGCCCCGACTGCCCCGTACCGGGGTTGGATGAAAGGGCGCCCGGGCCTACCGGGGCGCTACTTCTTCGTGCCCTTGAACCGTTCAAGACCGAAGAAGAAAGGTTTAAGCATCGGACCCGGAGGAGGGTCCTCACCGCTCGGCACGTGCAATACTCCTCATCAACCGCTTCACTCCTAAGGGACGGTAAATTTAGGCTTTATGCCTTCCTTTCATAGTGGACACTGGACTATGCCCCGCCCATACAGACAATCAGCACAGGTGGGCGAGTTACCCCAGCAGTCCATGTCGACACTCTCAACTAGAATGCAATACTCTCTCAGCTTACAGTCGGCACATGAGGGGTAGCGGAAGAAGTGGACTCTGTACCTAAACCTTACGTAGTCAGGCTTTCTCCAGATGCTTACTAAGTTCTCACGCCTCAGGTCACCAAATGACACTTGAGTTATCGTCTTCTTCACGCCAAATACGTAAGCGGTATATGTGTGAAGAAAATTGTAGCATGGCGTGACCTTGCCATCCCAAGTCACGCAAGTCGCTCCTTCTTTCACAAAAGCACAGGACCTCTCAGTCTTAATCGAGAATTCAGGAAGCCTCACACCGACATTGGTCTCTAATGATCTTATGCTCGCTAGTTCTCTTAGTCTCTCCTCACCACTCCACCCGTTATAGAGAACCTCGTGTTCTAAGGCAGGTTGCGTGGGGATAATGTTTGAAACTATTATTCTCCCAACGCCAGCTTCCACGGCTAGGTCAAATAGCTTAGGGAACTCAGCTACGTTGCTCCTCTGCGCTGTGAACACAAACTCGAGTATTGGTTTCGTGCATCCTCTTTCCTTTTTGGCCTCATGGATTATGCGTAACGCCTTAAGCACGCGCCTCAGACTATGCCCTCTGATTCTAGCGTAAGTCTCTTCACTCGCAGCGTCCACCGACACCGATAGACGATCAATACCTATCTCAACTATTCTTTTAGCAAGTTCATCGTCTAAGAGCGTTCCATTAGTATTCACGCCTAGACCGAGCCCTGCATCCTTCACTGTTTCAGCCCACTCAATAAACTTAGGGTGAATGGTTGGCTCACCCCATCCCGCGAACCATACAAAGCGAACGCCGGCCTCTATCGCTTCATCGAGTGCCTTGCTGAACACTCGCTCATCCATGTCGCCTATTCTCTCGCTCCACGAGCGACGGAAGCACATACTACAGTTTAGGTTACATCTCGTCGTGAGCTCAAGCACTACTATGCGAGGGCCCTTGCTAGGTCTCGCGATCACTTCTCCATCTCTAAAAATCTCTAGCCGCGTTGAAATCACCTCTCTCCTTGACAGATTTACTCCTTGACAGATTTATATGGTAATATCCTTAACTCGCTCTCTTTTAACCACTATCACACGCAACATACACTATTGAAGAACGTTATTGAAACTATAGTCCTTTATTAAAAGACAATTAGCGTTATATACGTTTGCATATAACGTAAGGTTAAAAGTTTTCTGCGAATAGTAAATAAACCGGTGGGAGGCCTCATGCCTGGAGGTTACGTAGGCAAGATTCTTAGAGTGGATTTAACCAATGAAAAACTTCGCGACGAGACTTTACCTGACGACGTGCTCAGAGACTGGATTGGAGGCAGAGGACTCGGAGTTTACTTAATGCTTAAGGAGATTGACCCTAAAGTCGACCCTCTTAGTCCTGAGAATAAGCTGATACTACTTACAGGTCCTCTCACTGGCACCGCAATGCCAGAAAGCGGCCGATGGTGCTCGGTCACTAAGGCCCCGCTAACAGGCACTATTCATGACTCCCAGTCAGGCGGTTATTGGGGCCCTGAACTCAAGTTCGCAGGCTATGATGCTATAATTATTGAAGGCGCGGCAGAGAAGCCCGTTTATCTCTGGATCCATGACGGTAAAGCCGAGCTACGCGACGCCAAACACCTATGGGGCAAGGATACTCACTCTACGACAGATATTATATGTGAGGAACTTGGCGACCCCAAGATTAAAGTGATGTGTATAGGCCCCGCAGGAGAAAACCTAGTCAAGTTCGCTTGCTTGATAAACGATAAGGGCAGGGCTGCCGGCAGGGGTGGCCATGGAGCCGTAATGGGAAGTAAGAAGTTGAAAGCTATAGCCGTCAGAGGCACTCAGAGACCTCCACTGGCCGACGAGGAGAAGTTTAGAGAGGCTGTTAAGGCCAACGTCGAGAAAATCAAGAAGAGTCCGGTTACCGGTGAGGCCCTCCCGAAGTACGGCACAGCTGTTCTCGTCAACATAATCAACAAACACGGAATACTGCCGACGAGGAACTTCCAAACCGGCGTGCATCCTACTGCTGACAAGTATAGCGGCGAGACGATAGCGGAAAAGACCCTAATCAGGCGCGTCCCATGCTGGGGCTGCATTATAGGCTGTGGTCGCTATACTAAGTCCGAGCCCCCGTGGGAGGGCGAGGGCGACGGGCCTGAGTACGAGACCGTTTGGGCATTCGGTGCCCAGACCGGCACTGACGACCTTAACGCAATAACTAAGGCGAACTTCCTCTGCAACGAGCTGGGCCTGGACACGATAAGCATGGGCCATGTGATAGGCACTCTAATGGAGCTATATGAGAAAGGTAAGATCCCAGAGGAGAAGCTGCGCGGTCTAAAGCCGACTTGGGGCAACCCCGCCGCCATAGTTGAGCTGACCTGGAGGACTGCCTACAGGAGTGGTATCGGTGACGACCTAGCCGAGGGCGCCAAGAAACTAGCCGAGAAATACGGAGCTCCTGAGGTCGCAATGGTAGTTAGAGGCCAGGAGCTACCGGCCTACGACCCAAGAGGCGCGCAGGGCCACGGCTTAGGCTACGCGACCTCTAACAGGGGCGGCTGCCACTTAAGAGCCTACATGATAGCTCCCGAGGTCCTAGGCGTCCCACAGTTGGTAGACAGGTTCGAGACTAAAGGCAAGCCTGAGCTCGTAAAGACCTTCCAGGACGGCTTCGCAGTAGTCGACAGCCTGATACTGTGCAAGTTCAACACGTTCGCCACCTGGGTCGAGGACTGGGCCCCTGCTCTCTCCGCCGCCACCGGCTGGAACTACACTGCCGAGGACTTGATGAAGATCGGCGAGAGGATATACAACGCTGAGAGAGCCTTCAACGTGCTGGCCTTCGGCGACGGGCGAGAGTACGACACACTGCCAGCTAGGCTACTGAAGGAGCCCATGCCAGAAGGGCCGGCCAAAGGCCACGTAGTGAAGCTAGAGGAGATGCTTGACGAGTACTACAAGCTACGCGGCTGGAAGGACGGCAGACCGACTAGGGAGAAGCTCGAAGAGCTAGGGCTAAAGTGGGTCGCAGACAAGCTCGAAGAGGCCGGCTTACTGCCCGAGTAAATCTCAAAACTTTATTTTTCTCTCTTTTTAACTAGGTGCTAGCTATGCATGTTAAGCTAGAGTTCTTTGCTACGCTGAGAGAGAAGTTTGGAAAGGAATTAACAGTAGAGCTAAGCTCCGACAAAGCGACGCTGAGGGAAGTCTTAGGTGCCGTGCCTGGTCTCTTAGAAGAAGTCGCTGAGAATGAGCGCGTTAAGCCGATGTATAAAGTGCTAGTTAATGGGATAAACGTTGAGTTTCTTAAAGGGCTAGACACAGACGTCAAGGATGGCGACGAAATAGCTATCTTCCCCCCTGCAGGAGGCGGCTAAGCCAGCAAAAGCGAGTCAAGATCAGGCAGTATTGACCGGTCTGATTTACCTATTGACATAGTAGACTGAGTAGGGCTCCAGTAGCAGCAACTGGTTCGCCTCGAAGCCTCACGGTTCTATCGTGAACGGGAAAAAGGCCTCCACACTTAGCAGTTGAGGCTAACAATTTTTACCCGATGATTATCTAGTGAACGGGGATGACGACCGCTGGAACTACTGAGTAATGACGAAGGCCAGGACAACCGACCTGTTTTTGCTAAGAGGAAGCTATTTATGGGAGGTCTGGGGGCACTGATGAGGGCTCTTGAGAGAGCCGTCTGAAGCCGATATCGACGAAATCGTCGAATTGTTCGGAGTGGATACTGACTCTGTAGAGTTAACGCTGCAAGAAGACCAGTTAAGGCTTTACTGCGTCACTAAACCTGTAGTAGGAAACTGCGAAGTGCTTATCGTTGACACTCCCGAAGCACGAGCCCTCGCCTGCTTTCCTCACATTGTAGGCAAGGCTTTCGACAGCCTCAACGAGACTCTTGCTACAAGAGCTGCTAACGCTATAGTGAGAGAGCTTGGTCTCGAAGAATGGAAGGGTCACATAGTGCTGTTGCATATACTCAGAGCCAGCCCAGGTTATAAGTTGAGTAAGGCCTTAGCTGCCCACCTACCAGACCTTAGAGAGGCTTATGTCAGACCTCTCTATAGCCGCGATAGGAGTTCTCTCAGAGTAGTCTACGAGAATTACACTAACCTCCCTAGAAATAGCAAGGTGGCCGTGATAGTACCTGATACGATAGCAACGGGACGCGCGGCGTCAGTGTCGCTGAACGCTATCACTCGCGCTCTGCGCGCAAGAGGCTGTGAACCAGAGCTCCTCGTACTTTACGGCTTCATCGCTCAAAAGGGGCTCGCCCATGTAGTAGAAAAAGCCTTAGAACTAGGTTTTGAGAGAATCGCAGCGTTCGCCCTTGTAGACCTTTCAGCACTGGCTAGTAATGATTACGACATGGTACTATACGGTCCGGACCTGAGTCGGGACGGCTTTAAGCCCCTAGGCTCTATAGTGCCGAGAGAGACGCTGAAAGCTTGCGCTCCTCACTACGTTCCGGGCCTAGACCAACCTGGTGACTGGTCAGCTAGACAGGAGTGGCTCTTTAACGGTCGTAGTCTAGAAAGAGGCAACATGCACGAACACGTTGAAAAGACCAGGGCTGCAGTCACAGATGTCCTAACGAGGTTTGGTCGTGAAGCCTGGTTTAAAGACTGGCACAGGAAAGCTTGCAGAAAGGCTCTTCAGGCGCTTGAAGCTGTGAGAAGAAGACTAGCCATTGAGGCGAGGCTTCTGGGGTTATGACGCTGTGGGTCTTCCCTATAAAGCCATTATTTGCAAGACAAATATACAGCGGAGTAAAAAAGTACGAGCTAAGGCGGAGGGTTAAGGTAAAGCCGGGCAACATTATAGTGCTCTATGAGACTGCACCCGTTAAAGCCATTACGGGGGAGTTTGTCGCGGGAAGCGTCAGGTTAGAGAAAGTCGAAGCAGTGAAAGCCGAGGTTCTAAGGGGACTTATACCCGGCTGTGACGAGCGTGACCTACCGTACATAGGTGAAAGAGGAGAGGTAGCAATAATAGAGGTACTTAGCCCTAAGCGCTATCGCTATCCACTTACTCTCTCCGAATTGGAGAGAGTGATTAGTAAGCAGAGGCTTAGGGGGGCGTTCAGAGCTACGAGATATCCAGAACTGGTACGGCTGCTTGAGCGCGCACGCAGAGCTTAGCGCGCATGTTTGACGGATATTATTCTGACGATATCACTCGCATCCTCTAACTCGTCAGCAACTTCCTCCAGCAGGTCTATCGCGTCTCTTAGGTCTATTGCTGCGAGCACATCTATCTCGCCTCGTCTAAGTGCTACCCTAATTTCGTCCAGGAGCCGCATCCTCAGTAGGTCTACCTTAGTCTCCGCCTTATCTACGGCATCCGCTAGCCTTGCAGCGATACGGGGAAACTTCCTGAGCATCTTTATGTTCTCGATGAAAGCGTCCGCGGCTTCTGCCGTCAGGCCGTTGAGCTCTACTAGGCCGTCTAGAAGCTGCCTAGGCACTGACTGTACGTCTATCCTAAAGAGTCTCTCGTGAGACTCTAACACGTGGCTTGCTACTCTGTCCACGACCTCTACTAACCTTTCGAAGTCCATTCGGTCGCTGAGTGGCAGGGTAGAGGACCATATCTTGTCCATTATTTCCCGTCTTATATGATCGGCTTTTCTCTCCAAGTTCTTGACTTCCTTCGCTAGTGAGTGCGCGCGCTCAACATCTCCGTCTCTCATAGACCTGAGTAGCTCTCCGTTGAGGAGGAGTACCTCACGCATTAGTAGCGCGTGCTCGACGACTAAGTCGAAAAATGGCCAGAATGGTCTCGTCTCTCTGACCAGTAGTAGAGATGTGACTGCGGATAACCCTGTGAGGAATACTACTACTTCGAACGCCCCGTAAACACCCACTGACTTCAATAGTAGGGCTAGGAACGCGGCTCCCGTTAAGTAGCCGAAGTCCCTCATGGACCTGTAGAGTCCTAGTGCTCTCCCCCGCGCTCCCAGAGGAGCTAAATCTGCGGTAACGGCGGGTAGTAACGGGTAATACATCCCGTTAGCTAATCCCAGTAGCGTTACGCTGACGGCAGTATCGATTAAGTGCTTAGTGTTGAGGAACAGTATGAGAGCGAACGTGTAGAGAGTAAAGCCTCCCGCTATGAGAGCCTTCCTACCTACCTTGTCCGAGAACTTGCCCCAGACAGGCATACTAGCTGACCACGCTAAAGTGACTAGTCCTTGAAGGAGTCCTATTTCCTCCTTACTGAACCCCCTCAGTGCAAAGATTAACGGGAATACCGCCCACACGAGTGCGTCTGCGAACTTCGCAACGTGAGCTGCGAAATAAGAAGCTAGAAGGCTAGGCTTAGTTAAGCATGCCGAATATGCCTCTACAGTGGACAGCTCGACCTCGCCCCACTTCTCACCTTCCCTAATGGATAGCTGCCTAGTCTCTTTACAGAGAAGAAGCGCGAAGCCTAAAATGACAAGAGAAGCTGCAAACGCGTAATTGAAAGGTGCGATGGGCCCCCAGGCCCCCCATAATAGGCCCGCGAGAAGAGACCCGAATCCGTAACCTGCGTACGCCAGAGCCTCCATAGCCCCAAAGGAGAGCCCTGCCTCCTCCGCCCCGTAGACGTCGGCAAGGCCCGTCATCGCAGCTAGGAAGACTAAACCCTCACCCGCTCCCACAAGCGAGTTGCCAATAACAATACCGTCAGGCGTGGGTCGAGCGAGAATTATCCATACTCCGGCGGCGTACGTGACGAGGCCTATGAGTAAGGCCTTACGACGGCCGAGCGCATCACATACCTCACCGCCCACTAAACCTAATACTCCTTTGAATACTCCGAAGGATATTAGCGGAGCAAATACCCATACTGCCTCACCGGTAGCTTCCCTCACGAAGAGAGACACTACAGTCCTCTGGATACCCGTAGCTGACCCGATCATGAAAGCGCATGCCAGTAGCACTGCCACCGCTAGCGCTATTCTCCGCGACAGCATTGTACTCCCTCGCTTCGGCACTGTAGGCTATTGGTGGAAGAGTGCGAAGAGCCCTCGTATATATTTATGGTACGCAATAGAGAGCTATAACCCCCTATTTACTCTCTTTTCAAGTAAGCATAGTGAGAAGTTCGTCTAATTTTTCTATTCTTATGCAATCCGTGCAGGAGTGTCTCCCCCACCTATCTAACAGGATCGGAGTCATCCCTACTTTTCGCGCTCCTTCTACATCACACTCATAGTCGTCGCCGACGTGGAGAGCCTCGAAGGGGTTGACGGCAGCGCTTCTTAGAGCCCGCCAGAACACTGAGGGGTGGGGCTTCTCAAATCCGACCTTATAGGAGACTACATAAAAGTCAACGAGCTTATTAAGCCCGGTGTGCTTAATCACTTTCTCTACGAACGGTGGTCCGTTAGACACTATGCCTAGCCTGTAGCCTCGTGCCCTCAGTGCTTTAAGTGTCGGCACCACGTCGGGGTAAAGTGCGACATTTCTGGTTTTTCTAAACTCTAACGCTATCTCTTTAGCGATGCCTATGTCTTGTGGCAGACCTAATAGAGATAACATGTAGAGATTTACCTCAACCCAGTAGTCAAGCGGAAGGTCAACATACCTCAAGGGGTCGCCCTTCGACTGCTTCCTTATTTTCTCTCTAACTGGCTTGAATGCGTTCTCGGCCTCTGTCAAAGCATCCTTTACATGATGAGGCTCAACGTGGAAGCCGTGTCTCTTTATTACCCGCGCGATTATGCTCTCGGGGGACGGTGCGTAATACGCAAGGGTGCCACCTAAGTCGAAGAATACTGCCTTGACATGTCCTATAATTGTAGGCATACACCCAGTGCCAGCTTTACATTAATCTTAAGTCTTTCGTCGTATAGAATCGGATAAAGTTCTATTATTGCATAGTTATTGTTTAGTCCTATCTTTACTAAGTACAAACTCCGTCGACAATACGTGTAAGAAGTCCTTGTAGTGTGAGAACTTAAAGTGAGGCGGCGGTCCCCTATAGGGGTGGAAGCCTTCGAAAGCTACTGTCCACATGCCTATGGCTGCCGCGCCCCTGATGTCTGCATCCTCATCGCCTACAAACACTGAGTGTGCCGCCTGTGCTCCTAGCAAGCCTAATGCGTAGGTGAACAGAAAGGGCGACGGCTTGATGAAGCCTACGCGGTCTGAAGTTACTATTACGTCGAAAAAGTGCAGTAAGCCATGCTTACGCATCACTGCGAGAAGCGTGGGAGTTTCCATGGTGTTGCTTACAAGACCTAGCTTTACGCCGATGTCTCTAAGTTTCGTTAAAGTCTCTGCTGCTCCCGGGGCGGGTTCCACTAGGTCCATAAACGGGCGCATGTAGGCCGAGGAAACTAGGTCTATAAGCCGCTCGTTTGTGAAGTCTAGGCCTAGTTCCCGTAGGAGGAGAACTGCTTCACCCCTAACTGGAACCTCTCTGAAAGTCTCCCTGCGTATAGTATCAGCCAACCTACGCGCCTTAAAAAACGCCTCAAGCACCTCGTCAGAGCTTACGTTACAGCCTTCTGCTCTAAGTGCTTCTGTTACACAACGCGCTCTGTAAGCATAGTACTCCTCAATGCTAACACGAGGATAGGCAAGGGTGCCCCAGAAGTCAAAGAGAATAGCATCTAGTCTCCTACGACTCGCCATCTGAGTCACCACATGCGCTTTCACATACGAGGACGTATAAATCGCCCTTCCTCTCGATGAAGCCGTAAGCCTCTAGGACAAGCGCTGCCCTGTATGCAACTCTGCCAGGCACTCCTATCATACGCGCTATCTCGGAGACCCTAGCTTCGCCGTGCTTCTTCACAACCTCTAACACTCTTTCAGCTAGCAAGCGAGGCACGGTAAACACTCTTACATACCTCCTTCTTACCCGCAGCACTACGTAGTGCCCTCCGAGGTCAGCTATGTACGTGCTACCCCTACGTACGACATTGAGCTGTTTAATTGCCTCCTTGCATGCGCTCGTCTCAGCCCTGTAGAGCCCTTCGCCGACTCTAGTCACTAGCCCCTCGACGGACATTACCCTGATGCAGTGCCTAACATAGTCGGAGCGCGTACCCTAGCTTTTAGCTATATCCGAGGGTCTAAACTCGCCCTCGGGTAAGGAGTAAAGAAAGGGTATTAGCCAGGGCAGCCTCTTAGCTAATACTAACACTTTAGTCTTCATTACCTAGTAGTGCCCCCCTCAGAACATTAACGTTTAGCTCCGCTACTGCGACGGGTACCGTCAACTCAAAGTTTTCTAGCACACGAGGATGAACTTCGCCTACTATCCCAGCGTCGAGCCCCCTTACGATAACTCTAGCGGTCCTCCCCGGTATTAGGCTTGGGTGAGACGCGCTCTGAAGCTTCAGCTCGAGACCAAGGGTCTCAAGTAAGGCCCTCAGCGCTGCAAGTGCGTCAGTTAAAGTGATATTCCGACCTGCGATGGCAAGCGCTAGCCTCCTCTCCTCTCTTGTACAAGTCTCGGAGCTTTCATCGACTAAGACCACGTCGCCTACCTCGAATATCCTCTGAGGATAGTCAGCGTGCTTACTGTTTGAGAGAACTTCCATAAGCTGAGGAATTATCCATGTCCTCAAGCAGGAGTAAGTCTCCTGCTTAGGGTTCTCGACCTCAACCGTAGGTATCTCGCTTGCTGCCATCTTAGCGTAGAGCGTCTCCTTGTTAGTCAGCATGTAGTTGTTTACCTCCTGAAAGCCCAGCCCCACCATAGTCTCTCTGATTAAGCGAGAGAACACCTCTAACGGTCCTC
>CAZPLI010000007.1:0-9208 GCA_964587325.1 uncultured Thermofilaceae archaeon | reverse complement strand
TCCTCGCGGCCGGGGTGTAGCGGAGGCATAGCTTCTGGCTCAAGCCTGTCGTAGCCGTATGCCATTACCACGTCCTCTACTATGTCGACAGGGTGCAGTACGTCGACCCTGTAGGGAGGTACGAGCACCCTCACTCTATCGTTTAGGGCCTCTGCGCCTAACCTCATTTTCTTAAGTAGTGAAGCGACCTCTTCTGAGCTCAGCTTCAGTCCTGCTAGCCTCTCCACGAGACTAACTTCGAGCACTACCTCCTCCGGCTCAAGCTCAGGAGACAACACTTTACCGCTCCTTCCTCTGACCTCTACTCTTACTATTTCGCCTCCTCTCTCAGCTATCGACGTTGCTACGACCGCTAGCACCTGCATACCGGCGCGGGGATCGGTAGCCGTAACGTCTATGAAGAGGTCGTGGGACTCCTCGGTGACTCTAGTGTCTTCACTGTTTATTATCGGAGGCATGGAGAGTACTGTCCCCTCAGAGTCTACCAGTAAGGGGTACCTCTCATAGCTAGCGATTAAATGGCCATACTCTACACCCTTGGGATGCCTCCTCAGGATTTCCCTGAGCGTTAGCCGCTCGGTGAAGTCTAGGGGGACGAAACTCACAGAGTCAGGGTCTGCCTCAATGTACCTTATGGGAGGCTTTAGTTCGGACATGTCATAGACTCCGATCGACACTTTCTTTCTATTTCTCCCGTACGTTACGTGAAGCTTCTCCTGTAGCTGCATTATTTGGCGTACTGCCTCGTCGTCGAGGCTAACTCCCTTGACTGCTGCACAGAAGATGTACGGCCTGTAGCTGGGCCCCTCATTAATACAGGGGATCGTTTCGCTTGAGACCTTAAACTCCGGTAAGCCCTCCTCTATTCCTAGTAGTCCCTTAAGGGCTCTCGCCAGCCCCTCTGCCGAGTAGAGATCGGGCCTGTCGTGCGTGGCCTCGTAGTATACGTAGTCTCCCTCGAAACCTTCGAACTCACACTTCACACGCGGCAGTAAGTCCTCGATTTCGTCACGCGTTAGCTGCCTTCCCAGCAGCCTCTCTAAGTCCCAGATAGCTACCTCTATGACAGGCACCTACCTCACCCCCATGAGACTCTTTACGATAGGACGCGGCCACTTCCTGAGGAAGTCTAGGTCTTGCGTAAAGAGTAAGCGGATATCATCTACTCCTAGCACTGTCATAGCTATCCTGTCGATACCGATGCCCCAGGCAGCAACATTCGATTCTTTGAGGCCTAAGGGCAGTAGCATTTCAGGCCTAAACATGCCACCGGGGAAGACCTCAATCCAGCCGAGCTTCGGGTGCTTAATGAAGCCCTCAACGCTTGGCTCCGTGAACGGGAAGTATGCTGGCTTTAGCTTCACGCGGCCCAGGCCTAGTCTCCTCGCTATCTCCTGGAAGAAGCCTATGAGGTGCCTGAACGTCACCTTCCTACCTACTATTATTCCTTCGAGCTGGTAGAACTCCATGCTGTGCTTAGGATCGAGAGTCTCGGGTCGGAAGACTCTGTCTAGCGAGAAGCACATGTACTCTCCGTCACCACGTTCGTAGAGGGTTCTCGCAGAGACTGCAGTAGTCTGAGTCCTTAGTATCAGCCTGAGGGCTCTGCGAGGATCCCACTTGTAGCCCCAGCCCTTTGAGCCCGTAATCCATCCGTTCTCGTGCGCCTTGGCCACTCGCTCCATGAACTCCTTGTCCTTGAAGCGACCATACCTTGGGAATTTCAGGAAGTAAGTGTCGTGAATCTCTCTTGCAGGGTGATCTTGAGCCTGGAAAAGTGCATCGAAGTTCCAGAGTTCGAGCTCTACGTGTGGTCCTTTCATCTCCTCAAAGCCCATAGAGACCAGTATTTCGCGCACCCAGTCGAGGAACTCTAGGTAGGGATGCTTCTTGCCTGGGTAGAGCACTGGGGGCTCTACGGAGAGGTCGTACGGCTTAAAGACCGCACGTCTCCACTCTCCCGAGACTATGATCTCGGGAGTTAGCGCGGTGATGACCCTGGCTTCCACGAGTAGGCCCTTAGACGTTAGGTCTCTGAGCTTCTCTGTGGGGCTTAGGAGGACTAGCTTCCTTTTCTTAGCCTTTACAAGCCCCCTCTTCTTCAGCACTGCGACGAGAGAGGCGTCTACGCTCTCCCCCCTCTTAAGCTTAGCAAGGGCCTCACTGAGCGCCTTAGCCCTGTCACTAGCCTCCCTTACTCGTGGCTCGTCGCTAATGCTCACTACTCCCTTCTCGATTCTAACAGCCTGAGACCTTGCAAGAACAGAGACCCCTATCTTAGCCTCTTCTGGGCTCAGCTCTACGCCTAAAGCCTCGGCCTTTGATGCAAGCTCTCGCACGTTAACTCTCTCTACTCTCAGTAAGACCTTAAGGACCCTCTCTTCAGGCATACCAAGCAGTATGTAGCGTTCCCCTTCAGGAGTAACCTCGTAGACCTCCCTCTCTAGACGTTCGACGCTAAGAAGACCCCGCGCCCTAAGCTCCTCTACGTCCCTCATGAGGTCTTCGCGGGGGACGCCAAGCTTAGCGGCAATTTCGTCGAGGTCTCTTATGCCCTTTAATACTAGGTCTAGAAGGCGCTTCTGTCTACCCGTTACAACTACTTGAATTGGCGCGACATGATCCCCCGCCGCCAAAAGGAATTCACCTCATGTAATTAAGCCTGCCGGTCTCCTGCTGTTAGAACTCTTAAAAACTACTCGCGCTACAGCGCTATGTCGAGTATAGTGACTTCTGGTGGACATAGCAAACGTACGGGGAGCCCCGTGGTCCCCAGCCCTCTATTGACATATATCTTCACGCCGTGCTCCTCGTAGAGCCCTGCCACGAGGTGCCTGTATTTGCGCGATAGTGGGACAAAAGGTGGACCTATGAGCGGTAGCACCACCTGACCTCCATGGGTGTGCCCAGCGAGAAGGCAGCAGGTTCTACCCTTCAGTAGACCCACTGCTTGCGGCGAGTGAGCCAGTGCTATGCAGTGCTCATCTCCCAGACCTGAGAGGGCTCTCTTAGCGTTGGCACGCCCCGTGTGAGGGTCATCTAAACCCACAATCCATACACCAGTATCGGTACGCAGAGCCTCGTTCACAAGTACACGAACATCACCAGCGCGCTGCAGCTTAGACCTGAATTCAGCTAGGCTCTGGCCTAAAGCCCAGTAGTCCCAGTTCCCCCACACGACGAGTGCGGGTGCAGCTTCTGAAAGTGCGCCTACGAACTCACAAGCCTGTCCTACCCCCTTTGCTGTAGAGACTAAATCGCCGGTCACCACCACTATGTCGGGCTTGCAGTCTCTAACTGCTATGATTGCTCTGTCGTATACCGGTGATAGGAGTGAGGGGAAATGCATGTCGGATACTTGGGCTACACGTAGCGTTACCCCTATCACTCTTGATACAGTGATATTCACTCTTTTGACCTCGAGTTGGAAATGTGGTTCTAGCAACGAGTCTAGCAATAGTAAAGACGCTCCGCTCACAAGGCAGGCGAGGAAACGCCTGCGCGTGAGCCCCATTAGTGGCACCGCTATATGCTCAGCCTAGGGCTCTCCTGCTCCTCCTTCTCCCTAGAGTACAGGAGCGGGTTTAGCCTACCCTCCTTAGCCAGCTTGTCTATCAGCTCGGCAAACTGACTCGTGTGATGAATGTCTAGTTCTAAGAGCTCCTTTAGTATCTTCCAAGTCTTCCTCTGGACCTCTTCCAGCATCTCACGAGGCATGTGGCCGATTATGAAGGGGTCCTGAAGCCACTTATCAAACGCCTGTACCGTTCTGATGATATGCTGAAAAGCAACTCTAGTCGCTAAGATCAAGTCAAGTCTGTCCGCATCTCTAAGTTGCTCCTCGACCTTGGATATTGAGTCAAGCACCTGCTTCTGCATCTGCACCCATCTAGTGAGGTGCTCCTCAAACATACGCGCCGACTCCGGCATAAGACTCCCGGTCTGCTAGCGCGGGGAGGGTTAAAACAGTTTGCCTCCGTCACATTTTTATTCAATAGTATTGTGAGTAAGGTACTAAAAATCAGCGTCTGCGTCCTTCGTCACCGTTCAGGGGCCGAGGGTAGGGCTATCATCATTCAAGGCTTAGATTGTAGTGGCATCATTAAATCTGTCTGTGGACAGGCTTAGCTAGTTCGAGTAGCTTAGCCAGTTCGGACTCTATCTCGTTGGGGTCCCTCCGCGTCTCGAGTAGCTGGTACTTGGCGTACTCTGGCTTTCTCTCTTTGAGAGACATGCCCACAAGCTCTACTGCCCTTACTTGGGGGTGCGTTTTTACGGTGACGTAGGCCCTGACGATGTTTGCTACAGTTGCCTCGCTAAACAGCAAGACTCTGCCATTCGCTAACTTTATGGCGAGGCGTAGGTGCTTGTGCCTCTGTGGCACGCCGAGCAGTACCCTGATGACAGCGTTATTCTCTATGTATTCTACCTGCGCCACAAGGGGTAGCTTATAGCTGGGTACGTATAAACTCCTGCGTGGTGACTTGCTTGCGAGTACGTGTGAAGTACTTCTCGCTGGTCAGGGACCTTGTAGGGACTAAGGAAGAGGAGATAGAGCTTGACAGTCCCACTGTCGCAGAACTGCTGAGAGTGCTCGCCCGCAGGCATCCTAAGTTTGGTGAGTGGATGAAAAACGAGGAGGTGCTGGTGCTTGTAAATGGCAAGCCGGCTTCGCAAGATAAAGAGCTCACTGAGAGCGACGAAATAGCTGTTGTCCCTCCACTCTCAGGCGGCTCGCATGCACGCTTCACAGAGAAAGTAAATCCATCAGAGGAGCTCGGGAACTTTATACAGTCCTTACCGCCTGAAGCGGGGGCAGTGGCTGTGTTCGTAGGAATAGTCAAGAAGATTGTTAACGGCAAGCGTGTTAATGAGCTCGTGTATGAGGCTTACGAGCCGCACGCTACGCATAGGCTGGCCGATATAGTTAGTGAGGAACTTCAGAAACATGACGCAATAACAGCCTTGGTGCTCCATAAAGTTGGCACTGCGAAGCCTGGCGAGCCTGTCCTATTCATTGCTGTGGCTTCCAAGAGACGCAGAGAAAGCCTTGAGGCTCTCTCGTCGATACTCGAGCGTGTAAAGCGCGAAGCACTTGTATGGAAGTTAGAGCGGCGTGAGGATGGTGAATATTGGGTGCTTAGCGACGGGAGGCGGTTAGCGCGCGAGCGCTAGCTCCACGGGTGGTGAACACGTGACAAAACACTTAATGTTTGACAAAAAGTACATGGACGCTCTACTAACCGGGAGAAAGAGGATAACTATAAGAGTGGCTCGATCTAGCGTGCCACGGCCCGGATCGCTAGTATATGTTCACTGCGGGGGCAAAGTCATAGGCCTAGCAAAGGTTACTAGCGTGATCTTCAAGCCCGTAAGCGCTCTAGGTGATGAGGAAGCACGTGAAGAGGGCTTTGATACAAGGGAGGAACTCATTAACGCCTTAAGGAAGCACTACCCCTCGCTAGGCTCTAACTCGCTAGTGGCTGTCATCAGGTTTAAGTGGATAAAGACGTTCGAAAGACCGCTCACACCCGAGGAGCTCTCTTGGGGGGTGAAGACAGACCCCGTCGAAGTTGCACGCAAGGCGCTTAAGCATTGTAAGCTAACTGATAACGAGAGAGCCATATTGGAGCTTATAGTTAGGGAGGGTAGCATTAGGAAGGCGGCACTAAAGCTCGGAGGTCTTCATAAAAGAGTGAGAATCAGGCGAGTACTCAGGAATGTTGCTAAGAGACTGAAGGAGGCAGGGCTAATTGAATGACTCGATGAAAAGGCCAATCTCGTTAGGGATAGACCTCGCCGGTAGCGAGAAAAGACCTACGGGGCTCTGCGTGCTTGATTCGCGGTTAAACGCAATTACATGGGTAGTTAAGCTAGACAACGAGATAATCCAGGCAGTCGAGAAATGGCGGCCCGAGATAGTGGCCATAGACGCTCCACTTTCTCTGCCAAAGCAGGGGGCCCTGAGAGAATGTGATAAAGAACTCCTCAGGCGTGGAATAAGGTTACTTCCACCAGCAGCAGGTCCTATGCTTAAGCTCACGCTACGGGGCATTAGGCTATGCACAGAATTACGCTCAAGAGGTTTTAAAGTAATAGAAGTATTCCCCGGAGGCGCACAGGATGTCCTAGGCATTCCTCGTAAGCGTGCAGGTAAGGATAGACTTCTAGCTGGCCTGCGGAAATTAGGCATTAAACAGCTACGTGACAACATTACACTAGACGAGCTTGACGCGGTGACTGCAGCCTATGTGGGGCTCTTGTACCTCAGACATCAAGTCGAGATTATAGGCGGCTGTGATGGCTACATTGTCATGCCAGCATCGACGAGGGGTAAAGCCAGAAGCTGAGAGCTAAAATACATGCTTCACGCTCTCCATGGTGGGTGGTGACTACGGCGGAGAAAAAGTATCGTGTGACTATTAAGCGAGATGAATGTGTTGCTTGTATGGCATGTGTGGCCTTATGCCCTGACGTATTTGAAATGAACGAGGAAGATGGCAGAAGCCAGATAGTGGAGCAGTATAGAGTAGAAAACAACATAGGGAAGGGAATAATTCCCGAAAAACTTTATGAATGCGCTAAGAATGCTGCTGATTCGTGCCCTGTGCAGATAATAACCGTAGAGGAAGAAGTCGTTTAGCTGCGTTAAGAACCAAGTAGACGACTATAGTAAAATCGCTTCTTTTTACAGCTCTTCGGTAAAGTCCTCTGGCAACTCTTCGGCTGCCTCAATTTCTCTGCCACAATAGGGGCAGAATGCCGCCCCACGTTCAACTATAGCGCCACAGTACTGACACCGTGTGAAGTCTTCGAGCTCAACCTCGCGCCTAGCCCTTCCCCTCGCGTACCTCACTACTATTACTAGTGCTACTACTACCAGTACTGCTATTACTGCCAGCGCTATCCAGCGCGATAGTGGAATGCCTAACGGTCCTCGTATAGCTTCAACATCGCTCGTGAGCACGAAGCCCCAGCTCCTAAAAAGAGGTCTCAGATCCTCGCCAGCAGCCCTACTTAGCACCTCAACCAAGTCATCAGTAGTTGCAACCTTGCCCTTAGCTCTAGCCTCTCTAACAACTCTAGATATGAAGTCGAGACCCCCGTACTTACTCGCAAGCTTGTATACTAAGTACTCCGATGCAGCGTACTTCAAACCTTCGTCTGCGGTACTCGCCCAGTTCTGTAGAAAGCCGAAATCACCACCTGTAACGCGCACTACCTCTCTAAATACTAATGCCCTGTCCTGCTCCAGCTCTCTGACGTCTATGCCCGCCAGCTTGCATACTTCGAGTGATACGTACTCTGCTACGCCTTCGTGGAACCACCGCAGTATGTTATTGGGCTCTATCCCTGCCTTAGCCAAGACCTTGTGAACATACTCATGAACAACTGTCGCCTCAAAGTACCCCGGGACGTACCGGAGCAGTACCATGTTGAGGTATATTGGACCCTCCCCTCCTAAGCTCAGCTCTTCTCCGTGCACATAGCCTAGCTCTGTGACGTCCTTAAGTCTTGGAAGAAAGAAACGGTACTCGACCTCCGTGAACACGTTACCGAATATCTCGTCGAGATAGGGCTTAGTCCTCTCGAACGTCGAGAGCACTCTATCAGCTAGCTCGCTGTACATCTCGGGCGCCTTAACAATAACCTTAGTGCCCCTTATGTCGCGCTTAATAGTCCTTACCTGAACTGGCTTCTTTAGAAGGTACTCGATCACTACTCTCTGACCTTCAACGGTGTCGTACACCCTAAAAGACAGCTTATTTCCTACCACCTCTAAGGGCTCAGGTACTGTAGCAGTGACTTTACCCAAGTTTTCTAGTGTCACATTGACGTAAACGGTCACGTGGTTTGGAGCCCCTATTAGGGGAGTCATAAACCACGCTTTGTCCTCGGTCATGAGGCTTGCATAGGGGAAGAAGTAGCTGACTGAGAACTCGAACTTACCTTCGCTCCCAGGCTCGTAGGCGAAGTCAAGCCTATCGTAGAAGTATGTGATCTTCGTCTGGTTTAAGGGCTTGTATACGCCGCTATACGTCAGATTGTACTCCTCAAATCTAGGGAGAAATATGAAGGCCCTCCCAGGAGCATCGTCGACAAAGAGAATAGTGACCGTAGCGTTGCCAGTGTACGACACGTTGATTAAGTACGTTAAGGTGGGCTTGCCTAGTGCTGGGATTAGGGTCGCCGTAAACGTTAAGACTAAAGCTATTACTACGACCCTCGCCTTCATTGCCCTCGTGCTGGGTATGGACTTGTGGTATATAATATTGGCAGCATGCGCTTGCGGGGCAGCCTATATTACCTCTATCGTTAAGATGGGGCGAGGGTTTGTCCCGGCAAAGCTAGGACTTGATATCGAGTCCGCTGTGTTAGTCTCCGACTTGCACTGCAGATTTAGGCCCTGCGAGCACGCTAAGACTCTCCGTAACATCGTAAAGCGCGAGGACTGCGAGTGCCTAGTAGTGCTTGGCGACCTCTTCGACAACTTCCATAGGCTCGCTAGTGGGAGCGAAGTGGCAAAAGCCCTAGCTAGCTTGCTAGGCCCTGTACTCCGAGAGCTAAGCATGTTAGTTTATGTGACTAGTAGCGCATCGCATGACCCGATATTACCAGTCAGGTACGAGACAAAGATCAACGGGTGTAGGGTACTTATGAGTCCGCAACCCCTTCAGGGGATACTCGGTAATGTCCAGGTATTCTTAACGCACGGCGAGATAGCCATACTCAATGGCGCAGTAGCACACGCAATAAACAAGCTTGCTTCACTAAGAGCTGGCGAGCTCTATATTGAGAAAAAACTAAAACTTGCCTTAAGATTGCCAGCGAGCACCTGGCTGATAATGGGCCACACTCACATTCCAGGCATAGACTACGAGCATAGAGTAGCTAATACAGGAAGCTGGCAAGAGAAATACCTATTCGGATTCCTCCCCTACTGGCGCCACCCATCACGCACGTATATCCTCATAGCCGATGGACGCGTGGTCCTTAAGCGCGCCGATGAGCCTTAGCCTCTCTTACTTTAGCTGTTATGACTCTGACTATTTGGCGCCACACTCTGTGGACTTCAGCTACGTCGCCCTTTTCTGCGGCCTCACGTAGCTTGCCCAGCAACGGTCTCACAGCACTCTCAATCTCTGAGGCTAGCTCGGGATTACGAGCCTTGAGCTCTTCTAACCTCTTCATGAGCCGAGCTATAAGT
>CAZPLI010000006.1:19967-30873 GCA_964587325.1 uncultured Thermofilaceae archaeon | reverse complement strand
GAGCGGCGGCCTTGTAAGCCGCAGGTCCCGGGTTCGAATCCCGGCCGGGGCTCCACCTTAAACTCTCATTGCAATGCAGCAAGACCCCTCTCGCAGAGTCTCTTTAGGTAACTAAGTACCCTCTCGTGCATGTGGAGAGGCAATCTGACAGACGCTGCGCCCTTATGCCCTCCCCCGCTACCGCCGAGGTCAGCAGCTATTCTCCTAACGATCTCGTGAGCATTAAGTTTCCGCCCCTTAGGTACACGACAGGTTACTACTATTTCCTGTCGCCCAGCCTTAATGACAACAAAACATACGCGTCCTGCACTCTCAGCAATGTGCGCGGCAAGCCTGCCTGTAAACCCTCTGACTCTCACTCCTACCATGTCAATTACTACAGCTTCCTCGCTTGAGTAGACAATCCTTTCCTCAGCCTGCCTTAACAGCTTTGCAAATATTTCGTAGGCTTCCTCGGCCCGTAGCGCCACTTCGTCGTCAATTAGCTGCTTCGCAGTGGTCCACATCTTCACAAGCCTTAGCCGAAAGTCCTCGTCTAGCGGGTCTAGCTCGAGGGCTAGCGAAAGAGACTCGAGAACTTCTGCTAGAGGCAAGCCTGGCTTTATGTGCTGAGCCCTGTCGAAGGCCTCACCTAGGGAGAGTAGTTTGTCGAAGAGAGCTGGATCCTCTGACCGAGCGAGGAACTCACGCCTAACGAGTGGCGCTACGGAAAACTCGGGGGCCCACACGAGTTTCACGCCTAACGCTCTGAGCTCGTCCTCCCGGTCCTTAGTCGACTGGTGATGGTCTATCCAGGTGACCTCGGCGCCGCCCCTCACTAAGCGTGCGATGCAAGCCTTCACGCGAGGCAATGCTGCGTCATCTACAGCAATGTCAACAATGATCACTTTCTCGACTTCTCCTAATGACGCTAAGACCTGGTCCAAGGTGTGAGGAAATGCTATTCGGACGCTCGCACGGTATCCGAGCGTACTTAGTGCGCTCACAATAGTAGCGGCAGCAGTTAACCCGTCGAGGTCCCCGTGAGCTATTACGTACGCACGCTTAAGCGACCGCTTCGAAAACCTTCCTGTAGACATCCTCTACTCTCTCCTCCACTTCAGGCGCCAGTCCCTCCTTAATATCGACTTTTAGCCTGAGAATCGGGTACTCGCTCTCTAGCTCCGCGTCCAGCATAGCCATGAGCTCCGCAGCCTTTGCCCGCGCCTCTTCAACGCTCTCTGCGAACACGGTCACACGTGCTGAACCCGCAAAGAACTCGCCTCGCTTTGCTAGGTCGACCTCGATGTAGCCGACGTATTCCCCGGCAAGCTCTATAGGTCTTCTAGCAAGCACTCTTGTTCCACTAACACTAACGACCCACCCCTTCTCAGCTAAAGCCTCCCTCAACCTCTCAGCTGATAGCTCTCTACCGAGCTCAGGCACGACCCGTACAAGTGCCGAAAGGATCTCGTCCTCAAGGTTCCGTGAAATCCGGGCCCCACTGGGCAGCCATAGTTCAACGGACCTGCTCTCGTCGTCGTAACTCCACTCGAAGGGCAGACCTAAACTGGCTTTGAGTATTTCTGCTTCGAACGGGCTTAGAGGCCGTATCTTTACACACCTAAGTGCCCTACCCTCCTCGCTCTTCTCGTACTTGAAGCTTATTACCCACCTGCCTACAGCGTACGTCCGCTCCTCCCGCTCCACAATGCTCACGCAAAATATACGCAACCACAGCGATAATACCTTACCGCTGCAGAGCGTTTTCCTCTTTAATGCGGACGTGAGCGAGGTGTCTACGATGAAGAACGCAGTACTGGCTGCATTGCTGGTGCTCATAGCATGCTCCGTTAGTCCTCTGGACACTGGAACTGTATACGAGCTAACAGTGACCTATGTCTTCGTGAACAATAGTAGACAGGAAGTTACGCTGAGGCTTGACAGCTCTATTGTACGTCTCTACTTAGTCCCCGAGATAGAGGGATGGCAGGCCCTAGAAAGCTATAGGGTCGTCATCGACGGCGCAGACCTCACGGGAATCTTCCACATAGTACGAGACGAAGAGGGAAACAGGCTTATAGTGTCAGATAGGGCCCTAAGGCTAGAGCCGGGCTCGAACCACAGCGTGGCCTTAGTCCAGAGAATAGTGGTCTATCCGCCTTGGGCGCGGACAGTAAGGATGCTACCCGCTGACGCTCAGAGAGAGGCACCAAAGGACCTGTTATACACGGGTGGCTACTGGTCCTCCCCTGTTCTCGACCGCATAGCCAAGGAGCTAATTGCGAGGGCTTCCGGAGACCCCCGGGAGTACGTAATTGAGGTCATTAAGTGGGTGGCAGAGAACATCGAGTACAGAATGTCAAAAGAAGGCGGAATAGCGAGTCCTCACGAGACTGTAAAGAGAGGATGGGGGGCCTGTGGAGAGAGATCGGGCGTGGTGACGGCACTGCTACGTAGGGGAGGCATAGGTTCCTACCTAATGTTAGCTTACTACTATGAGGAAAGAGAGCAGCCTCTAAAGCTATCAGGAGGAGACGTTGAAGTAGTATACGTTAACGCACTTCCACATGTATTTTCAATGTGCCACATGGGCGGTTACGAGTTCCCTATAGATACTACTCTCCCGCTCACTAGCCCTGATACTCCACTGACCGCTGTGAACAAGGCAATCGTTAATACAAATGACCGGCTAATAATAGTCGCGAGATTTGTGGGAGCTAAGCCTTACTCTAACCTAAACACTATGTTAGAAATTTACGCTCCAGCTCCCTCAGTTAAGGTAAGAGTCGTCACATCGTTAAAAATCCTTAAGAAGGCAGAAATTCCCCTCACTGGCGTGATTCCGCTGTTGCTAGTCCTTGCCGCATTGACCCTCTACGTACTGTCGTCGAGGAAGACTTAGCTACTTGAGCCTACGGCCACAGTAGGGACAGACTGTATGAAGTTCACCGAACGGTAGCACGCGGCCACAGTAGGGACAGGTCTTCCTGCTAGGCGCGGGTGGCTGAGGCGGTGTAGGCGGCCGCGGTGCAGGCGGCGGGGTAGGCTTAGGCTGCGGCGGCGGAGGCTGTGGCGGCAGAGGAGGCGCGGGTTTCTGCGTAACTGGGCGAGGCGTAGGCTGCGGAGCAGGTGGGCGAGGTGCTGTCGGCGGTGGCGTAGGCTTGGGTGGTGGCTGAACAGGGCGTGGTGCCGGCGGAGCGGGCGCGCGTGCTGTTACTGGAGGAGCAGGCGCTGGGGTGGGCGCCGGAGCGGGAGGCCTTACAGTAGGCTGTGGAGCAGGCGGCCTCGCTGGACTCGGGGCCGGTGGAGCTTCAGCGCGTGACTCAAGCAACTTACTCACTGCCTCAAGCGTTCGGAAGTAAAGGTAGGCGGTGTAGGCCTTGACCACTAAGAATATGGCCAGTACACCTGTTACCGTGAGAGCTATGCTGGCCAGTATGCCTGGGTTTGATATGAATAGCTCAATTAGGGACCTAGGTTTTGTTGTGCCTGCACTGATGAGTAACGTCATTAGCGCCGACATCACACCCAGTAGGAGGATGATGTAGGCTGTGGCTATCATGCGGTCTCTCATCTTCTTATAGCTCGGCGTTGTCTTGGCCTTACGCGCCTTCTTCCCTCCTCGTCTTACCACATTTACCACCCCTTAGCGGCGCCTCGCGCCTAGCCTGCAAGTCACTGCTCATTGCTTGGTCCCCTCTTCATCGGCGCCGCTCCGTGACATTACGAGCGCAACGGTATATATTACTACTTTGCAGGAATGCCCTCACTAAACTGTACATTTCCATTATGAGGATGGAATAAGTTACAAATGTAACCCGTAGAACAGGCACACGAAATTATATCCGCCCACGCCACGTGCTCCCTCACGCAGGTTTTAAAAAGTCCCCAATGATGCTCTAGGCTAGCCTATAAGCTGGAGGTGAGTTTTGGATGAGCGTGCTGGAGAAGATTAAGCCGGCGACTGAGAAGCAGAGAATGCTACTGGCAGCGCTGAAGAGCAAAGACGCTGACCTCATTGGAGCGTTCGGCCCTAGCGGCACGGGTAAGAGCCTCATAACGTGTGCTTACGGTATCGAGGCCGTGCAAAAAGGCGAGTACGCGAGGTTTATAGTCGCGAGGCCGATAGTCGACGTCAAGGCCGAGAAAGAGTTCACGGCTGCAGAGCTGGGAGAGTTCTACTATAAGCTGGCAAGCGACTACCTGTTCGACCTGCTTCAGGACTATGTGAGTAGAGAAGAACTCGCGTCACTGATCGAGAGTGGAAAGGTAGTACTGGCAGACCTGAACTTCCTTAGAGGCAGAACGTTCGACAGGTCTCTCGTATTCCTAGACGACGCTCAACTAGCCTCGCCGCTCATGCTAACAGAGATGCTAATCAGGGTGGGCACTGACTCTAAGCTCGTAGTGGCAGGAGACCCCGTGTTTCAAGTGAGAGAGGGAGAGGAGCTTAACGGGGCCGCCCTCGCGAGGGAGGTGCTCTCCAACGAGGAGAAAGCCGTGGTCATAGACTTTGGTGTTAAAGACATAGTGAGACCTGGCGCTAAGCGTGGCTTTAAGCTCGCGATGGAAATGCGGTTGAGGAGACGAAAGCTGAGCGAGGAGGAGAAACGCGTGATGGACATAGCCTACGTCCACGCTCCAGACGCCGACATCATAACAGTAGTCATGTTGAAAGACCTAAAGGAGAAGTACGAGCTATCTAACGTACCGGACGCACTGATAGTCTCAAAGGAGGATAGGCTGGGCAGGCTGATAGGGAGAAACGGTGAGAGGATAAACAAGATCGAGAAGGAGACCGGGCTCTTCCTTCGAGGTGTGGAACTCTCGACGAACTTCCTAGACTTGGTGATAGCACTTCACCCCCTCACTTGGCTTAGAAAGTACATCATCGACGTAGACATCGTTGGCCCGAACCTAGAGGTAGTAATAGACGCCGACGAGTACCCGAGGTTTGTCGGAAGGAAAGGCTCTCACGTGAGGTTCATAGACGAGGCACTACGGCGAATGATGGGTATAGGCGTTAGGGCCGTCTCCCAGAGAGTACAAAAGGGCAGGAAGCGTAGGTAGCATGTGAGATGCTACCCTCACGGATCGACGTACTCGTAGTCGCAGAGAAACCAGGCGTTGCTAGGGCCTTTGCCGAGTACTTATCAGACGGTGGGTACAGAGAGGTCAAGGTAAACGGTGTTAGAGTCTACGTTTTTAGGCGCGGCGGCGAGATCTGGGTCTCGCTCGGTCTGCGTGGGCACTTAATGGACTTCGACTTCCCCCAGGAATACAACAAGTGGCACTCTATAGACCCCCGAAATCTCTTCTTTATTACGCCAATACGGGTGATACGCAAGGAGTCTAGGCGCTACGTCAGGGTACTCAGAGAGCTGGGGCGTAGGGCAAAGCGAGTCATACTGGCCCCTGACGCGGACGTAGAGGGCGAGAGCATAGCATTCGAGATAATGTACATTCTACGTCGTATTAACCCTGGTCTACGGTTCGAGCGTGTCTGGTTTAACGCGGTTACGCCTACAGACCTGAGAAGAGCCCTAGAAAGGCCTAGGCAGCCTGACCCTCGGCTGGCTAACAAGGCGTTTGCAAGAATGGTCGTAGACCTCACAATAGGCGCGGCTTTCACGCGGGCCCTAACGCTTGCTGTGGAGAAGAGGGGAGTCAGGCTACCTCGAGGTAAGTTTCTGAGCTACGGCCCCTGTCAGACACCGGTCCTCTACTTGGTCGTGAAGAGGGCGCTGGAAAGAGAAAACTTCCAGAAAAAGAAGTACTACGTCGTCGAGGCAGTCCTCAGAGCCGACGGACACGAGTTTAAGGCCAGCTACGCAGGAGGAAAGTTTGAGAAGCGGGAGGAAGCAGAAAAGATCGCTCAAAGGGCTCGAGAAGCCGGTGTAGCCGTAGTTGAAAAAGCTGTCTACATGCACAAGGAAGTTTCTCCACCTGTTCCACTCACGACCGTAGAGCTGGAAAGGAGGGCCAGTAGCTACTTTAACATACGGTCTAAAGAGACACTCAACATAGCTGAGGACCTCTATCAAGAGGGTCTCATATCGTACCCGCGTACTGATACCAACATCTATCCGCCAACATTAGACTTGAGAGCAATAGCTTTGCAGTTCTTAAGCGACCCCCGCTTAGGAAGGTTTGTTCAGAGAGAGATACTCTCGCAACCCAGACTCACACCTACTTGCGGCAATGAGGACGATAAGGCCCATCCGCCGATATACCCGACGAAGTACGCCAGTGAGAGCTACGTGAAAAAGAGGTTCGGAGAAAAGGGGTGGAAGATCTACGACCTCGTAGTACGGCACTTCCTAGCCACTCTCAGCCCCCCAGCCGTCCATGAGGACCAGAGGCTTGAGCTATCGCTTGGAGGGCTCAAGTTTCTGGCCTCAGGCCTAAAAGTAGTCGATGAAGGGTACTACGAGGTCTACCCCTTCGAGCGGCCGCAAGAGTCTCCCTTGCCCTACTTGTTGGAAGGTGACAGAGTAGAGGTAGTTAAGGTCAAGGTCGTTGAGAAAGAGACTAAGCCGCCGCCTTACCTCTCGGAGTCAGAGCTGCTCAGACTGATGAAGAAGTACGGCATTGGCACTGATGCTACAATGCAGGACCACATACACACTAACCTGAAGCGCAAGTACTTCATCATACGCAATAAGAGGTGCATACCTACCCCGCTCGGCAGAGCACTTGCAGTCACTCTACACGAGCACGTTCCCGAGATAGTGCTTCCAGAAGTCAGAGGGAAGATGGAGAAAGAGCTTAAGCGCATAGCTGAGGGTGAGCGAGAGCCCGGAGAAGTAGTGAGCGAAGTCAAGGAGAAGTTTCTCGAGTACTTTGACAGGCTAATGGCCAATGAGAAAGTCCTTGCGGAGCGCCTAATAGAGGCTCTCAAAGGAGTCTACGGCAAGTCCACTAGCGGTAGCCGTAGCGCGAAAGCCTCCTCGCGACGCGGGAGATCAAGGCCTTGACGTACGCCGGCGTGTAGTTCGGCCCCAAGGCCTCTGCTACTTCTTCGAAACTCAACCCCTTGGAGAGCATAAGCAACATTTTGTACTCATCCCGAGACCTCACAAGCCCTCTAGCCAGCACCTCCCTAGAGAGTTCTCGTGCCTCCTCGGCACTAAGCTCGCTCTCGAGCTCTTGACGAGTAACTGGTGTGGGATAGCGTGCGACCAGTCTAAACCTTATCACAGTAACCCAGTCCCCAGGAGTTATGTCGGGATAGATTCTCGTGAGCGCTGCTATCAGCTCCGTTAGACCGTAAAACCCGTCCTGCCTAGCATCCTCGTCACTTAGCTCCGAGAGCTTTACGTGCTTAACACCTAGGATCTCCAGCTCGCCATAAACCCTCCCTCCACACTCAAGGTATACTCGCTTATGTGGTACCGTAAGGAGCCCCCACCTTATAGTCGCAGTCTTTCTCCCCCTCAGAATGTCGCGCAAGTACTCCCACTTGACAGGAAGGTACTTGCCCAGTGCTCGCTTCATATGCTGCCACTCCATTAGCGCGGCTGCTAGCGTAGTACTCATTCTTCAGTGTTGCGGCGAGCTCGCTAAGTTTTAACACGCAGAGCCCAGAGGGTACTGTGACATGCCGGGAGTAAGAGTCAAGCACGTGCTAGTATACTCAACTGTAGACCCGGCCAGCGTCAACATCGCTAGAGTAGTCAAGGCGCTGTTAGGTCTCTCCAAAGAAGAAGTGGTGAAAGGCTACAAGCTACTTATGCGTGACAGCGACGTGGCGCTCTTAGAGATCGGAGACGAACTTGTGCATGCTGACTATATCGAGCGCATCGTGGAAGCGGAGTTAGCGGTGTTCCTCAGTAGGCATGAAGCCTCTGCCAGACTCCCGTCTCTCACGGTCCATGTACCGGGCAACTGGACTAACGAGGCCAAGCTGGGGGGCCTGCCAGGTAAGCTGTGTATAGCCCCCGCTGTCCCTATGCTGGCAGCCCTAAAAGTTCTGGAGAGAGAGCGAGGCGATTACGGTCTGAGTAACTGGCTGTGCAGCTACGAAGCGACTCATCACGGCCCTTATCTAGAAAAGACACCAGCATTCTTCATCGAAATAGGCAGTACGCGCGAGGAATGGACCAATACAAGAGCCGCAGAGCTAGTTGCTCAGGCAGTTGTTGAAGCCCTTAAGGCCCGAGGAAGCGAGGCGTTCATAGGAATTGGAGGACCACACTATGCGCCTAAGCTCACTCTGTACGCACTCAAGAATAACGCAGCAATAGGTCACATAGCGCCTCGCTACGTACTAGACGAGATAAGCCCTGAGAACCTGGCCTACGCCATTGTGAGAACTCGCGAGCAAATAGTAGGTGTTGTGGTTGACTGGAAAGGCACACGTAAGACGCAGCGCGAGCGGCTACTGCCGTGGTTGGAGAAGAAGGGTATTAGAGTGTTTAGGGCTTAACCTGTCTCGAGATTACTATAGGGTCCTTTCGACCCTGACTTTTGCGCCTTCTCTGTCGTAGACTAGCGATGCCTCAACGTAGACTCCGCTCTTTTTGGCACGCGCTACACCGAGAGCTTTTGCGAGTTCCTCCACGTCCCTCAGGGCCTCGAACACCTTACTCCTAGTCCATACCAGCTCGTCGAGCACAGTGTACAGGCTCTTCTTGACGTGGAGAATTCTCACTTTAGCGTCTTCGGGGATGTCTTCACGTGCTATTAGTCTGTCTAGCTCCCCGATAACCTCTCTGATTACGCTGTAAGGCATGCTCCCACGTATATATGGTGCGTATATACCACCTATTAGCTGAGCTGAACACACTCTGAGCTCTTACCGGCTACCTGCAGACGCAATACTGTCGTATAACCTCCTAAGCCTGAGCCTGTCCAAGGCCAAGGCTGCCTGCGCCCTCAATATTGCATAGTTCGGTGCCTGCCGAATCAACCCCTTCTCTACAAGCCGAGAAATCACTCGACCTAGCTCCTTAATTCCTAGACCAAGCCGCCGGGCAGCTTCTTCTGGGGTTCGAGAATAGGCCAGCGCTTCCAAAGCTTTCTCGTCCTCTGGCTCTGCCTCCGCGAGACCCGCGAGCATATACGTTAAGAGGGATCTCTCAAGAGCACGCTCTAGTACCCGCGAGAGCTCGTCTAACGAGACAAAGCCTAGGAACTCGTCCAAGACTAGTACTCTTACGCCGAGCTTATCTGCCAGGAGTCGAGCAGCCTCGTTAGAGAAACCCCTGCAGACAATCAGAGCTTTAGCTCCTATGAGCGCTGCATTTGAGAAAGCCTGCCTAATGTCTGTCACAGAAACCTTGCCAGCTTTAACCTCCACAGCGTACACGTCCCCCTCCTTCTCTGCGACAATGTCTATCTCCGCTACGTCTACCCCGGCAATCTCGACCCTCTTCCTCCTATCAACTATCCTGTAGCCTAGTCTAGAGAGTAGAGACTCAGCGAGTTCCTCGGCCAATGCCCCTCTAAAGGCCATCTTCTACCACCCTTTAGCGATAGTTGCCGCGATATCTCTAAGACAAAGTCTTACCGCTAACGCCCACGGCGACTTGATCTCGTGCTCTCTCCCTGCGAGTGCCTCTAAGCTCTCGACACGAAACACCGTGGGAGGATGCTGTCGCCACGCG
Source organism: uncultured Thermofilaceae archaeon (assembly GCA_964587325.1). Taxonomy (GTDB): domain Archaea; phylum Thermoproteota; class Thermoprotei; order Thermofilales; family JAPDKD01; genus CAZFWY01. The sequence continues at coordinate 21,283 of CAZPLI010000006.1, read as the reverse complement.
AACCAGGCAGCAAGCCTTCCACCGGGCGTCCTCTCTATCGCTATCTTAGTGAAGCCTATCTTTCTAAGTGCTGATGCTAGCGTGGCGGCAAGCCCTAACTTTGCAGCGGCTTCGATGTCGGCTCTCGCCTCAACTATCTTAGCTGCAAGGAAGAAGGCCGTAAGCGAGGCGTACAGGTAAAGCATAGCCAATAGGAAAGGCATCTGAGGAAATAGGAATAGCAAGACATAGACGCGAGTAAGGTACTCGCACGCGCCCAGTAGGAAGAGCACTAGTATGTCTCTTCGCTTCAGGTGGCTGAGCTCGTGACCTATTACTGCCTTAACTTCATCCTCGCCCAGCCTTACTAGGAGACCGGTCGTAACGAATACCGCAGATGATAGAGGGTACACGCCTGTTGCCGCAGCGTTCGGGATTATTATGTTGGATAAGTACACTCTAGGCATCCTAAGCCCGAATCTAGCGGCTACATCTCTAACCAGTTTGTATAGGTCTATTCTCTTAATCTCAAGCTCGTAAGCGTTGGGGCTAAGACCGTACTCAGCGAGTAAAGCCTTGACGTATTCCTCGCTAGCAAGCCCGCAAGCCACAGCCCTGTACAGCCTCCTCTTAATCTCGTAGCGTTTAGGTACGAAGAGCCTAGGTAGAAGGTCCTGGTAGACTTCAATAGGTAACTTTACACCAACTATGTACACGGTCCCTCTCTGCTCGTCAAGCCTCCAGTCACCCATTACGCTGGCAACTATCCACGGGGATAGTAGTACAAGTGGAATTTGGAGTAGTACTAAGGCTATAGGAGTGAGTAGAGGGCCTAAGAATGCATAGACGATATAGGATAATAGTATTGAAAAAGCGAATATGAAAACCATGTTGCCTAGGAACATTTTCTGGAATACCCTAATGAGAGCTGACTCTGCTTTGGCTGGCATAAGACTTAGCCCTGGTACGAGGACGAAGTATACAGACCCCTTATCACCTCCGATAAAGTACGAGTGAATTAGGCGCTCCACAATGTGCGCGAGCCTAGAAGCCTCGCCCTCAGCGGCGTAACCTGATACTGTAACTCTGTAAGCTGGCTTACGCGACGCGACAACGAGAATTTCGTACCTTACGTTTGAAATCCTTCCTATAACCAAGAGACCAGGCTCGCCACCATAACTAACCTCTAACAGGCCCTCTATCCCTTCTAGCACTTTCTTAACATGTTTTGACAAAAAAGATAGAAACTCCTGAGAATCGCCTTCGAGCTCTACTTCCTCGAGTGTCCTCCCTCTGACCGCGATTTCCTCCATGAGTCTCGGAGGCTACCGCTCTTC
>CAZPLI010000006.1:0-19957 GCA_964587325.1 uncultured Thermofilaceae archaeon | reverse complement strand
CGGGCCTCTATAAGGGTTAGTCCCCTACAGCTACCTCTAGCTCTTCGATTTCCTCTTCGCCACCGCGGCGCCCTACTAACTTGAAGAGCACAGCTGTAGCTCCTAATGAGAGACCAGCAGCTGCTGCCTCAAAGCTGCTAATGGGTATTCCTAATAGCGGTATTTCGAAGAGCACGTCGAGCTTAACCTCTAGCACGCGGTCGCCACTGACCTCTATGTCCTGCATCTTCTCTATGCGCTTGTAGATCGCATGGACCACGTACTTGCCCTTAGGTATCTGTGTTAGCACTGCGACTCCCTTGTCGTTAGTCTCAGCGCTTAGCAGGGCCTTACCGTCAGGCGTTATCAGAGTCACCTCAGTCCCCGGCAGCGGGGCTCCCGTCAGGCTTACAGTGACCACTGTCAGGTCGTAGACTGCACACGGAATTTCTATCCTCTTGCTAATGATTGTGCCCAGCGTGTACTCGGCTACGGGGACTCCTCTGAACCTAACACCGACATTATAGACGCCAGGCTTGTAGAGCTTAAGCGTCACAGTGCCATCGGCACCGGTAACAACCGTCGTGTTCAGTGGCCCAGACAGCTCAACGGTAGCGCCTGCTATCGGCCTGCCCTTAGAGTCAACCACTGCTAGCGTTATTGGCTCCCACTCTATCTTGAAGAAGTACTCTCCAGCCTCTATAGCGCTTCCAGCCTTCACCTGTATGTACGCCTCGTCGTCGAGCATGCCTATACCCCTTAGTGCGCTAAACCAGGGCTTAAGCGCTGAGCGGTACTCGCCGTAGCTGTCACCACTCGGCGTAACGATGTCCACAATCTTGCCATAGCTTGGTACCTGCACTACGACGTAGGCCATAGCGAACTTCTTGATCTCCTCCTCGGACACTGTCACGTAGACTCCCTCAGGCGTCCAGTCTCCAGCGCCCTTGATTATGACGGGTACGTAGATCACACTCACTGGAGAGCCCATCGGGTTTACTACTCGGAACGAGTCGCCGAACGCTATGTAGGCCCTCACCCACAGCCTCAGGTTGAGAGGAGGAACTAGGAACGACGCTGCCTTTATGGAGACCGACTCGTCGCGGACATACACCAGGTCCACGGCCTCCGCCTCGACATAAGCACTTGCCTTAGAACTGCTGACAGGACTGAGACTGTACAGGACTACAACGCAGGCCATGTACTTCCAGCCCTTAGGCGGTCTGACGCGGAACACTTTCGTCCTCCCAGGCTGTACCGTATCGTTGTAGAAGGCCTCGTGGGCCGCTATGAAGGCAGAGGGGAGCACGTACTCCTCGCCCTCAGCGAGCAGAATCTCGTACTCGCCGAGAGGAAGCTCGGACAGCTGAATGACTACGTGCTTTGGATCCACCTGTATAGTATCGGGGCTCATAGCCTCCTGCTTGCGGGCATCCGTCAGGTCGACGCCTCCCGGTCCCTTCACGCCGACGATAGCGTACGGCGCGTGGTTCTCTATGGTCACCTTGACCGAGAGATTGTCTTTAGAAAACGGCGTTCCAGGGTCTTCGACCTTGATCTTAATGCTCTGGCCGCTGATCTTGACCCACTCGCGCTTAAGGTACACGGCCTTCACTTTGACCGTCAGTGTCGCATTTTCGCTCCTGCAAGCGATCGATACCGTGCCGCTAGTAGAGACTAGACCGATCACGGTACCTCTCTCCTCTATGAGGTAGTCGTAGCCTACTGGAACGACGTTCTTGGGAAGACCTCCCTCAAAGAAGACCTCTATGTAGTAGAGCTTGTAGCCGGAGGGCTCAGGTGGTGCTGCGATCTCCCTAACAGCGCCCTCCGTGAGAGTTATCTCTGCAGAGTCCTCAGCTGTAAGCAGGTAGTCCACTCTAGCGTAAAACGTAGGACCTTTACTCCCCGACGCTGCAGCAGCCGCAGTACTAGCCACTAAGATAGCTACGAGAAGCACTGCGTAGAGGATACTTCTACCCATTCCACCACCCGCGTTCTACGTTCACCTTGTTTAAAAGGCAGGTACAGGCCTTGCAGACTGAAAATACCCAAGTAATACGCCTCTGAGTCTGCGTTAGTTCTATGCGTCGCGGCTGGTGACGAGCTGTTTATTACCGCGACAACACGTTGTAGCAGGGCGGTGACCTTGGGAGAATGGGACATTAGAGAGTTTGTCAGCCTCGTGCTCGAGATAGATGAGGACATTGAGAACACGCGAAAGTACGCTAAGCACTGCGCTGCGGAGTTAAGGAGAGAGGGGGAAAAGAGAGCGAAGGAACTTAGGGAGGAAATACTCAAGACCGCTAGAGAAGAAGCTGAAGAACTTAAACGGGAAATGCTGGCAGAAGCAGAAAGAAAAGCGGATGAAATAATAAGGACTGCGCTTGCAGAAGCAGAAAAAATAACACAAATAGCTTCTACTAGGAGGAAACAAGGTGTCGAGGTCATTAGGAAGATAGTGCTAGGTGTCTAACAATGAAACATCCGGTTCGCTACGCCTACGTTCAGCCTAAGGTTTTTGCAGAACGAGCTAGACTCCTAGGTGCTGAGAAGTATAGAGAGCTTGTAGAGTGTGAAACGCTCTCATGCTTTAGGTCTAGACTTCTAGATACGACCTATGGCGACGCTATGACGTCTGTGAGCGATGACCAGCTGGATATAGAGCTTGCCCTTCACGGGGCTTACGCTACATCCCTAGTTCGCATAGTAAGTGGCGCAGGCCGCAAATTAATCAGCTTCGTAGAGTCCCTAGTCCTTGCCTACGAGTACGAGAACGTCAAGCTTGTGGCTAGAGCGCTAATCAGCGGCACATCGCTTGATGAAATAGAAAGATACCTTCACGTAAAACCTGAGGAGGCACTGGATAGGAGGCATGTTCTCGCGAGACTACTAACAGTGAGAAACCTTAGAGATCTAGTCGAAGTAATCACGCATGCTAATCTAATCAGAGGAGAGTCGCTTCCAGTACTGAGGTACTGTGCTAATGTAGCAGAGAGCACAGGAAACACCATGCCCCTCGAGTTACTTCTCGACTTTGAGTGGGTAGCTAAAGTCGCCAGATCTCTTAGAAGCCTAGGCAGAAGCGAATATAAAATAGGCTCGTATGTCCTGTCGCCCATAGTGGACTACAGAGTGGCCCTATCAATAGAGTTATGCTGGAAAGAAAAAGCAGACAAGGCACTGCAGGCCGTCGAGCAAATAGCCACGTGCTTAGAGCTAGACCCAGCGTTACTATTACGCGACCCTCAAAGAGCCCTTCAGACCTTTGCTAACAAATTCGGCCTTCCTTCTGCAGACGAGCGTGCAGTAAGGGCCGAAGCTCTAAGGAGGGCTAGCAGAGCGTATAGGGAATACATCCTTACGGTCGGACCTTTAGCAGGCCTCATAGTCTTCAAGATGAACGAGGTATCGAATCTAATCGCCATATCAAGAGGAATCGACTTAGGTTTAAGCCCTCACGAAAAAATGTCACTCATCGTTCTTCCGGAATAATGAAATAATAATGAAACGAAATCTTATCATTCAAATAATACCCTTATTGGCTGGTACTTTCTACCCTCACCGCTGAAGAACTTACTCATAAACTCGTAGAAGTTGAGCCTTAGAGACTGCACGAAGGCCACGAGGCCCTCCAGCATTATGACACCTATGTTTCCTATTATTTGGATCGGTATGGATACCATTGGACCCGCGCTAGCAGATGAAACTATTATGAGCATTAGCGCAGTGTGCACAAGGGCAATTACACCGAGTCGCGCATAAGACAAAGAGTTTGCGACAAGCTCAAGCACAGAAATCATCATTTCTATAATGCCGTTAAAGAGGCTACTTAATGCCTCTCGTATCTCCCCGCGCAAGCTGTGTGCTGCAGGCTCGCCAATGACGAAAATTAGAGCAAGCCCTCCTAGTATGTAGAGCAGTAGATTGCTGTCAATTTCAATTAAGTGCAGGAACGACGACGTAACTAATAACACACCGATTAGGTAGAACGCTACTAGTGTGAAATCTCTGGTTACAGCTTCTGCGACATGACCTTCCCTTAGATGGTTAACGCCACGCATGGTGAGCGCTAGTGATACGTGAATTATACCGGCGAGTATTGCTATCCCTAATAGCTTCTTTACCGACTCGGCATTTATCCCCTCCTCGCCATGAAGAGACAGTGGAGCGTGCACATGAAACAATTCATGGAACGAGTAACCAAAGAATTCGCCATATAAGGCACCAAATAGTATGCTCCAAGCACCGCACATCAGTAAGACTACACCCCAGTTCTTATACTCAGACCTCGATAGTAAGTATGCTCCAGCGAGCGCCAGCACGGCTCCCTGCCCGATATCTCCGAACATGAAGCCGAAGAACAACGGGAATGTTACGGCCAATATGGGTGTCGGGTCAACTTCCTCTCGAGAGGGAACACCATACATTCCCAGGATAACTTCGAAGGCTCCGATTACCCTGCCGTACTTCTTCACTACTGGCGCGTCCCTCTCAGGAGGCAACTCGATGAGTTCAACTGTACTGTCGGGTAATGCTTTCTTAAGCTCTCCTAGCCCGTCTCTGGATACGTAGCCCTCAATTACGTACCTTTTCCCCTCAACTTTGACCGCTAGGAGCAGTTCTCTAAGCCCCTCCAGACCCTGCGTGAGAGCTTCGAGCTTGGCAAGAGACTTGAGACTTCTTATCGAACCCCCTACGGACGTGAGAAGCTTGCTTAGGCTCTCCTCTGGGTAGTTAACTATAGGCCCTTCTTCGAGAGACAGCTCTCTCACGTTGAAGAGAGACATTACTCGTGCTAGTAGGGCCTCTTCTCCTTTGGGTACCGCGATTGTAAATAGCTTAAACCCGTCTAACGATGTATACGCAAAGGGAAGACCTGCACTCTCTAGTGATAGAAAGACTTCCTCCTCATCCTCCTCGTGAACCAAGTACACTTTGAAGACGAAGTTTTTAGTCTCCAGTATTTCGCTGACGTTTCTGCCTAAGTACCTAACCAAGCCGGCCAGCGCCGCATTAGCAGCTGCGCGCTCAGCAGCACTACGTAATTCCTGCACTACCTCTACAGCAGACTCTACAGATGCCCCCCATCGCTCTACTTCACGCTCCACAGTCTTAATGTACCTCTCGAGGGACCCCCTTGGTTCGGGTAGCCCATGCTCATCTTCTTCAGGAATTAACCCCGCCGCTCGTGCGGAAGCGAGAACCCTTCTAGCGTTATCGCACAGCCTCCCAAGAACCTCAATTGCCCAGTTTATCATCTCTCCCCGTTTACCCTTAAGAGCCTCTCTTGGTACGCGCCTTGGGTGCAAAACGCCCGTCTCACCTATCTTAGCGAGCGCTTCTAGGAGCTTGTCCTCTGTGACCTCAATCCTTACTTTCACTATTCCGTTGCTCTTCGCAACGCCGCGCTGACTCATCAAAATAGCACCCCCCTACTCATCTCTAAATCTCAAATAAACCTTTTCACGAGTAATTCCCCGTAAAAAAATGACCACTGTACACCATAATATAGACGAATAATTACGAATACAGAGCCCAAAAATTCGAGCTTAAACAAGAAAATCGGATACTCAAACGCTCTGCCCTACGTAGTTAGTATCAGATAGGCTATGACGAAACCGTAAATAGCAATAGCCTCGCCCAGGCTTGTGATTATTAAGCCCCATACCTTCAGTTCGGGACGCTCCGCCATAGCGCTCATAGCGCTAGAGCCGGCGATTGCTATCGCTATGCCAGCGCCTATAGCACCGGCGCCGAACGCTATGGCAGCAGCCAGATACTTCGAGGAATCCTGCGTTTCCTCTTCAACTAAGCCTGTGACTGTAGGGCTCGTATTAGTTACCGTAACCGCAGCTGCCGTAGCCGATAATGTTACCATTGTCAGTAGCAGTATAAGCACGAAACGCATTTTCATACTCTCCACGCCTCCGTCATTAGCGCTCTTACCCCTTAAACGGAGTTTTTAATCTTACTAAGCCTAGATAGTATGTCCTGCTGATGCTTCCTATATAGTTCCTCTAGCTCCGCCATGTGCTTACGGTATGCTTCCTCCGCGCGTTTTGCTACCTTATTTAAGCGCTCCTGAAGGCTGGGAGACATAGCTACCAACCTCTGAGCACTTTACGGAGGAGCTTATTCTTGACTAGCTCCTCCCTTTCTCGTTCTTCTAGATACATGCTGATGTACTTTATTGCCTCTTTGTACCGCGGTATCATCACGTGCTCTAAGGCATTTATCGTACGCTGCGTCCTTCTTAGCTCTGCCGCCAGCCTGTAAATGGCAGCATCTAAACTTGCCAGCCTCGTTAGCGCTTCGAGCGCACTCCTCATATGCTTCACAGCCTCGTACAGCTCAGGGGCTGTCGTAAACGGGCTACCTGCTAGCTCAGCTCCAATCCTCCTTACTTGTACATGCGGAATGTACACACCTGAAATAAACCTAGAGGAAACGTCGACTTCGACGCTTACCGGCATGGACACGGCAAGACTTTTGGCCCGGAGTACACCCATTTTGGCCGTGGCGATCGCATAGCTCCTGTAGGCTCTCGAGAGCTTCTCGCTAACTTCCTTCGAGACTTTGTCTGCCTCTCTACTAAGTTCGAATATTCTCGACAATAGCGCCTCTCTTTTGTTTTTTAATAGTTCAAGCATTCTTTGAGCTGACTTCAGCCTTCTACGAGTTAGTATAAGATTGATTTTAGTTGGGAGTATCCGCTGAGCTACCGACACTACGACCCCCTTCTCCTATAGTACTTCTTCCTAAGCTCTGGCTTCACTCTGGTTAACTCCTCTTCGGGTAATGTAGAGAGAACGTCCCATGCTATGTCCAGCGTCTTCTCTATCGGTCTGTTCTCATAAACGCCTTGGCTCAGGAACTCGCGCTCGAACCTATCAGCGAACCGTAAGTATCTTCTTTCTACGGGGGAAAGAGCGGCCTCACCCACAATTGCTGCCAGCGCTCTGAGATCCTGCGCCCTAGAGTAGGAGGCATAGAGTTGGTTCGAAACAGCTGCGTGGTCCTCTCTAGTCTTGCCAGGTCCAACGCCGTTCTTCATTAGCCTTGAAAGGCTCATGAGGACATTTATTGGCGGGTATATGCCCTTCTCTTTGAGCTCTCTACTTAATACTATCTGTCCTTCCGTTATGTAGCCTGTAAGGTCTGGTATGGGGTGCGTCATGTCGTCGCCAGGCATCGTTAAGATTGGCATCTGGGTTATGCTACCTTTCTTCCCACGCGCTCTGCCTGCTCTCTCGTATATGCTGGCAAGGTCTGAGTACATGTAGCCAGGGTACCCACGCCTTCCAGGGACCTCCTCCCTAGCTACGCTAAGCTCGCGAAGAGCCTCGCAGTAATGGGTCATGTCCGTGATTATTACTAGGACGTGCATACCTTGCTCGAAGGCGAAATACTCGGCTAGCGTTAGAGCAACTCTAGGCGTTAGCAGCCTTTCCGACACCGGGTCGTTAGCCAAGTTTAGGAAGAGAGTCAGCCTCGGCAAAGCACCCGTTTTCTCAAACTCTTCAATAAAGAATAGAGCCTCATCGTGCTTAATACCTATAGCAGCAAGCACTACCGCGAACTCCTCCTCCTTGCCTGGTATAGTTGCTTGCCTAGCTATCTGGGCGGCTAGAAGGTTGTGCGGTAGGCCCGAGCACGAAAATATTGGTAGCTTTTGTCCTCTTACCAGCGAGTTCATACCGTCAATGGCCGATATTCCAGTCTGTATGAACTCTGAGGGTGGCTCTCTACTGGCAGGGTTTAGGGGCTCGCCATTCACATCTAAGTAGTCGTCGGGTATAGGCTCTGGCATGCCATCGATCGGCTCACCGCGTCCGTTAAAGATTCTACCGAGCATGTCAGCTGAGACGGGGATTTTGAGGGTCTCTCCAAGGAAGCGAACCTTCGTCCTCTTAATGTCTAGGCCCTGCGTGCCCGTGAGGACCTGGACTATCGCGTACCCCTCGCCAGCCTCTAGTACTCTGCCTATTCTCGGCTCGCCGTCCGGGCCTATGACCTCAACTATTTCATCGTAAGCTACGCGTCTAACCTTCTCGACGACTAGGAGTGATCCCTTGATCTCTCTTACTGAAGTATATTCGTAGATCCCCCCTAGGCGTGTTGAGGCCTCCAAAAGCTTACACCCCCCTTAGTCTGATGAGCCTGCTAATGTCCTCCTCCACGCGCTTAGCCAACATGTCCAGCTTATCTAACTCCTTAAAGGATATTGTAAACCTGGCTTCAAACATCTCTCTCACTACGGGAAGCGCTTGTATGTCCTCTGGAGGCACACCTCGTTCAACAGCTTCAAGTGCTAGCCTGTAGAAGTCCACGAAGAGCCTTAGCATCTTGTATTCCTGCTCCGGCGTGTTGAACGTATCGACAGGATCAAAGGCGTCCTGCTGGAGAAAGCCCTCTCTTATCAACCTCGCAGCGAATACTGTGACTTTCTCCTGTGGTGACAGAGCCTCGGGCCCTAATAGCCTTAAGATCTCCGCGAGTTCCGCTTCGCGTCGGAGGATTCTAACCATCTCGGCCCTGTACTTAACCCAGTCCTCGGCAACGTTCTCGCGCCACCACTTCTCGACTGTGTCCACGTAGAGCGAGTAGCTTACCAGCCAGTTTATTGCGGGGTAATGTCGTGAGTACGCAAGCTTTTGATCAAGCGCCCAAAGAGCACCTATGAACCTCATAGTGTGCGTTGTAACCGGCTCGGTGAAGTCGCCTCCTGGCGGAGAAACCGCTCCGATTATGGTCACAGAGCCTATCCTGTCGGGCTTGCCTATGCAGCGGACTCTACCAGCTCTTTCGTAAAACTCTGCCAGCCTGCTCGGCAGGTAAGACGGGTAACCTTCCTCGGCAGGTATCTCTTCAAGTCTCGAGGATATTTCACGCAGAGCCTCCGCCCATCTGCTAGTGGAGTCAGCAACTAATAGCACGTCATATCCCATGTCCCTGAAGTATTCCGCCATTGTTACACCGGTATAGATGCTCGCTTCTCTGGCCGCTACAGGCATGTTGCTAGTATTAGCGATCAGTATAGTTCTGTCCATTAGCGGCTTTCCCGTACGTGGATCTTTGAGCTTAGGGAATTCATGAAGTACCTCGGCCATCTCGTTGCCACGCTCGCCGCAACCAATGTAAATCACTATGTCAACTGCGGACCATGCCGCTAACTGCTGGAGCGTGACGGTCTTACCGGTACCGAAGCCACCAGGTATTGCCGCTGCACCGCCCTTGGCTACCGGGAATAGTATGTCGATTATCCTTTTTCCAGTGTGCAGTGGATATACAGGTGGGAACTTCTCCTTGTAGGGTCTCGGTTTTCTTACGGGCCACTTATGGTACATCTTAAGTTCTATCTTCCTACCATTCCCTGCTTCTACAACGACGAGGGGGTCCTCAATGGTGTAATCACCCTCTGGGGCTATGTCGATTACACGCCCAGAGGGAGCGTCGGGTGGGACCAGTACTTTGTGAGTTATCATGCTAGTCTCGGGAACTTCGCCTATGATGTCACCAGGCCCTATCTTGTCGCCCTTCTTAACCAGTGGCCTAAAGTACCACTTCTTACTGGGGTCAAGCGCAGGCACATGTACTCCTCGCTTGATAGTAAAGCCCACTTTTTCGGCTATTACCGTTAGTGGTCTCTGTATACCGTCGAATATCTTGCTTAGGAGCCCCGGACCCAGCTGTACAAAGAGGGGGCTTCCAGTTCTGTACACAGGCTCTCCGACCTCGATTCCGCTGGTGTTTTCATAGACTTGTATGTACGCGCTGTCACCCTCTAGCCTTACTATTTCGCCAACTAGCCTGTCCTTGCCCACGTAGACTACTTCGTACATCCTAGCTCCGTGCATGCCCTTGGCTTTAACGACCGGTCCTTTGACTACTGAGACGTACCCCACTTGCTCACTCATCGCTTAACACCTCTCGAAAATCACGCATGCAAGAGCCCTCCTCAGCTCTCTTCGGAACCTCCTCAGCCTAGCCTCGATAGTGTTATTATAGATTATACTTCCGTCGGCGCTTACCACTACGATTCCACCAATACTACTATCAATGGGGTCGCCCAGCTCTATCTCATCTCCAAGTTCGGCAACAAGCTCTTTTACGATGTCGTAATCGGGCTTAGCGGGTCGTATTATGCCCTTACCGCCAACCGCTACGAGACCCTCCTCAATTAGCCTCTTTAAGGCCTCCCTATACCACTCCTCTCCTCGCGATCTCTCTAAGTAATTTAGAAACTCCCTCACTACCTCGTCTATAGCCCTCTCCTGAGCCCTTAGTCTCACGCGCTTGGCCTCCATGGACGCCCTAGACAGCTTAGTTCTCGCTTCCTCATGCGCCCTCATCTCAGCACTACGGAGCAAGTTCTCTGCCTCTCTTAAGGCCTCCTTATATGCACTCTCAATCAGAGCTTTACCACTTTCAAGACTGTTCTCCAGCTCCTCGATTATCTCTTCCTCAACTTCGTCGATTATGCGCTCGACAGCTCTTCTAAGACCCTCGCGGGACATCTTAACCACCGTACCCCAGCGCTTGCTTCAATAGGTCCATATAGTTCTTCCTGAGTTTACCCCCCTCCTGTATGCCTGGTATCTCGGTTATGACGGGCACTGGGTAGTTGAGCTTAAGTTGAGTAACGTCATTTGACACTTCGTCACAAAGCCTTTTTTCTACTAAAATAAGACCAATATCCCTTTGCTTAACAAGTCTTTTAATCACGTCTAGCATCTCTCTGGGGCTAGAAACTTCTATCGCTTCCACTCCACATAGTTTAAACACTGTGACAAAGTCGCTAGTGCCTACAGCTACTACTCTCACTGTAACCACCTCTCTGAGTACCCTGCCGGTACGTAACCATATAACCTAGCTTTAAGCCAAACGCGAGACTTGTGAAGCACATTCCGAGAAAGCGCCGGAGGCTTAAATAGCACAGGGAGAACTACTACTCGGTGCGTGGACTTGCCCAAGGGACGTCCAGTGGTAGCATACTTACTGGCCACCGTAAAGCCCAATAAGGAGTACGAGCTCGCCGAGGAGATTAGAAAGATCCAGGGCGTAAAGAAGGTAACAATAACCTTCGGCATGTGGGACCTTGTAGTAGAAATCGAGGCCCCCAACCGGGAGGAACTAGGCAGGATAGTGACGAAGATAAGAGAGGGACTCAAGAGCCGGGGGCTTGAGCGAACATGCACGCTACTTAGCATATGACTAGTGAGCCTGGTGGGAGCGGTGAAGCGCCTTGTTCTACGTAGCTAAGGCGCTAGCTAGGACGCTTAGGAGAGTCGCACTGCTACACGTTGATCCATTAAAGGCCATCGATCTGATCCTCCGGGAGCCTGATATTGGAGGACTCTTCGTAATGATACTAGTTTACGCCTTGCTGAACTACTACGCTTGGGTACTAGCCCTCCACCAGAACGTATTCATTCACTACGTCGATTATAGAGTTACTAGTTCAGGAAGCGTAGTTGTGAACGAGACGCTCATAGCCTATTTGGAGACGCAAACGTTTGACCAAATGCTTAGCTCACTATTCATGCACTCCCTACTAGCAATAGCTCTCTGGTTCACGGCATACGTCCTGCTGTGGTTAGCAGCGACTATGGCAGGAGGATCTATGAAGGGAGCCGCGGCGTTATCAGTTGCAGGATACTTAGTGATACTTAAAACCCCGCTGCTACTGCTGTATGCTGCCTTCTTCTCAATGTTGGCGGGAGGCCCTGCAGTCATAGTCGAATACACTCCTGGAAAACCCTCGCTTGCACCGCTCATCGCGGCCCAGGACGTGAGGTACAGAATTGTTGAGAGCCAGATAGGGCTGCCGCTGAATGTCGTAATTGCTGCAGTGGCTAACTTCTACACGTTCCTGTCACTGTTAATGACTATCTATATCCTAATACAAACCGGTGTCAGGAAGAAAGTCGCAATACCGCTCGGCTTAGGAGTATACCTGTTCCTGCACGTAGTCGTGTGGGCCTTCCAGTACATGAACATATTCGTTGTAATCTAAGGCGTACCAGGGTACTCCTCTATTCTCCTCCTACTATCCCAGAGGAAGAATACTCTTAGCCCACGCTTTGTAGCCTCTCTCCATAGTTTCGTGTCCGATGTTGCCACAGCCCCTTTAAGGCGCTCTGCCAGGTCAAGTATAACTACGTCAGTGGGCCCCTCTGGAGTCTCTGTTACGCGCACCATACTCTTCCTGGCAGTAAGGAAAGCGAGGGCTATTCGAGCCTTTCTCTTACGCGTAGCGTCTCCCTCTCTCTCAAGCCTCTCTAGCTCTTTGAGAACTGCTCGAGGCACTATTATCTCCACGGGATCCGTAGAAGCCTCGTATAGACCTTCGATTAAGTCTACGCCTCTCTCTAGTGCGTGAATTATTATACTGGTATCTAATATTACGGGGAGTCTACGCTTATCCCTCAAACCTTTCTCGCCCCGTACTCCTCGATGTCGATAACATCTAGCGTGATGCTTTCGACCTCCTTACCCAAGACTTCGGCCACGCTAGGCTTCGTTCGCCCCCTGTCTCCATGGATTAGCTCCTTTACGTATAAACCGCCCTGACAGACTATAGTCAGTGTTAGCTCTCTCTCGCCCGTCTTCTCAGCCTTCATCGCATAGACCGTCTTTACACGAACTTTGTCGGCTCGCCGATGCGCCACTCGGAGTGGAGTTCTCTGCCTTATTTGGATCTTCTTAAAAACTCTCTCTAACAGGCGTGCATCCTCCTCGCTCACGGGCTCCTTGAACACTACCCGTGCTCTGTAGGTTTTCCTAGCTATCTCCGCGAATGCCTTAAGCCTGCTTACCATGTCTCTAGTCGTGAACTTTAGGCCCTCGACCTCGATAAGCCCTGAGGCCCTCTCGTTTATCTCCCTCTCTAGAGCCTTGAGGTCTAGGTGCCTCTTCCTGGGTTTTTTGACCTCGACTATGAAGGGTCTCCCCCTACCGAGAGTTCGCACGTCGACGTCCTCGCGTCCTGCGGCATGAAGTACTGCGCCCTCGGCCTTAGCGGCCCCTATGATTGGCGCCGTTATCAGAGTCTCTATTGATGGCTCGTCCGGACCCATCTCGGGCCAGGGGTTCTGCGGTATTCCTCTCACGAGCTTCCTGTAGCGCCCGTAGATGAAAAGAGGGCTTGGCTCGACCTCTACTTTCCATTCGTCGAGCCGCAGAATTACGGTCACGTCAGGGTTCTTAGGGTCGTAGGTCTTGCCGGTGACACTTTGTAGCTTCTTACCGACTTCTCGCGTTAGCTCGGCCTTGAGAAGCTCGCCTGTGTCTATTGAGAAGGCCCTCCAGAGATCCTCCTCTCGCTTAGCTACGTCGGGGGGAAGTGTGCACCCCACTAGGAACGTCTCGTACTCGTACTCTTGTAGGGCTTCGACTGCCATCTCGACTAGTTCGTCCAGTCTGCTAATGAGACCTCGGCAGAGGTAGCACTCTCTTGTGCTCACGCTAGCTCCCAGCTTCTCAGTGACTAGTTTTAGGGCGGGCTCAAACCCCGTCTCAGCGAGCTTGAGTATGAGATCGCTATCTAAGGTACCCTGGGGAAAGGCGTATGACTCCATGAGAAGAAGCGTCTTCAGCGCTCTGCCCCTCTCGCTATTGGTTAGACCGTAGCCTAGGCTCGCGAACAACCTCCCTAAGCAGGCGTCACATAGGGGGTATTTCCTAAGTACTTCAGCAGCCTTAGTAACTACTGCCCCAAAGCCACGCCCTGTCAAGCTCATTGTTCACCAGCACGTAGGCAAAATCGGCTCTTAACAGCCTTACTGAAACCGGCCTGTAGCCAAGGCTTCTAAGCACGGCTTCGACCTTCAGCGGCCACTCGCTGAGAGGCGCTGCAAAGCTCACACTCGCTACGGACCTTAGGTCTAAGGCTCTAAGGTCCGTTCCTCCTTTAGAAAGATAAAGCCGCGCTTCTGTCTTAAATCTTCCACAAGCTTCTCTAAGTCCCCCCCGGTATACGCGAACCCCCCAGTGAGGCCTAGCACGCGACTCCTTGACAGCCCTGAAGACTTTTCTTAGGACCCCACTCATTGACGACTCATCGGGACTTACGCTCCTCAATCTCATCGCGTTGAATACGGCATACTTCTCCTCGGCAGTAAAGACTACTGTTAAGACAGAGTCTCTTCTTAAGCCGTGAGAGAGCATTAGGGCTGCGGACACGCACCTGCATAGTAGAGGTAACAGGCTCGTCGCTTCCTCTAGGCTTCTAGCCACTAGCAAGTAGATTCTCTTTAAGCCCAAGGTATCAGTCCTAACCCCCTGCCTAGCCTTTTCTGCTGCCTTAGGATCTTCTTGTAGAGCTTCTTCATCCTACGGTACGTAGCGAGAAGCGATTTAACGTCCTGGGGCGTGGTCCCCGACCCTCTAGCTATCCTGATAATGCGCGACTTGTCTATTATTTCCGGGTTTAGTAGCTCCTCCGGTGTCATCGAGTTCATGATCGCCATCCACTTACGCATGTTCTTCTCGACTTCCTCCTCTACGCCCGGTAGGCGGTAGCTCCCCGGCAGTAGTTCAAGCACCTTGCGTAGCGGGCCCATGCTCGAGAGAGCCTCAAATTGCTCTTTAAGGTCTAGTAGTGTAAATTTGCCCGCCGCGAGCCTCTCGACGCGCTCCCGGCTAAGAGCCTCGAACGCTCTGAACCGCTCGACAAGAGCCTTTAAGTCTCCCATTCCGAGAAGCCTGTTTACAAACGAAGGCGGGTCGAAGGGCTCTAACTCGTCTATCTTCTCCCCAACGCCCACGAACACTATAGGCGCGCCGGTCCGCGCAGTCGCTACAAGGGCCCCTCCGCCTTTTGCCGCACCGTCTAGCTTAGTCACTATTATCGATCCGAGGGGTGCCGCCTTGTGGAAAGCTTCGGCCTGAGGCCCTGCCTGCTTACCTATAGTGGCATCTATTACCAGTACCACTTGGTCGGGTCTCAGAGCCTTGTAGATCTCCTTCATCTCCTCAAGTAGAGTCTCCTCGCTCTTGTGCCTCCCGGCAGTGTCTACGATTATGACGTCGTATCCTCGGGAGGCGAAGTACTCTACTCCTTTAAGAGCCATTTTGACGGCTGACGACTTGTCAGGATCGACGTAGAAGTCCGCTCCTGCTTGCTCGGCCAGTTGCTTCAGTTGGTCAGCGGCAGCGGGGCGGTAATTGTCAGCGCACACCAGACCGACCCTTAGTCCGCGCTTAGAATAGTAGTAGGCTAGCTTCCCCGCAGTTGTCGTCTTCCCCGAGCCCTGAATACCAACCAGCATTACAACAAACGGCTTCTTCTTGGGCTCTAACTTTGGCTGAGGCTTTTCGCCTCCGAGGATCGCTACCAGTTCCTCGTAGAGAATCCTCAGAAGCAAGTCCTTCTTTGAGAAGCCGGGGGGAAGCTCCGCCTCTTTGACTCTCTTCTTTATTCTTTCAGAGAGTTCTAGCACAACATCTACACTCACGTCCGCCCTTAGGAGTGCGCGCTGAACGTCACGTATGAACTCGTTTAGTGTCCTCTCATCTACTATTGCTGCGCCTCTTAGACGTTCAATTGCGCGCCGTAATCCCTGTGCTAAAGTCTCCATGCCCCCGCACCGCTATAGGAAATCAACGAGGGGGCCTCTGATAACTATGCCTTGGCCCTCTACTATCTCGAACACGTACTTGCTTGGCTTAACTGGCGACCACCTAGCCTTCCTAATGAACATGACCCTGTATATCTGGCCACGTATCTCCTCTATGCTAAGCACTATTATGCCGCTGGCTAAGAACTCCTCAACACCGAACCTGCTTAGCCTCTTGCTCCCAGTCGGTATCTCGCTAGTCATTATCGTAGTGACGGTGCCTAGCCTCTCTAGCGCGAAGACCATTTCTCTTAGGAACTCTCTAGCGTAGAGGACGTCGTCTTTCGAGCCTCCGTATATGAGCGGAGCTATAGGGTCTATCACTAACCTCCTAGCCCCTACTCTCTTGACCTCCCTCAGAATGCTTTCTATGACGAACTTCGGCTCAATGTGCTTCCTCAAGTCTCGCATGTAGATCTTACTGAAGTGCGTCCTCATGTCTAGGAACGTGAGAAGCCCCTCATCGACGTAGGTCATTATGTCGCCCCAGCCGAACTTCTCTAGGCCTTTAAGTAGCTGGTCGGTCGGCTCGTCAATAGCGACGTAGATGCCAGGCTCGCCTAACTGAGCACCAGCCCTCAGGAACTGTATCGACAGTATGGTCTTACCGCAGCCTGTCTCGCCAGCCACTAGGTACGTCTTTCCCTTGAGAAAACCTCCGCCCATCAGCCTGTCTAGGTATGGTATACCCGTAGAGACCCTGTCGGGAGGTACCTGATACTGCACAGGCTGGTACTGTGGCATGGGCGGCTCAGGCGGTGTGTAGTAAGCGACCTCAGTGCCCCCTGTGTAGTCCGGGTACCTTTGAGCCTCAGTAAGAAGGTACTGACTCCCGCCACCACTCGTAGGCAGCTGAACCGTGCTCTCTACATATGGCTGCAGCGTGTAAGACCGCTGTGGAGGCCTAGGTCTACTTGTCTCAGTATTGCAGGGCGGCCTATCGGGGTCCTCTACATGTATCCCTAGCTTAAGGCAGTACCTACTTGTCTTAGAGTAGAACAGGCAGTTCTTACAGCTCTTCCTCGCACTCATCTCAGTCTCCTCAATATCTGTTCTGAAAACTAGAGCACCGTCACATTATTATATCTCACTCGCACGAGCGACGGACACTTACTCGACATCTCGTTAAGGCCTTGAAGGGGACCAACACCGATATTAAGCCCTTTAAGGCAATTAATTCCCGGCCCGGGGCCGTAGCTCAGCAAGGTAGAGCGGCCGGCTCCAGACCGGCAGGTCGGGGGTTCAAGTCCCCCCGGCCCCACCACCTTCTCTCCCATGTAAATTGCGAGGCAAAAGGCTCAAGGCTTCAGTTTAGAAGCTTGGGCAGTTAGGCCCACCACGGGACGACGACTTTCTTGCCGTCGCTCAGCACAGCAACCCCGACCTTGTTATCGCGCACTTTGTTGAGAGGTAGGCGAGGAGCTTCTATTTCCTCTGTCGTGTAGTCTGTCATGTACATCACTTGGAGTGTGTTACCTCGCCTCGAGATTACGAGCGCCGGTTTGAGCATCTCCCTGGGTACTACGACCTTGACCCTATGAAGCCTCTTTACGCTTAGTTTAGTCTCCTTGTAACCCGGTATAGCTAGTACCTTGACAAAGCTCTCCTTGACGCTTTCAACATAGTAAAGAGAACTCCCTACCTCAACTATGTCGCCAGGCCTGCAGGGCTGTATGAGGAGCCTATATGTGACCTTAGTCTTCTTTCGTCCACTGGGATCGACGCCCATGTCCTTATGCGTGCTTAGCAGCTCGGCAGGGAACATTCGTCTCAGCCTGTCGACTAAGGCTTTCGCAGCTTTTTTGGACGCGAACTTCACGTCGATACCTCTCTCAGTCTCTTCGACTTCGACGGGAATTGCAGCACGGTCCTTAGCGTAGAGTGCGGCTACGACCTCGTTTATTGCCTCTTTCACAGCGTTCTTCTCGGTGAGAGAGAGCTCACGTCCTCTTGCCCTTACCTGCACTATTGCCTTCTCCTTACCTATCGTTACGTCCCTACAGGCTGGACATATCCCCAGCCCTATGTCTACCAGCACCCTATAGGTGTCTGAGTACTCTGGTACGCCAGGATAGGGGGCGCCACGAACCTTAACGATAGTGTAAACGTGAAACGCTCCCTTCTTCTGCCTTAACCTCTCTACCTCGAAGCTCTCAACTCTTACACGCTTGCTCTCAAAAGACCTCTTCACGAGAGACTCTACAGCCTCGAGCAGGGCGTCCTCCGGTATGCTAGACTTGGGGTTCTTCCATACTTTGCCTACACGATAAGCCCCACAGTTGCGGCATATCATTCCTTCAATCCGACTGGGAGGCTCCGAGATTAGGGGGTGAGATGCCGCATAACACTCGGGGCAGAGTCCATCGATTAGCGTGTCTACTCTCCTACCACAGACTGGGCAGAACTTTCCGCCTCGTCTACGTCTTCCTAATCCACTGGACATGCAGCACTCCCCCTATTCTTATGGCTGCTATCATCAGTATGGGGTTGTACTTGGCAGCCTCGCTTACAACGTCGTTCCCTAGGAGGTTTATTATTGTGCCTCTCCTTAGATACTCGCCTAACATGCTCAACGGTATTCTCTCGCCCTTGTAAAACTCCTCTTTCACTTCGAGCCTTAAGTCTCCTTCCTCTATGACCGTTCCAACGAGGTTTTCGTCGCAAGCTGCGACTACGACATCTTTTCCTCTCACGTGGACTTTAACGTAGCAGTACTTGCGCTCTACGTCTTTCGCCACTACTCAACACCCATGCTAACACGCTTACGAGACTTAGTAAGAGTGATTACTCTCGAACTCAGCTTACTACTTGGGCTGTGATGATGGCTGGTAATGCGGAGCGGTGACAGCTGACACCAGTTCTGAGCCCTTCTCACTTAGCAGGCCCCTTAACGACTATGCCTCTGCCTGGGACTATGTCAAAGTAGTATATGGCCGGCTGGACAGGTCTCCACCTCATCTTGCGAATGAACATCGTCCTGTAGAACTTGTTCCCAACCCTTTGCAGGCCCAGTACTATGACTCCCGCTGCTAGGAACTCTTCGACTCCGAAACGACTGAGCTGGTTACTCCCCGTAGGTACCTCGGAGGTTATTATCGTGGTGGTACCCAGCTCTTTCTCTATGGTTATTACCAGATTCCTGATATACTCGCGTACTCTTACCAAGTCCGTCTCTCCGACGACCAGAGGAGCCACAGGGTCTATGACGAGGCGCTGCGCATTAAGCCTTGCAACCTCTTCTTCTATGCTACTTACTATCGAGTTAACGATAGTGTCCACTGACTTCTTCCTGACCCTCTCGGGGAAGTCGGGTAGCAGAGTAAGTACTGAGAGAAGGTCATTTTTCACTAAGTACTCAAGGTCCCATCCGAATGCTCTGGCACCCCTAATTAAATCGTCATAATCCTCGTCTACGAGCAGGTATACTCCCGGCTCGCCGTTCATCGCTCCATAAACAAGGAAGCTGAGAGAGAATAGCGTCTTTCCGGTCCCTGTCTCCCCGGCAACGAGGTAGGTCCTGCCCCGTATAAATCCGCCTATGATCTCGTCCAGCCCCTCTATCCCAGTCTTAACTAGGGGGAGGTCCTCAGCTTCTTCTTTCACTCGGTCGCCTTTACGCGTGATAACATCGGCCTCTGTCATAACCCTCACCTGTGCCTCAATAGTACGTGATATAAAATCTATGTCTTACTAAGTTCGCCACCTCCCCTCATCGCGAGGAGCTTCATCTTACGCCTGTACTCTCCATAAGGATCTTCAGGAGAGAACTTAGGAGGATGCGGACTACGTACCTCACCTCCACAGTAGGGGCACTTATCTTCGCGAAGCGTGTACCTACCGCAAACAATGCACTTCCTTAAAAGCCCACGCCTACCCATTACAAACCCCTATTTGAGACGCTCTACGACTACACTACACTCTTTCTCCTTAGCCTTAGCAGTAATGGCGGAGATAATCTCCTTCATTAAGGATTCAGCAGTCTTGTAGTCTAAAGCCTCCACGTCAATTCTATACCTGGGCGGCCCTACTACGAACGCTCTGACTCTAACGTTCTCATACTTGTCCTCGATTCCCTTCCACGCTGTCAGAATCTCGCGTAGCCTATCAGCTCCGTCAGGATGTAAGCACTGCACAGACACCATGTTACTAATCTTGACTCGAGATATCCTAACGTAGGCCTTTGCTAGGCTCTCCACGACGCTAACCCATGGCTCTTTAATGCCCGCCTTCCTGAGAGCTTCAGCGCCCCTGAGAGCCGCCTCTTCGAACCCAGCAAATATCTCACCGTAGTAGTCCTCCATCTTCCAGCCCACTTCCTCGTAGGCCTCGTCTAAGGTCTTACCGAGCTTGGCGGC
>CAZPLI010000005.1:27486-34755 GCA_964587325.1 uncultured Thermofilaceae archaeon | reverse complement strand
GCATAGAAGCAGACCACCATAAGCCCTTATCACTTCAGTGTAGAGGTAAGCTCTCTTCCCCCTAACCTCTATGAACAATTCGATTTCTGGGTTCTCTAGGTCTACACCGGACGCTTGCTCTAACAGTGCCTTACCAAGTTCCCGCGCCACGTCCATCGACGTAAACTCGTGTCTGCCGGTTCTCCTGGCCCTCACGGCGAACGTTTTTCCTCTAACCTTTGGCAAGAAGAAGGAGGCGGTCTTAGCCACTAGGTCCTGAAGCCCCTCAAACCCTACCTCCTCTGCTAGCGAGAGAGACTTGATGCCGAATACTCTTCTAAGGACTTCCGCTGCACGCTGCTCATCGTTAGAGTAGACAAAGTACCTTCCAGGCTCCTTTCTTATGCGGTACTTAAGCCCCTCGCTTTCAAGCGCGTCCCGCAGGTTTCTCTCGAGTAGCCTCTCAAACCTGGCTCTCGTGGCTGGGCCCTTAATTGTTAATTCGCCGAGTCGAAGTAGCACTACCATGATAATCTAACCACCTCTTAACTGCAGGTCTGACACATAGACTTACCTGCTGTGCCCTACATAGACCCACGGGACTCTGCCCTCCTCGGCTAGCTCTCACAGAAAAACGGAGACGGGCATTTTAGCTAGGGTGTCTCATCGGTCAGAGAGAAAAATAGGATGCTTGTCCAGACTACTCTATGAAACCTATCTCTTTGAGAGCCCGTATTACAGAACGCACAGCGCTTACCTTTGAAACAGGAGAAGGAACAGTGTCCGTAGCTACTACGTCGCTTACCCCGGCAGCGTATATTTTGTCAAGCGCGCCGGACACAAGTAGCGCGTGGGTACAAGCGGCATAAACCTCTCTAGCCCCATTCTCTAGGGCGCTCTTTGATGCTAGTGCTATAGTCCCGCCAGTGCTAATTATGTCGTCAACTATGAGTACTGTCTTGTCCATTACGTCGAGGGACTTTGGAAGAGCCTGTACTTCACCTGTTACCCTATCCCTTCTCTTTTCAATGTAGTCATAGTCCACTCCGAGAACTGAGGCCGCCAGCTTAGCCCGCTCAAGCGCTCCGGCGTCGGGGGCGAGCACTATCGCGTCCCCTTGCAGCTTTCCTTTGAAGTACTCGGCTAGCTCGGGTACAGGCATTGCATTGGCGTGAGGTATGGTCAGCCACTGATCCAAACTCTTGGGGGCGTGAATATCGACTGCGACTAAGGCGCTCGCACCCGCAGCCTCTATACTCTTCAACACTACACCAACGCTTACAGGCTCGCCCTCCAAGAAGCGTTTGTCCTGCCTCGCATAGGCCAAGTAAGGCACTACCGCCACGACTTCACGCGCTCCTGCTCCTCTTACAGCATCAAGCACTAGTAGCAACTTGAGAAAGTTCGAGTCCTGTGGTGGATGAAGCGAGTGTACGACTACTACGGTGTCATTTAGTCTCTGGGGGACGCGAACATACGTCTCGCCGTCAGGGAAGGTCTTGCTCTCGACTATTACGAGGTCGGCCTTTATTGCACGAGCCAAGCGGGCCGCTATCCCGTTAGACGCGGGTGTTGCTACCACGTACATGGGCCCACCACCTGATAGTCCTGACGTTAGAGAATTATAAGCAGGTGGCAATGTATTCTTCTACGTTGGGGATGAGGAAGAAGAGACGAGACGAGCGGTGACGAGCCCACTCTGGTCCGACCCCCTCCAAGATTCAAGATGCCAGGGGTATAGCCAATGTCAAGGTGGGAGATAATAAAAGACGACAGGATAAGCGGAGGCGCAAACTCGGCGTTAACGCCTGAGGTAGCCGCAGAACTCGGTGCCGCCCTAGGCACACTGCTAGGTGAAGGAACACTGGTAGTGACAGCTAGAGACTACTACCCTCCCTCTCGCATGCTCAAGCGCTCGTTTTCCGCAGGCTTGATGTCGACAGGCGTGACTGTGGTGGACTTTCACGCAGCAACCTTTCCCGAACTAGCCTTTGCCGTCAAGAAATTTGGCGCAAAAGCAGGTGTACACTTTACAGTCTCACTTAAAGGGAGTGACGAGGTCACTATAAAGCTACTAGACTATCTCGGCATAGAGTTTAGCCACGAGAGACTATCTAACCTCTTACGCCTCTTTAAGACCAAGCACATAGTCAGGACTCTCCCAGAGAGGATAGGGTGGGTTACGTATGCAGAGTATATCCACGAGATCTACGTAGCCTCGCTGACCTCTTACCTCGACTCTGCATCAATAGCCGAAAGACGCCCCAGCGTCGTAGCAGACCTGCACTTCGGCCCCTCAGCCGATGTTATACCGGACATGTTCTCTGAGCTAGGTGTTGACGCCGTCACGCTTAACGCTCATAAGCCTCCAGCTAAGAAAGGCATCAGGCATACGCCCACTCCGTTTTCACTTCTCAGGCTCGGTAGGATGGTTAAGGCGGCAGCCGCCGACCTCGGAGTAGCATTCTGTGTAGACGCGAGCAGAGCAGTATTCACAGACGATAAAGGTAGAGTATTAACTCCCGATGAAACTGTCGCTCTCTTCATGCTGACCTTACCTGAAAACACAACAGTTGTTACTACGATTTCTGCGTCTAAGATAATAGACAAAGTCGCCGAGCAGAGGAAGTTACGCGTTATTAGAGTCCGAGGACACCCAGGGGACATATCAAGACAGATAAGAAGAGCCAGGGCTGCCTATGGGGGCTCAGACACCGGTGAGCACGTCTTCCCTACGTTCTCCCTAGCTCCCGATGGCCTGCTAGCTTTAGGCAAGATGCTTGAAGTAATAACCAGCACAGAGAGAAGGCTCTCCAGCATAATTGACGAGCTACCCCGCGTACCCAAACATAGAGAGGAAGTAGACGTGCCTCCCGGAATTAGCCTAGTCAAAGTACTTGACATAGTCACTGACGCTATCCACCCCAGCCGAGTCACAGTAACAGGTGTGAAAGCAGTGGTTAACAAAGTGCCAATATACGTAGAGCCCGTACCCTACAAGCGTGCCTTAGCCCTAGAGGTTGAAGAGCCTGACAGAGAGAAACTCGAAGTATTAAGAAAAGTGAGAGACCACCTAGAGGAGGTATTCAGTTCAGCGACCGCCGCTACCTAAGTACGCCCTTGGCCCTCAGGCAACTCTCTTATAATCTCTCCAGGGACCTCCTCCCCTACAGCTTTCAGTATCTCAGCCACTAGGAAGGCGTCGGGGTAGGCACCTTCGATCTCAACCACGTCCTTACCCTCAACCTGAATAATGCTCTTAGGCACTGTAAAGACATTATACTTGTCAGCAAGTTCAGGGAACTCTATTGCCTCTATCATGTCACCGCATATGAGAGGATTAGCCATAGCTGCCTTATGCGCCGCCCTCACAGCGATGGGGCAGTAGGGGCAAGTCGGCGTCACAAAGACCATAATGCGTACTCTCTTCCTCACCTTCTCACGCAAGACCTTCTCGAGCACCGGATTCAAAGACGGCTTGCCTCGCGAGACATCGATTATGTCTTCGACTAAGGCACCAAACTCGTAGCCAGCCGGTAGCCCGAAGAACCTAATGTTGTACTCCTCCGCACCGTGCACAAGCACTGCAGGGTACATCGGAAGCTCGTACTTCTCAGCCTCAGGCGCATCCTCACTCAATACTTCAACACTCACCTTATCGCTAAGGCCAGCTAGTGTCGTCAACACATACTCGATGTCATCACAGTATTGACAGCCTGCACGCGGCCTAACAAACCTCAACTTTACGGGAGACTCTAGAGAACGGAACATTTCTCTTACGCGATTGAGTACTTGGGGATCCGCCTGTACGACCATAGCTTGAACCTCCTATAGACACGGAATTTCACCCATATTAAGGTGCGTGTGGAGACTTGCAAGCATGTGAACCCTGATCCCAGAAGGAGACCCTAGTCAGACACTTGAAGGGCCAATCCTGCTGAAAGAAAAGTGTGCCATGTCATGTAGGCTTTAGTCTTTTGGTACCAGTGGGTGTTCCAACGATGACCTCGTCTGGCCTGCGGCGCGAGAATATTCCGTTCTCTACAACGCCAGGTACTGCATTAAGCTCGATCTCTAGCTCTGTAGGAGGTACGTCTGCTGACACTTCCAGATCGATGACGAAATTACCGTTATCTGTCACTATAGGCCCATACTTGCCTTGACTACTAAGCCTTAACCTTGGCGTGCCGAATCTCCTCAGGACCTGCTCGGCAGCTCTCCACGCGCAGGGCATAACTTCTACAGGAACTGGGACCTCGAAGAGCCTAGACACAAGCTTCCTCTCGTCCACTATGACTACGAAGCGCTTTGCAGCGTAGTCTACAGCCTTCTCTCGGGCTAGGCAGGCTCCTCCACCCTTTACAAGATTTAAGTCCTTGTCTACGGCATCAGCACCGTCAACAGCCAAGTCAGGCTCCGGATACTCGTTTAGAGAGGAGACCTGCAATCCTAGGTCTAGCGCGACTCTCTCTATACCAGCAGAAGTGGGCACTACTATTATGTCAAGAGCCTCTTCGGCTACTCTATCGGCTAGTAGTCTCGTGAAGATCTCAGCGGTAGACCCAGAGCCTAGACCTAGGACCATGCCGTCTAGTACTAATTCCAGTGCCGCTTGGGCGGCTCTCTTACGCATTTCTCTTACGGACACTCTAATCACCGCTAGACAGTTAGCGGCAACCTAAGCCTATTAATCACGTCCTTTGCCAAGGGGAACGTATACTTAACCTCAGTAAATCTACTCCTGAGCTCTACAACCCTCTTTCTGACTGCGGCAGGGTCTTCGCCACGCAATACTACTCGGTACATTAATTCCGCTATTTCCTCCATCTCGCCCTCTTTCATGCCGAGCCTAGTGACCTCCTGTACGCCTATCCTTATCCCTGAAGGATTCTTGATTTTGTCAGGAGTATCCCAAGGTAGCATATTCTTGTTAAGGATTATGTTGGCCTCCTCCAGCTTCTCGGCTACTGGTGCTCCCCCGCCTAGTTCGCTTACATCCACGGCCACTTGGTGGGTCTCCGTGAACCCTTTGTGAGGAGCCAGCACCTTGAATCCCCTATCGTATAAAGCTCTAGCCAGCGCCTTTGCATTCCGTACGACTTGTCTTGCATACTCCTCCCCGAAGTACATCATTTCGATAGCCGTTACAGCAGTAGCTGCTAGTCGATGAAGGTGATGGTTGCTCACGAAGACAGGGAAGACTACTTTCTTTATCTTCTTGTAGAGATTTTTTTCGTTAGTCATTATCACGCCTCCCTGAGGACCTGGAAACGTCTTATGCGTAGACGCCGTCACTACATCAGCCCCGTCTTCGAGAGGATTGGGATACGTTCTTCCAGCTATCAGCCCTAGGACGTGGGCTGCGTCGAAAACTACGCGCGCTCCTACCTCCTCCGCAGCCTCTTTTATCTCTCTCACAGGGTGCGGGAACAGAAAGAGGCTGGCACCAAGCACTATAAAGCGAGGCTTCACGCGCCTTATCTCCTTGGCCGCAGCGTCGGGATCTATGTTCACTTCCTCATTGTCAAAGGGGAGAGGTATAGGTCTAAGGCCCAGTGCTCCCATTATTCCGTACTCCGAGTGGCTTACGTGACCTCCTCCTTGAAGCGGCGTTATCATAGTGGTATCTCCAGGCTCCCCTAGAGCCGTAAAGACGGCGCCGTTCGCAG
This sequence comes from uncultured Thermofilaceae archaeon, assembly GCA_964587325.1. GTDB lineage: Archaea > Thermoproteota > Thermoprotei > Thermofilales > JAPDKD01 > CAZFWY01. The sequence continues at coordinate 29,107 of CAZPLI010000005.1, read as the reverse complement.
TAGTGCCAGAGACAGGACGCAGGTCCACGTATTCGGCCCCAAAGAGCTTCGACATGAGATTGCAGGCATATACCTCTATCTCGTCTATGAACTTCGTTCCCTGGTAGAATCTCTTGAAAGGCATTCCTTCAGCGTACCTGTGCATCGCATCTGAGAGATACACAGCGTCGACAAGTGGCGATGTCACATTCTCCGATGCAATAAGGTTGATACACTCTGAGCCCCTCCAGGAGTTGTGTTTCTCTACGAGACTTATCACCTGCTCAAGTTCCGGCGGGTAAGAAGACAAAATCCTCCCCCACTTCTAACTCCCTCAACTCACTCATTAACCCGCCGGCTAGGCGGAGGTCGGCCCCTCAGCTCTTAGCGGTCCGCTCACCATTCAACCCTTACACGGTACGTCACGGGGACCGACCTCCGTTAAGAAGTAGTCCGTCTCCTCATTAATCTTGATCAGGAGCCAAGCCCTGAGTTCCACTCCCGTCTCAGGGTCTGTTTCAAGCACTACGCGTTTACTTCCGCCCTCTCCCTCAACTTCATACAGTTTAAGAGGCCTAATAAGCCCCCTCTCTATCAACCCTTTAAGGTGTTTAGCAAAGAACTCTTTGGGGAAATTAAACCGCAATACATACTCTTCGTCGACTACTAGGATCTCTTCTTCCATGAGAGGCCATAGTCCCTCGCTCCAAGGATCGCTCTCCATAAAGCAAACCCGTTTGGAAAGCCGTTCGGCTGTCCTTAAAACCGACGCTGAAGTTATTTGGACAGTGTTTCGTACAGCTTTAGGAGGTAGTCTCTCACACCCGGTGTTTCCAGCAACCTACGAACAGGCGGCCCGCTCTCCTCTCCCAGAACAAGCTTGTAGATCGCTCTGTAGGCCCTTAGCCGCTCGGAGCGTGTCCTCAGGCCCACTTCCTCTGCGAGCTGCCTTATCTTACGCTGAGCCTCCTCACCGCTTATCCCCGAGGCCACGAGGTTCAGGAACCGCTTGACAACTATGCGCTCTGGCTCGGGTAGCGATTCGAACTTTGCTAGTGCCTCTTCTAGAGGCGGAAGCAGCGAGCTTGCACCGACTGTACTGACCCAGTTCTTAGCCATCGAGAGCCTACGCCTGACATCGCTTATCTCCCACTCCTCTAAACCCTTGAGTTTGCCCTGTCTCTTTAGCATCTCCATACCATCATCGAGGTCCCGCATCCAAAGCGCTATTAGAGCTAATGACCTGTAAGGCACTCTCTTGGGTCTGCGAGAGGGCTTACGCCAAGCCATCACAAGCTCGTAGGTATCAAGAAGGAGACGGCTCTCCCTTCGCCGCCCCTCGATGATGTCAAATACAGCTCTCTCGAATCTATCGAACTCCTCTACGTAGTCGGGCATAAGCTTCATATCAAACTCCCAGTGCTCCAGTGCCTCACTATAGATGTCGGACACATCCCGCTTGAGTATCTGGTACCTAAGGACTTCTGGAGGCGCATACTTAAGCCATTCATCAACACCGAGCCCTATGCCTTTTCTCTTGCTAAACTTTGAGTAGGTCTTCTCACCGTTACGCCTGACCACGAGGTAGACAAAGTCGTAAAAGATAGGGACCGGGGGCTCCCTCCCAAAGAAAGCCTGGACG
>CAZPLI010000005.1:13402-27476 GCA_964587325.1 uncultured Thermofilaceae archaeon | reverse complement strand
AACCACTACCGCTTGCCATGTGATCCTTTCCTAAGGGCTCGAAGTGAACATCAAGAAGCACCCAACGCAGGGGCCAGTCTACTCTCCAAGGAGGCTTGCCCTCGCCTCGTCTCACATCTGCTACACCCTCATTACCACAGGCATCGCACCTATACTTTACTAGGTGCCCATCTACTACTTCAAGAGGCTTGACCCTTTCATCGATTCTACGACACGACGAGCACTGCGGCCTGAAGGGTACCCAGTCCTTAGGATAGAGAGTCTTGTGTCCTGCCCTACGGCGCACATCGTTAAGTATCTCTCTTACTCTCTCCCTCTCGGCAACTACCCTCTCCAGCAGGGAAACGAACACAGGGTCTCTATGCAGCTCGCTGGCCCACTTTACTTCTAACTCAATACAGTACTCCTCAAAACTCTCCTCTACGGGCTCCACGAAGTGCCTAGCATAATTGCTGTGACAGCCCCACGGATCGGGAATCTCCTCAAACGGCTTACCGACGTATTGTTCACACTCACGCTTAAACTCCTCAGGAGCGAACTCAGGGGGCCTCCTAAAGGGATCCTTACTGTCTATAACTAAGAAGCCTCGGGCTTCGTAACCCATACGTTTTAGTGCCTTAAGGACTGCATCCGCAATTACCATGTCATTAAAGTTGCCTAGATGTATCTTCCCACTTGGGGTTACCCCTGCTTCGACGATGTATACTTCCTTTCCTGGAAAACGCTTTATCACTTCCTCCGCAGCCCTGAAAGCGAAGTGTCTGTAGGTCACGCTGTCCTTCACCTTTTATTCTCGCCGATTTTCACCTTTTATTCGTTTGCGCTGCTGGTCGCAGCCACCTCGACCCTCCGTAGTCTTGCATGGGGTTCCAGTACGACACCACTTTCTAGCTTAACTCCGTCGCTTATGACGGAGTTGTGTCCGACCACAGTATTAGGCCCAAGTCTAGCCTCTCGCCCTATGACCGCTCCCGACGCTACTATACAACTGTCAAGTACTGCTCCGGCGCCCACCTCTACATTATCCCAAATCACACTGTCCTTCACTCTGGCGCCAGTCTCCACGTAGGTGTTAGAGCCTAAGGACACGTATGGGCCCACTACGGCGTTAGGACCTATCCTGACGCCATCAGCTAACGCTACAGGAGGAATAACTAACCCCTCAACCTCTACCTCTCCATCTACCCACACACCTTCGGGCTCGACTAGCCTGCCACGTGGCGTAAGGGGCTCACACAGACCCGCTAGTAGGTCTCTGTGCGCCTCTAAGTATGCAGCCGGTCGGCCTAAGTCCTTCCAGTATGCTTCGCCAGCATCCCAGCCCATTACTCTATGTCCAGCCTCGAGAAGATAGGGAAAGACATGACGCCCAAAGTCCATTAGGTAGCGCTCTTTGTGCAGGAGATCTATGAGTAACGGGTCAAAGGCATAAAATCCCGTGTTGACCAAGTTTGCGTAGAGAGTCCTCGTCCTCTTCCTGTAGTAAGCGAGCGTCATGAGGTAAATCTCGATGCTGAGAGGCTTCTCGAGAAATAGCTCTATCTCACCACTCTCATTGAGAAGCACGAGACCGTACTCCAGAGGGTTCTCAACAGCTTTTAGAGCTATAGTTGCGAACGCTCCAGTCTCCTCATGATAAGCGCCCATATCGCAGAGCGGCATATTAGTGAGGACATCCCCCATAGCAACGAAAAACGGTGCGTCGCCTATCATATCACAGCACTTTCTTACAGCATCAGCTGTATCGAGAGGATTTTTGTCGCACACCCTTACACGTATCCCCCAATCTCGACTTTCTATAAATTTCCTAATGAGCTCTCCCAGATAGTTGACTACAACTATAACCTCGGTTATACCATTATGCTTAAGAAACCTTAGTATGTGGCCTAGGAGCGGCTCGTTGCCCACAGGCACTAACGGCTTGGGTGTTACGTATGTGAGCGGGCGCAGGCGGGTTCCACGCCCGCCTGCCAGAACGACAGCAGACTTGATCAAGCACGGCCCCTGTCTAAAATCACACCTCAAGGGTTTTTTAGCTTGACTCTATATGACCGGCGGTGTCCCAATTGGATTGCATAGAGATTTTGAGGAAACTTAGCAGCGTACCAGGTCCCTCAGGATTCGAATCGCGAATAAGGGCATTGATAAGCGACCTACTCACTGAGTGGGGCTTTCACTACGAAGTTGACAGGCTAGGTAATCTGTACGTTAAGGTAGGCGAGGGAAGACCTGTTACCGCCATAGCTGCGCACATGGACGAGGTAGGATTCATCGTACGTCACGTGACAAGAGATGGATTCCTGCGTGTAGCGCCGCTGGGGGGTATAAATCCTTCAGCAGCCATAGGGAGTCAGGTAGTAGTCTTAGGAAGGAAACGTGACCTTTACGGCGTGGTAGGCGCGACTCCTCCTCATTTACTTAAGAACGCCGAACAAAGACAAGTAAGTATCGAGGACTTATTTGTTGACATTGGCGCTCTCTCGCATGAGGAGGTACTCAAGGCTGGCGTTACTGTGGGCACTCCTATTGCCTTTTGGGCCGAGTTCCACGACCTAGGGTCCTGTGTCGCCGGTAGGGCTTTTGATGACAGAGCTGGCTGTGCAGTCCTCTTAGAGGCACTGAAGCGCGCCGGTGGTCCACGTTGTGGCACAGTGTTCGTAGTCTTTACAGTTCAAGAGGAAGTGGGCCTAATAGGGTCCTCTGCGGCTGCCCAGAGAATAATGCCTGACTGCGCGGTCGCTGTTGAGGGGACTATAGCATCCGATGTGCCGGGGGTTCCTGAGCATGAGTGGGTTACTAGGCTTGGTAGCGGTCCAGCTATTCGAGTCATGGACAAAACATTAGTCGCATGCTCGCAGCTAGTTGAGCACATACGCTCCCTAGCCGAGTCTCACGGAATACCTTACCAGCTCCAGCTCTCACCCAAGAGTGGAACAGATGCCGGTAGCTTCGTGCGGATCGGTGCAGCCTCGACGGCAGTGTCCGTGCCGTGTCGTTACGTGCACTCCCCCGTCGCGGTAGCCAGTAAAAGCGACTTAGAAAACACGGCGAGCCTACTCAGGTTATTGATCGACTCTCCTCCCGGAGCGAGGGATTAACGGTATGAAGGCTATAGGCTTTGACGTTTGGAAGACATTACTTAACCCAGACCCGTTCGTCAGAAAGTTCTCACAGTACCTGTCACTGGAGGTAGGGCTACAAGGAGATGAGGTCTATAGACTTGTGATAGCCGCATACGAGGAAATAAAAAGGCTTAGAGCACGAGGTCTAATACGCGAGAACTCCATTGTAAGTGACTCACTATCCGTCGTTCTTAGATATGTACCTGGAGCTACAAAGGAGAAAGTGCGGCGGGCTCTTTCCAAGGCCGTCCTTACGGTAGACCCTAAAGAGCTAGTACTAGACACAGCCGACATTGTTCTCGGGACTATAAAAGAGCTTGGATACTCAATAGTGACCATCGGTAATGTGGTTTACTGGCCAGGTTCATACACTAGGCTCCTACTAGAGAGAACCGGTCTAGCACGCCTAATAGACGCGCAGGTATATGCGGACGAGGAAATGTGCTCGAAACCTAGTCCTAGAATATTCGACGCAGCAGTCAAGGCGCTTAGAGAAGAAGGAAAAACTGTCGGGCTGTTAGCCCACGTGGGAGACAACATGAGAGAGGACTTCTTGGGAGCTCTCAGCTATGGTATAAAGGCGGTCCTAATAGATAGAGACGGCGTCTTTGGTCGCACGTTAGAGCTTATCCCAGGCCGGGGATACATTGTAAAGTCTCTCAAAGAGATACCTGAGCTGGCGAGACTATGGATGATCAATGGCCAGACCTATCAAGACTAGGCAAGCAGTCATCGTTAGGTCAGAGAGTGAGCTAATGAGGGGATTGACGTAATTATCAGGGTCTAAGCCCTTCTTAAAAGTGAAGAAAGCTAGCGCATAAGAGCAGGGAAGCACTATTAGAAGCGCGAGTATCCCTCCACCTAAAGCCACGAGATAAAGTGCGGGGTCTAAGGGCCCTCCGCCAAGAGTAATCACTAAAAGGAAGAACAGGACCGCTGACAGATATGTAGCGATTATCTCTCGTGAGCCTTCTTCGAGCAGCTCCCTAAAGCCCGTCACGCTGGACCACTCAAAATGGAAACGCGTACTGGCTATGGAGCCCAAAGCTGACCCATAGCCTCCTAATGACGTCATGAGAGGAGGGTATACTACTAGGATCCCAGGGTGGTGTGTAATTACAGGCTCCGCATAAGTTAGCACTCTACCGGCAAGAGTCTCGAAACAAAGCGCTATGATTACGGCTGTTAGTGACTGCCTAACACAGCTAGTAAACTCTCTGTCTCTTCCGAAAGTCACGAAGACCATTATCAGAACTCCTACCGTAACTAGCACAAAGGCTTGAAGTGCAAAAACAACAGACCTATTGAGTATTACCGCTAGCGAGTACATCACTGTCACGATTACGTCCGCTATAGCTGCTACCACTGGGTAAAGAATAACGTCAGTGTTCCACCCGCGCCTTACAGCTACCTCGGATAACTTGACCGTTATGGGAGCCATAGTGGCTATCGAGAGCAACATAACAAATGCTGAAACGTACAGAGTTCCTAGGGGAGGTATCCCCAGAATAGGCATTGTGACGATAGTATAGGCGAACATAACGAAGCAAGAGAGAGAAGCCAGTACTGCCTGTGACCCTATGAGCAACAGTAGATCATAGTTATCCGCGGTAAGTCTAGGCTCTATAGTGCCTAAGTGCAACGCCGTGCTAAGCCTGCCCACTAGAACCCCGGCGACGGCACCTCTTACTCCCATAAGAACAGGGTAAAGTGCTATTTCCCAAGGAAGTAGCTTTAGAGCGATCGCCGCCCAGGAAAACACCGCTCCCGCGAATAGGTCCAGTAACGCTCCTACCCTTGCCATCCAGAGCTCTGCTACGAAACTCTTGCTAACACCTAGCTTTTCACATATTGCCTCGAGGAGGTCGCTCAGACCAGTCACAATCCTCCCCATTGCCTCGCTGTGCAGTAGGCCTGATGCCTCTGCGTAAATGCTGTTCCTAATTAATTTCTATCATGCTATTAGTGCTCGTAGACTCCTACGAGACACGCATAAGCTATCACGTGGCCCCGGCAGGCTTCCATAACCTTCGTTACTGTAGCCTCAGGAGGCAGCTCGAGCTTCTTGTCTAAAGCTAACAGGAGGAATACGTACCTGTGCCTCCTACCAGGAGGCGGGCAAGGACCGCCGTACCCTATGTATCCGAAGTCGTTCTTACCTTGTAACCCGAACTCTGTTTCGGGGTCTTTGGGCACACCTTCGGGCAGCCCTTTGAGTGTCGGAGGAATATTGTACAGGATCCAATGATAGAATATTCCCCTAGGGGCGTCAGGGTCATAAACTATGAGAACTAATGACACTGCGCCTTCAGGCACGTCACCCCACTCTAACGGCGGAGAGATATCAGCACCGTCGCACGTATACTTACGAGGTATGCTCGTACCGTTGGCAAAAGCAGGGCTACGAAGGACGAACCTAGCTTTTACCCCTTTGACAAGGGCTTCGGGCGATAACGGAGTAGGAGGCTTCCAAGGCCTAAGTGCTATGAGGAGCGCTATTAGAACCACCAAGGCTACGACCATAAGTATTGGAACCTTCTTAGGGACTGTTGCCCCCTTCATGCCGTAAGAGAGGATGAAGAGGATTTTTTACTCCTTTCCCTCCCTGTGAACAAGCGAAGATGGGGGCCTCTCGGGTAGCAGACCTTCTGGCCTGTACATGAGGATTAGTATCAGCAAGACTCCCAGTGCTATGTAGCTGACATAGTTAATGTCAAAAGGTAGGCCGTGTATGTGGTACTTTGCTATGGCGATCACCCTCTCCACAAGTAGGTAGATGAAAGCTCCGAGAGCTGCTCCAGCATTGTTGCCTGCACCGCCCATTACGACCATTACCCAGACCACGAACGTTGTGATAGGTACGCAGTCATTAGGGTGGACGAAGCCTGTATAGAACGCGTATAGAGCACCCGCTAGCCCTGCCATTGCCGACCCTATAATAAGGACTACTGCTCGAACTTTGACTACGTCTTTACCTAAGGCTTCAGCCGCTAGTTCGTTGTCCCGTATAGCTCTTAAGAGCCTTCCGAAAGGAGACAGAGCTAACCTCTCTGCAAAGAACCAGACAGACAGTGCTACAACTAACATGAAGCCGCTCCTAAAGGCGTCAAGAGCTGCACCTTCTAGGAAAGCATATGGGTTAGGGACCGCTACTCCGAGAGTGCCGCATATCAACGGGTCGTAGTTTAAAGCTATCCTTCTCATGAGCTCGCCCGCTACGACTAGAGTCATACCTAAATAGTCCTCTCTAAGTCTTATAGCTGGGTAGCTAGCTAGCCAGCCGAGAACTGCCCCGATAATAGCGCCCAAAGCCAGCATTGAAAGGAGAACTGCTAGGCTTAGGCCTGGATTGTTTGACAAATACATTGTTACTTGGCTGCTAATTAACACGTTATTTGTCTTATAGTCAATTAATGCTAGATTGATACCTACAAGTGGAGCTAAGATTCTAGCAGTAAGTGCCCCTACGGTGAAAGCTCCTCCTGCGAAGAACAGGACTTTACCGAAGTTCGGTATCCCTGTGTAGCCATATTCAAGATTTAGACTGACCGATAATATGAGGTATATTGAGTATATTGCTGCAAAATCTACTATTAATCTAAACACATTTATCATTCGCTCTCACCTCTCTTTAATAACCCTTTCCAATCAATACTTGTTATTCCTCGTGGAATTAGTAGTAGGACTAGAATGAATAGGACGTGCGAGATCGCGGGCCTGTATGCTGTCGATATGTTGAGAGGCGGCTTGGATAGGACGTAAATGCCTACAACCTCTGCGAAGCCCGTTATGAGGCCACCGAGCACTGCCCCGAAAATGCTGTCCAGACCTCCCAGTACAGACGCCGCGAAGGTTCTCAAGAGCATCTCCCATCCTATTTCGGGGTCTGAGGGCATTCTGAAGGGCAAGAAGGCGCCCGCCACGCTGGCCAGCGCACCTGCTAAGAACCAGGAGACCGCGTAGACAAGGTCCGTGTTTATCCCCAGAGTGCTCGCAAGCGCGGGGTTCTCTATGGCGGCTCTCATCGCTGTACCGAATTTCGTTTTCGTTAAGAAGAGGTAGAGCGCCACTACTATTGCTATGAGCGTGGTACTTGAAGCGATTAACACTAGCGGAACCGTATGACTGCCGATGCTAATGTAAATGTCTAGCTTAGCGAAGGAAAAGCCTCTAGTGTACGTCCTGAAGGAGGCTGCTGCTACGTCCGCGTAAATGTGGAGAGAGCTTCTCAGTACGATCTCTACGGCTATCGAGGCGACCATTAGCGCCACTGTGCCAGCGCCGCGACGCCATAGTGGCCTATAGACTAAGAGGTACGTTAGTAGGGATACAATGCCACCCGCTAGGAAAGCTACTGGGAGCGTAAAGTAGGGGTGTAGACCAAAGGCTCTCAGTAACGTGAAAGCCACGTAGACTCCTACAGCAGCTAGGTCACCATGAGCGAAGTTGGGTACTTTCAGTGTTAGGTATGTGAGTGTGAGACCTGTCGCTAGGAGCGCCAGTAAGTTAGAGAATATTATGGCATCCATTATGACCTCTATTGGTATCATGTTAGGTCACCCCCAAGTACATCCTACCAAGGTCGCTACGTGAAAGAAGATCAGAAGCTGGGCCACTATAGACCTCTCGCCCCGCTACGAGTAGGACGGCTCTGTCACTAATCTCTAGGGCTTTCTTGGCATTCTGTTCAACCAAGAGTATTCCAAGCCCTAACTCATCGCGTAGCTCTACTATTTTCTCGAGTATCTGCGCGGCAACTTTAGGCGCCAGGGCTGCCGTTGGCTCATCTAACATAATTAGTTTAGGCTCTCTAAGAACTGCCATGGCCATAGCAACCATTTGCCTCTCTCCACCGCTCAGCGTCCACACCTTTCTATCGAGGAACTCCCTAACCCTCGGGAGAAAGTTTAACACTTCTTCAAGTCTCTTGTTAAACTCTTCTTTTGACAGAGTGTAACCAGCTAGTATGAGGTTCTCACGGACAGTCAGTCTGCTGAAGACATTATCGGTTTGTGGCAGGTAGGCCAGTCCCAGTCTTGCCTTCTCGTGCGGCTTCATTCTAGTCACGTCACTTCCATCAAATAATATCCTGCCTGCGTGGACTGTGGCGATGCCAGCTATAGCCTTAAGCAGTGTGCTCTTACCGCTCCCATTGGGTCCTACTACGGCTACTATCTCCCTCTTCCTGACCTCGAGGTCGATACCGTAGAGTATCTTAAGCTTACCATAGCCTGCTACTAGCTCCCTGACCTCTAGCAGTGTCATGCTTAACCGCCCAGGTAGGCCTCGATGACTAAGGGGTCTTTGACTACTTCTTCGGGAGTGCCCTCAGATATTACGCGCCCTCTGTGCATAGCATATACCTTGTCTACATAAGATAGCACGATATCCAACCTGTGCTCCACTATGAGGAACGAGATCCCTAGCTCGTCTCTAAGCGAGACTATATGGTTCATTATCTCGTGGGCCAGTTTGGGATTCACGCCCGCGACAGGCTCGTCCATAAGCACAAGCTTTGGGTCGCTCATTAACGCCCTACCAATCTCTAGAAGCTTCATCTGGCCGCCGCTCAGCTCGCAGGCCCTTCGGTCCTTCACTCTCGTTAAGTCTAATAACTCCATGACCTTCTCTGCCTTCTCGACTAGTTCCTCTTCTTTTTTCATCCACTCTCGGACTTTTAGGAGGGCTGCAAGCGGGCTCTCGCCTATGTGGTCTCTGGCAGCGACAAGCAAGTTCTCTAGGACGGTGAGCTTGCTGAAAGTGGCTGGTATTTGGAATGTTCTGACGAGACCCACCTTATAGACCTCGTAAGGCTTCCATCCGGTTATGTCAAAGCCGCCGAAGAAAACTCTGCCTCCATCAGGCTTATAGACCCCGCTCACGACGTTTATGAACGTGCTCTTACCGCTCCCATTAGGACCTATCAGCATTGTTATGCTGTTCTGCTCAACGTCAATTGACACTTTATCTAGTGCCACAACTCCCCCGAATTTCTTCACAAGGCCCCTAGCTCTGAGGCAGGACCTCATAGGCATCCCCTCATGCTTTTATTAGTGGCAAAAAAAGAAAGTTCAAATTAAAGTTATCTTAGCTTAGCCTCAGGGCGCTGACCGCCAAGTGATCGAATCGGAGGCGAAGGAGTATATGCCCGCCTTTACCCACTCGTATCCGGCTTCAGTCTTCACAATCTTATAGATCAGGTAGTCACCGCCAGCTCTGTCGCCGTTCTCGTCGAGGAGGCACCATCCGCTCACGCCGAAGTACCTAGAGGCGACTTCTGGAAGGGCTGCCTTTATGGCTTCACCGTCGTACACGCCCGCCTCTAGGATAGAGAGGGCTATGACCCACGTAGCGTCGTAAATGTTGTAGGCGTAGGGGTCGGGCTCTTCTCCGAGGATCTCTTTCATTCTCTTAGCGAACTCTTCCATCTTGGGGCTATAAGCCGGGCTGTATATGGTGCAGTAAAAGCCGCCGACTTTGAATGCAACATCGCCCGCGTTCTCCACTATCTTGGTCGATGTTGCCGTGCCGTCCGTGCCTATCCACTTGACAGACATTAGTACAGGGTCGTCCTTAGCTGCAGTGAACAGAGCGATGCCGTCGTCCTCGAAGCATATGGCCAGTACTCCCACGTCGCTACCCGCACCAAACTCCTTCACGACGTCCGAGAGCCTTCTGACCTCTGCTGACAGGTCCTTGGCGTTGGGGTCGTACCTTACGGCCTTCACAGTCCCGCCTAGCTTCTCGAAGTTCTCCTTGAAAGCCTTGTACAGCCCCTCGCCCCACTCGTCGCCCCTGTATATCACTGCTACCTTCTTGAAGCCTAGGCTCTCAGCGAGTTTAGCTAGAGCCTTGCCCTGGAAGAGGTCGGTTGGTACGAACCTGAAGATGTAGTCACCGGCTATGGCTAGACTGGGCGCGGTTGAAGAGTGACTCACAACAACTATCTTGTTCTGGTCAGCGAAGGGCTTGATGGTTGCGACCTCAGAGCTCGCCAGGGGGCCTACGACTACTTTAACGCCCTGCGCGGCCAGCGTCTGTAAGTCTTTGAGAGCTTCTTCTTTCTGGACCTTAGTGTCCTCGGCTATTAGCACAAACTTGACGTCATAGCCAAGTTTAGCTAAGTACGCGTTAATGTCCTTAATCGCGAGCTCTACAGCTGTTTTGTGCCTTTTACCATAAGAGGAGAGAGGGCCTGAGAGAGCAAAGAGACCGCCTATAGGTATCTCTTTGGGAAGCTGTTTAGTCGCGCCGCCAGCACCTCCTCCTGCAAACTGTACTGCCGCGGCGCCTATGGCGATTCCTATTACCAGCGCTACTACGATTGAAATTATTTGCTTTACCGCAGGCATTGCGCTTAAGATTGTTCAACATAAGATTTAAGCCTTGTGCTATTCCTCCTACTCATTAACCTATTGGACTAAATAAACCACACGAGATAAATTTATTAATGATAAACTTTCGCGCACGAACACTCTTAAGGAAGAAGAAGTGTCATGCCAGACGCAGGCACAATTACCGGTCCTCCAAAGACCTTAGACGCACTACTAGCAAACTGGATAGCAACGTTCTCCGCTTTAACTCTAAAATAAGGTATGTGAACCAGTGCGAGCATTTTGACCTGGGCCTCACGTGCCACTAATCCAGCGTCACGAGCCGTTGAGTGCCCGTCACCGTGAGCCTTTTCCTCGTCGCCAGCGGGGTACGAGGCTTCGTGTACTAGCAAGTAAGCCCCTCGAGCAAGATCCACCACGCTACGTGAAGGCGCAGTGTCTCCACTGTACACCACTACACTCCTCCCCTCTATGCGAAAAGCTAGGGCAGGCTCAACACTATGCGTTACCTCGCTTGTTTTAACGTTAAGGTACTTATCGCCGGGATCGAGTTCCACAAAGTCCACATCAAAGGGGAGCTTAGCAAGCGGTAGGCGCGCCGACTCAAGCAGGGATTTTACTACTTCTGTAACACCCCTAGGCCCTATAACCGTTAAGGGGCTCTCTCTCCCGTATAGGTAATACTTCCACATTAGTTCTCCGAGCCCGTAGTAGTGGTCTAAGTGGAAGTGTGACACGAATACCGCTTTAACTTCGTGTAAGAGTCCTAGTTCTGCCAGCTCGCACGGAACGCCGTAACCACAGTCAAGCAGATAATTGTCTACAAGCAGTGAAGTTAGAATATGACGCCTAACCGGCACGCTTCCTGCCGAGCCTAGGAACACTACCCTCAATTCCCTTCACCCTTCCTTTGTGCTTCCTAACGAGTAGGAGTGCCAGAGCCGATAATACAGCCACCCCACCAAGAGCTGCAGTATAGTAGGTTAGTGAAGGGGGCTGGCTCTCGCCTCCCGCAGTAGCTACTTTGCTCTTAAGCGGTTTTAGGCTTACGCTCAGGCAGCCTTCTCCTCCCTTAACTGTGACTTCGGTCTCAGAGAATCCTTCTGCGAAAATCTTAGCCGTGTAAGTGGCATTGACCGCCCTGATCACTATTTGCGGTCCTCCCTTAGCGTAGTACCTTACTATACCATACTTATCGGCTAGCGCTACAGTAACGGACGACAAAGGCTCTCCCTCATCGCTCTTAATCACAAAGCAGTACTCCACTAGAGGTACTACTAGCTTAACTTCCGTCGGCCCGCTTAGGACTACTTGCCTACGTAGTAGTAACGTGCCGTTGGCCTCGACCTCGATTGTATACTGATTATCCGGAAGTATAAAGGAAGCCATACCGTTACGAAGAACCTGCTCATCCAACACTGTGCCATTGATCGTAACTACTCTAATGCGTCCGCTCAATGGACGCCCATCCGACAGAGATGCACGCACAGTAAGAGGAGAAGTAGAGCTTCTTAACGTTAAGACAAGCTTAGTGTCACGAGAAAGAGAGACTTCCTTGATCACGTGACTATAACCAGGCGCCCACGCCTCTACAGTGTACTTGCCTGGAGGGAGGTGGAGAGTTATCGTGCCATTCTCGCCTGTTCCAGTAACCGTAGTACCTACTCTAATTGCTGCGGATATAGACCTGCCCTCATCGTCAGTTACCACTACGGTCAGCTCATATAGCTCTGTTTTGCTTTCCAGTGAGGCCAGCTCTAAGTACGCTTCGTGCCCCTCATGAACCATTAATGCTACAGCATTCGTCTCCGGCAAGTAGCTTAAGAAACGAGGCTTTCGCACCGCACTACTCTCAGCTAGTAGCAACTGTTGCCCGCTGGACACGTTTACGAACGCTATCGTAGTAGTGCTAAGTGACGACGCCTCTACAAAGAAAGCCCCGTTGTCCCAGCCATGAATCTTCAGCTTCCGCAGCCGTCCCTCAGGCATGTAGGTACATGCAACCCACCTATAGTGCCCCGTCTTCAAGTTGTAGACAAAAACTCCGTACGAGCCGCCTTGCTTTAAGGGTATGTACAGGAAACGTGCGTAAGGTCTAGTAAGCCTAGCGCCTTTAGTGTAAGAAGAAACTCCCTCACAGAAATCTGCTCCCCGCACAGCTGATTTTACATTCAAAACTGACTGCTCGCGGTTCTCTCCGATCTTACGTCTCAATATCTTAAGGTCCTTAGTTAACAGTAGGATGCTTTCACCGTCTGTGGAGGGAACTATTGTTAGAACGTTCTCCCTCTCTAAGGTCCACAGTTTAGCTCCCTCCCTAGTGACGATCTTAAACCACTTCGTTAGCTTGAGAACTATGCATGAGTAACACATTGTCTCTAACGAAACTAAGTAGGCCGAACCGTTTCTCAGCGCACCTTCGACGAAAGCATTGCCGCTCTCTAAGTGCCAGAGGATCTTCCTCCTCCCGACATCGACTAGAAAAGCCACGTTGTCAGCAACTATGAGAGCCAGGCTGGCATCACTGGTGAGTCCGAAGAGTGAAGAAGAGGCGCCTGGATACCTGGCGCTCACTTCACCGAGCTTCACTACAGTCTTGTTAGGTAAGACAGCGTAAAGTCTTACAAGCCTGCCTCTTGCACCCCCGCCGGGAGCCGCTGTTACTACAAGCGCTATGTCACCGCCAGCCTCAGAGGCCACGTACTCCCCTTCCAGCACAGGCCCTGAGCTCACGCTACACGTTGACAGGTTCACGTAGTATACACCTGTCTTGAAAGCCGAGTTATAGGCAAAGACCACTAACAAGTCGGGACTAGCAAATACTGCACCCTTTATAGGCGCGGGCGCAGGCACTCTGCATACCGTTTTGAACTGAGGCTCTGAAGCACTTGGAGGGGGCAAGACAGTTAGTATTGCGATTAGTGTAAGCAAAAGAGCTTGCCAGGCCCTGGAGCTCCGCATTACCCGTTCGACCCCCAACATTGCCGGAGCGGCTCACTACATTTGCAAGTAGAGCTGTGCTCCGTCTTTAAGTTAGCGATAATGAGCGAAGACCACAGCGCTACTCTTTACTCTGACTTAACTCAAAAAGTAAGATGGGATGCAGGCTCAGAATTCCCAGCCAGTAGCTGAGGCTCATGTTAGCGTAGCTACTAAAGACGGGAGGATAGTGTACCTCTCAGCGGCTGCTTACGGTACCCCTGCGCCAGGCTTAACTAGTGCCCTTACTAATGCTTGTAAGGAAATAGCCTCCTCGCTAAATTACTGGGAACTCTATGGGAGTAAATTCAAGCTTAAAGTAATTGACTACCTCCGCGGAAGAGGCTACAACGTTAGCAACGTAGAGGTGGCGGTGTCGTATCGTTGCCCTACGTGCGGAGCATCCATCAAGCTAAGCCCCGAAGCAGTAGTCTACGTCTGTCCCTACTGTGGCTGGGCTGGAGACGTACTTGGTCACAGTAAGGAGCTTCTGACATGGCGACCCATACAAGAGGAGGAGGCTATGGGCGCTGTGCTCAGAGCATTAGGCAAGCATGCTAGGCCCTTGGAGACCGTGCTCAAGCTGGTGCCGTACTGGGTTTTTGACGTAGAGGCTACTGCCCACTACAAGGCCGAAGT
>CAZPLI010000005.1:0-13392 GCA_964587325.1 uncultured Thermofilaceae archaeon | reverse complement strand
GTCGTGTATAGGAAACGCAGGGGCAACGAGTACGTGCGTAGAGTCGGTACTACTACGGGATCCGTGAGCGAGCGCCTGGTTTATCCCCTAGTAGCACGCTTAAACACCGAGTTTTATGGCGATAAAGAGTTGGAGGCCAATATTATCGCCAATATGCGTGTACGGCCCCCAGAGCCCCTCTCTACAGAGGAAGCTAAGAAGCTAGCCCCGTACGTGCTTGCTCCCGAAATAAGTGAGGAAGAGGCGGCGCTACTGATACGTGACAGAGTAGAGGATGTGATGGTGCGTAAGGCTAAAGTTGATGCCATGTCAAAGTTCCGCAATGCAGTCAGGGCCTGTCTTTACGACTTTCACTGTGAGGTTAAACTGTCAAGCCCCCGCTTGGTCTTAGCCCCGTACTGGTTCGTGACTTACGAGTGGAAAGGATCAGTATACGCAAGCGCTGTAAGCGGAATTGATGGGGACGTGCTTAAAATGGAAGTTCCTATAGCGCCTCATGAGCGGGTGCTAAGGCTTATAGGATCATGGGTTGCCGCTGCTTTAACAGGCCTGGCGGCAGAGTTCCTACTGAGTTCCAGAGAAGTAGGCGGTGAAGCCTTAATTCTGTTGCTGGCGGGCGGCGCCATCACTCTTGCTCTAGCTAAATCCGCTTTCGCGGAGGCTAAGATCAGGAGGTGACAGCCTTTGGGGTCTGTTTCCTGTCCATACTGTGGAGCCCCCGTGAGCTATGGTAGTGGCGACGTAGTGACTACATGCCCATACTGCGGCACAACGTTTGCTATAGGTGGTCGCCCTCTCGAGAAGCACCTCATGGGCCGTGTTAACTACTCTCCTAGCGAGGCCTACGCTTTCTTTAAGGAATGGGCGTTGAGAAAGCCCGAGACGCCTAACGACCTACCTGTTAAGGCCAGAATTGCAAGTCACGAGTTAACGTACTATCCCTTCTGGGTGTATAGGGTAAGTACGCGATTAAAGTACGAGGGTAGAGCTGAGAGAAGCAAAGCGTCAGGCATAGAGGAGGAACGTGTAGTGGTAGCCGTCCCAGCCCACAGCTCCATGTACGGTACACCACTAGAGTTCTACAACTTCAGCCTTAGGGGCAAGGTGTTCTTTGACGCCTCTTACGCCTCTAGAGTTGGTGCAAAGTTGCTACAGGCAAACATTGCAGAGGATAAAGCGTGGAGCGAGGCTTGGCGTAGAGTAATAAACGCCATTGAGGGCAAGCTAAGGTCTAGAGGATTACGCTACCTGAAATTAGACGTTGAAAGCTATAGTGTGGACGGGCCTTACTATGTACACGTACCAATCTACACTGTGACCTACAAGTATGGTAGTAAGACGTATAGGTTCATGAGCGATGCGTCAGATAACAGGGTAATATATTCGGAAATACCGATTGGAGTAGGGTTCAGAGCACTAGCTCTTTCGGCTGCCGTCGTTTCCGCCATAGCAGCCTTTGCACTCCTCTCACTTGGCCTGTCACTTAAAATGCCGGTTTTTGGCGGTATGTCCTTTCTGCTGTTGTTGGCGGTAGCGGCCTATTCTGCATATAGAGGGCTGCGTGAGCGCCTGGTAGTTAAGACAGTTGCTCGTGAAACCCGCGAGGAAGCTCCGGAGCTTAGCTTTTTATACTCTATCGCGGTGAGAACAGGAGGGGCTGAAATTGAGTGAAATATACGAAAGGGTTAGGGAGAGAACCAGGCTTCTAGAGAAGATTGAGCTCTATATCCCAGGATTTAGAGGCTATAAAGAGAAAGAACTAAGAAGAGAAGCAGACAGACTAATCAGGGAATACTTACTGCGCGAGCTAAATAGAGCCTATGAAGGCTTTAAGGCAATAATGGTTGCTCTCGCCACTACCGGGCAGGTTGGTGCTTATGAACTGTATAATCAGACGCAGGCAGTCTTTGATAGATTGATCGCAAAACTCAGAACAATGGACTACGGCTATGCGGGCTTCTTCGATGCCGTAAAAATTGAGGAAAAAGAATTGGATAAGCTTCTGGAGTACGATTATAACCTTATAGAAGAAATAGAGAAGATAGCGAAAACGGTCTCAGAAGCTAGATCTGCCGCTTTTGGGGGCGACGCGACAAAGCTTGCAGCCGCTTTATCGAGCCTGCGCCAAGAGCTAGAATCTCTATACGACTTGCTAATTAAGAGGGAGGATGTGATAACAAGCATAGGAAGGAGGTGAGAAGCTGGTGCCGGAAGTAATTGAGTGGAAAAATCCTAAGCCCGACGATATTGTCTACAAGTACCCAGACGAGGTCATCACGTGGGGCGCTCAACTGATAGTACACGAGTATGAGGTCGCAGTATTCTTTAGAGACGGAAAGGTCTACGACGTGCTAGGTCCCGGGCGCCACACCATAACTACTCAGAACCTACCTCTCCTAACCGAGGTTCTCTCACGTCTCGCCGGATTCCCCGAGTCGCCTTTCAAAGCGACAATAATCTTCATCTCTACAAAGCAGCACCAGGGGAGATTTGGAGGACAGACTCAGACTACTGACTTAGCCCCACTGAAATTCCACGGTAGCTTCTGGTTTAGAGTCTCAGACCCCAAAGTCTTTGTCATGGAGGTAGTAGGTGGTCAATCTAGGTATACAACAGAAGATGTTAGCGAGTTCATTCGCGGCTTCATAAACGAGCGGCTGATAAAACACTTAGCTGGGTACGACCTTGCCACTGTCTTCACACGCATAGACGAAGTTACGTTTAAGACTAAAGCGTTCCTCTACGAGGAAATGAAGAGACTAGGACTAGAACTCATAGACCTTAAGTTCGAGGGACTTGACACGACGCCAGAGTATAGAGAGCGACTCTTCTGGATTAAGCAAACAGGAGCTGCAGCCTACGTCTTACAGACAGACACCCTTAGAGAGGTCGCGAGAGAACTAGGTAAGAGTCCGGGCGCCGCTCTAGGCGCTGGTATGATGATAATCCCTCCGTTAACGCAACCCCCACCACAAGTAACACCACCCGCAGCTCCTGTGGCTCCTGCTCAGCCCACTCCACCCACGGCACCCAGCAAAACTTGCCCCAGATGTAATAGAGTCGTACCCAGCGACGCCCTCTTCTGTCCATACTGTGGACAACGTCTTACTCCTACTAAGAAATGCCCGAAATGCAATAAGGACGTTCCCGCAGACGCCGCCTTCTGCCCCTACTGCGGCACAAAGCTCGTCTAGGTGCGTGTAGTAGCTCATTATCTCACTCTTTTTTCCTAATCACTTAATTAAAAAGCAGACACTTACGGTTGACATTACAGCAAACACTCTTTACTATGAACAGCGGAGTTAGTGTTGGTGCATTGCATGGCTCCCATTAGAGGATCTGTAATTGACCTGATGGCGGCCCTTCGTAAGCGCTTAATGGCAGAAACCGTAAGCACGCTGAGCATTAGAAACCTCTACGTGCCAGCATTCGTAGAGCTTCTCAAGATCTACGGCCCTGAGAAGACCATTAAGACCTTCTTCCGATGGGGCTTTCAGATGGGGCACGACTTTATGCTAGAGCTTCGTAAGAGCGCCGAGAAGATCAAGATGCATAACCCGTCGGAGCGGGCAGCTGTTGCCCGAGCGGCATGGTATATGTTCTTGGGCACCAAACCTGAGGTAAAAGTCTGGGAGGAGGAAATCGCTGGCGAGAAGCTCTTTTTCATTAGGATCATAGATAGGGACAGCCCTATAACACGTGGCGTCACGCTTAGCGCGAGAGTGCCTCTATGCTCGTACGCTGCAGGGGCGTATGAAGGTGCTACGCAAACAGTCTTCGCGCTTCAGGAAGCTAACTATTTTGCACTAACCAGAGAGATTAAATGTAGAGCGGCCAGCGACAAGCACTGTGAAATAATAGTCGTAGACGTACCGATGGAAGTACTTGACAGAGTTGCTCCCGAGTTAGAGCGCAGATTTCCCGGATTCTTCAAGTACATAGACCTAGAGTTCTCCAAGAAGCTACGAGAAATGACCACAATCTAGCGGTGACGCGAGAATGAGATACGATGTTGCTGTTGTGGGAGCTGGACCTGCAGGTTCGGCTACAGCTATTGCCGCGGCGAGAGCTAGTCTCAGCGTAATACTGTTTGAACGGGAAGATAAGGGGAGAGATAAGTACTGCGGTGGCGGAATAACCGAGGCAGCAAAAAAGTGGTTAGCCGAGCTAGGAGCTAAGGAGGCCCAGGAGACTTTTGAAGTCATTTGTGAGGGCCACGTGCTAGTGCTTCCAGGTTTACGGCTGTTAATCGATAGAGTGAGAGGTAATAGCTATGCCATGGTGAGACGGTGCGTATTCGATACTAAGCTCATGGAAATTGCCGAATCCTACGGCGCTAGATTACTAACGGCTACGGAAGTGGTAAGTATATCCACTCAAAAGGATTATGTGCTGTTAATGGACAGAAAGGGCGAAAGGTACGAGGCAAGTTATGTTGTCCTGGCCACAGGGATGAGAGACAGACTCGTGCGTTCACTCGGTTTCCCAAGGATACCACCAGAGCACATTGGTCACTGCTGGGGTACTGAAGCAACTTACGACTCTAAGCGACAAATCGTTAAGTGGAGGCAAAGCTTTGGTTTTACCCCGATTTTCATAATGTTTGGCATAGTGACATACGGCTACTTCTGGGTGTTTCCCAAAGCCTCCCACATGAATGTTGGCATGGGAACTACTCTACGAGAGTCGACCAAGTACAGGAAACTGCATAAAGAAAGTTACATCCGTGGGCTAGAGGTCGCAAAGAAACTGGGCGTGATAGACGACACATCACGCTTTAGCGTCAATAAAGGGTGGATACTGCCTGCTAGGCCACGTGCCAGAACTTACTCTACCGACAATAGGGCGCTACTCGTGGGTGACGCGGCAGGTTTCGTGCACCCCATGACGGGAGAGGGGATATCCAGCGCGCTGAGAAGTGGCATGATAGCCGCTGAAACGGTTAAGAAAGCCTTAGACCTCAATGACCCGACAGTATTAGCCGAATACGAGAGGGCTTGGTGGAAGGACTTTGGTCGGGAACTCTTCCATTACGGTGTCAAGCTAGCGTCACTATTTTACTCGTCACCTAGGCTGTTAGACCTTGGCTTAAGAGGACTTATGGAGGACCGCCACGCTGTTAAACTTCTCTCGGCACTCCTCTATCGATCAGATCCTCGTGCAAGTGAGAAATTGTACAAGTATGTAATAAAACGGGCTCCTCTACTCTTAGCCAAGGCTCTTAAGGCTGATAAACGGAGGGATTATAGTGATGCCCCGTAAGTTCCTGGTCTTCACGGGACCAAAAGGCTCAGGTAAAACCACACTAATAAGGACCTTACTGGGTATTGAAGCTAAAACCGACGAGCCAAGCTACTATCACTCTTACAGTATAGGCGATGATGTGTACGTCGTGGAAATAGCTGGCAAACCTGAAGCCCTAAGACTCGTGCAGACAGTAGCTTCCCGCTGGGAGATAGACACAGCGCTCTTAGTACTCGACGCATCTAGTACGATATCGCCTCGTGAAGCCTTCGAGTACGTAAGACCTGTGAGACACGCACGTAGATTCGCCGTTATACTGAACAAAGCAGAAACCGTATCTCCCCAGACCAGAAAGACCGCCGAGGTCATGGCGCATGAGCTTAAAGCTGCAACTTTCACCGTATCCTGCAAGACCGGAGAAGGTCTGCCCGAA
Source organism: uncultured Thermofilaceae archaeon (assembly GCA_964587325.1). Taxonomy (GTDB): domain Archaea; phylum Thermoproteota; class Thermoprotei; order Thermofilales; family JAPDKD01; genus CAZFWY01. The sequence goes on along the minus strand of CAZPLI010000005.1, from coordinate 7,715 downwards.
CTCTCATCGTGGCTTAGGGAGTCTATACCTGTTGAAGCACCTAAAAGAGCAGGAGGAGTTATAGTCCCAGCGCTGCTAAGACCCCTTGAGGAAATCGCTCGAGATGCTAGTTTAGGTTTAACAGATGACGAGCTGAAAATACTCAGTCTTGTAGACGGGCAGCGAGATGTTAAAGAAATAAGCAGACTCTTAGCCCAACCGCCATTCTTAGTACTTGTTAAGCTCCGGAAGCTTAAGGCTAAAGGCTTAGTCGACCTAAAGCTCGTAATTTAGTATCCTTAAGCTACTGGTGCCCTCCAGCCATGCTAAACTTAGATTTTTAATACTATTCCATTCTTTCGTCGCTATCGCCAACAGTATAAGCGCTACTGCGCCCTCCACCAGAACCCTCGCAGTAAAGGCTAAAGCGCGCGTGGTCGGGGCTCTAAGTCCATATCGGTAGGAATAGCCGATGTAATCGTTAGCTTATCCTCTTTTCCAGGCCCCGCTGTCTGCATAGCAGCAGGTGAAATCGGAGCTGCCACGGCGCTTTTTCACAGCTAACGTATTTGCTTTTGGCAGTAATAACGCTATGGCTTCTATATAACCGAGTCCTTCAGATAACTTGGTGCCGCATATGGACGAGAACGTCCTCAAATTCATGACAGTGAAGCTGCCCAAGGAAGTGGAGGCGCTCATCTCTAAGGGTCTCTTCTCCGACGCTGAGAAAACAATAAAGGGCCTCCTCAGTAGGACCTCGGGAGAGCTAAGAAACAGACTATTATTCGAGCTCGACAGGCTTTACAGGTGGCGCTACGAGTATCCCTTCAGCCTAGACGAGGCTTACGAAAAACTCAGAGAAGAGATACCTGATCTCAAGCCTGAAGAGCTGAAGGAGCTACTGGGAAGGGGCTGTATCGACTACAGAATCATAGAAGGAGAGGTACGCGTACTTAGGAGGTTCGTCCCCAATCTCTTCTGGCTTTGCCCTGACATGAAAGAGAGGCGAAAGCCCGGAAAGGACGAGAGGGCTGAGGCTGCAAGAGCGGCCCTAAAACACAGAGCTGAAAAAGTAATGCAGGTCGCGCGAGAGAAGGGAGGGGGGCACGTACTACCGCTGCTCTACAGGGTGCAAATGCGCGTAAGAATCAAGCCCGGTGCGGTACCTAAAGGAGAGACTATTCGGGTATGGATCCCGCTTCCGCGCGTTTGCCCTCTCCACCCTGAAGTTCGCATTATTTCCGCTGAGCCTAAGCCTATTAAGGTGTCAACCGAGGCCCACCCGCAGAGAACTGTATACTTTGAACTTGAGATGGGAGATCGGGGAGCTGAGTGCTGGGTCGAGTATGAGTTCATAGCAAGAGGCTTCTATGTAGAGATCGACCCTCGCGAAGTAGGCTCCTATGATGAAGGGTCCGAAGACTACATAAGGTATACTTCGGAGCGACCACCGCACATAGTATTTACGCCCTACCTTAGGGAGCTTGCCGAGAGGATCGTAGGTGAGGAAAAGAACCCTTACCTTAAAGCCAAGAAAATATGGGACTGGATAACCAGCAATGTCAGGTACACGTACGCCCACGACTACGCCCTCTACGATAATATTAGCGAGTACGTAGCAAGGAATAGACGCGGCGACTGCGGCATGCAGGCGCTTCTCTTCATCACGCTCTGTAGAATAGTAGGCGTACCTGCCAGATGGCAGTCCAGCTGGTACATGAACCCTGTTCGCCACGGGATGCATGACTGGGCACAGTTTTATGTCGAGCCCTATGGATGGCTATATGCCGACCCTAGCTTTGGCAATAAGCGCCACGGTGCCAGCTGGAGAAACACGTTCTACTTTGGAAGCATAGAAGGGTATAGGATGGCGGCTAACATAGAAGTCTCAGCCCAGTTCGATCCACCTAAAGAACACGTAAGGTCAGACCCTGTTGACAGCCAAAGAGGAGAAGTTGAGTGGCGCGGAGGCAACTTATACTACGACAAATGGGATTATGAGTATAAAATAATAAAAGTAGTGAGTATTGAGGAAAAGCCTTAGCCCTCTATTACCCATCTCGTCCTATCTTTTTCGTCTAACAGCCTTACTCCGAGATCTAGCAACCTCTCCCTTATCCAGTCGGCGAGCTCGTAGTCCTTTCTAGCCCTAAGTTTACTCCTTACATCAACTATTATTTCTATAAGCGACTCGGGTGCTATGGCTGTCGCCGCTTCGTATAGGTGAGCGTCTAGTACCCCTAGTACTTCGTTAAACTCTCTGAATAGCTCAAATGCTTTCAGGGCCACAGCGTATTCGGGCCTGTTTGATAGATGTTTGAAGACTAGTTCGGTTAGCCGGTAGACCTGGCTGAAGGCTTCACTAGCGTTAAAGTCGTCGTCCATTGCCTCGTAGAACTTCTTCCTCAACTGGTGTATCTCAGCTAGCACCCGAACCCCCTCATCGCTCAGCTTACGGCTAGGCTCTGTCTCGCGGAGTGCTTGCCTTACTAGACTCACGGCGTTTACTAATCGCCTATAGTTGCTCTCGGCCTGCTCTAGTGCGCTCTCAGTGAAAGCTAGCACTTTCCTGTAGTGCGCGGTAGCTAGCCATAACCTAACGACTTCGGGCTTGAACCTTCTGAAAAGGTCTTTGAGAGGAACTATGTTGCCAAAGGACTTGCTCATTTTCTGCCCGCCTACGTTTAGCATTCCAGTATGTAGCCAGTACTTGACCCAGGGGCTGACTCCCAAAGCGGCCTCGCTCTGTGCCCTCTCGTTTTCGTGGTGCGGAAATATTAGGTCTGAGCCTCCACCGTGAATCTCAAACCTCTTACCAAGGTATTTAGTCGACATGACGCTGCACTCTATATGCCAACCGGGTCGCCCCCTACCCCAAGGCGACTCCCACCAGGGCTCGCCGGGTTTAGCAGCCTTCCACAATGCGAAGTCGTAGGGATTCTTCTTCTCATGTACGAACTCCTCTTCCTGTCCCCAGAGCTCTTTGTTTCTCCTGTTACTTAGTCTACCGTAGTCCTCGTAGGCGTCAACATTGAAGTACACGCTTCCGCTGCGCGCTACATACGCGTAGCCTCTGTCTATTAACAATTGTATAAACTCTATGATTTCCTTGATGTGATCGGTGACTTTGGGGTGAAGGTCTACGGATATGTTAAGTGCGCTAAGACAATCAAGGTAATCTTTGGTGTAAGTGTCTGCTATTTCTCTCCAATCTTTCCCTTCCTCTCTAGCTTTACGTATAATTTTGTCATCTATGTCGGTTATGTTCTGAACGTGAATTACATCGTATCCTCTCAATCTCAGATAGCGCTTGATGATGTCGAAAGCGACGTAAGTCCGCGCATGGCCCATATGGGTATAATCGTAGACTGTGGGGCCGCAGACATACATGCGGACAATCCCAGGGTCGAATGGCTCAAAGATCTCGGTTTGCCTAGTCAGAGTGTTATATACTCGCAACACAATAGGGACCGCCCGGGGCTTAGAACACTGAAACCTGTTATTTAAGTCTACAACTGGGGAAAGGCTGTACTACTAGACCGAAATGTTTTTAAGCATTTCTGACATTGTATAACACGGGCCCGAGGGGCCCTAAACCCCGCCATACACCGTACGGGGTCCGTTAACCCCTGGGTTCGAAGTCCCAGGAATCCAGGGGCCGCGGCGTACGGGGGCCCTCCTGGGCGGTAGGGAACGCCGCACACTGTTCGTTAAACGCGGCCCCTGGGCGTACAGAGATATGTTGCGCTCATTGTTAAGGCCCGCGCGGGCCGCATGGGGGGACACCCCTCGGGCCTGCCTCTTTTATTTTTCGCTCTCTTTGACTTCTTCAATTCCCGCAAGCACCTCTTGCGCTCTCCTCCTTATCTGCCATCTCGGCCTAAGCCCCGAAATCCCCTCCTTCTCAACCAGATAAGACGCGGCAGCCGATGCCATTGCAGCAGCAACGGCAAGGTCTCCAGTCTTGTGGTATTCTATTGTGAATACAGAGGTGTACACGTCGCCAGCGCCGGTTATGTCTGCTACTCGGGAAGGCTTCGCCGCTGGAACTCTTATTATGCGCTTCTTCGTCACGACCAGACTGCCCTCGACTCCCATAGTTATTAGGGCTATACCGGCCCCTAGCTCTACTAGCGCTTTCCCAGCTTTTACTGGATCACTGACCCCTAGCATTGCTTCCGCCTCGTACATCTCGGCATGCACTATGTCTGCTGACGATATCGCCTTACCTGCAGCCTCGGTAGGTGCAAGCTTAACTACCCCGGTTTCGTCCACTTGTCTGATGAAGCCCTGTATGTCTATGGCTACTAGTGCCGCCTTCTTCGAGATGTAATCGAGAGCGTCACTCGTAACTTCACCTATGACCGCGCCTATTATGACCGGTTTGCCCTCCACACTTTCCGGCTTTATGTCAAATGCCGTAATGTCCTCACACTTAGAAAGTAAATACAGCGTTCGCTCAGTGTCTTTGTAAACTAGCTTAAAGCGCGTTGATGCCATCTTAGACACTTTAACGCCGGAGAGATCAACCCCCGACCTCGAGAGGAACATGAGGTATTCGTCGGGAAAATCGGAGCCTATCTTAGATATCACTATGGGTTTCACATTGTGCTTAAGGGCTGCTAGAGCTCCATAGACCACAGTCCCTCCTAGAGCCTTTCGCATTTCATTGTCTCTGACCACAGTGTCCACTACCATGTGGCCCACAAGGGTCACTTCCATCCTCATCACCGCCCTTACCAGTGCGGGAAAAACCCCTAGTAAATCCAGCCTATAAGCGTCTAGGCTGATTTAAGCGTAGCGCGCTAATCCTTGGTGCAATATTTTAGGAAGAAAAACAAAAGGCTAGATTAGTGATTCTAAGCGGTTCACTCAGACCGAACGACCGCTATGAAGTTAATCTCCAGCTTAACGCCTTTAGGCAAGCGCGACACTTCAACAGTGGTCCTTGCCGGAGGATCTTTGGGGAAGTACTCAGCGTAGACCTTGTTAAACGCTTCAAAGTCGTTCAAGTCCTTGAGAAACACTGTAACGCTTACAACGTCCTCCAACGAGCAGCCGGCAGCCTCTAGCACAGCCTTTATGTTTTCAAGGACTCTCCGCGTCTGCTCTTCAATTCCTCCCTCTACTATTTTGCCTGTCCGAGGGTCAATAGGTATCTGGCCCGCTCCAAAAAGGAAACCTCCCGCTATCACCGCTTGGGAGTAAGGGCCTACAGGTTTAGGAGCCTTCTCCGTAAACACTATCTTCTTACTCATGGGGGTTCACAAGTTCGAACTCTATACCCTGCCCTTTAAGCTTGGCTAAGACCTTCTTTACAACCTCCAAACTGGGAACTTCGACTCCTATCGTAACTTCAGCATAGCCAGGGTTTATTAGAGGATTACCACGCTCGTGCTCAATGTGTACGATGTTAAGCCTATACTCGGCGATTACGTCGATCACCTTCTTTAGCTCTCCAGGCCTGTCAGGAAGCACGCCGCGAATCTTTACCTGTCTGCCTTCTAAGTATAAACTACGCTCTATAATGCGCGATAGAAGCGACATATCTACGTTGCCGCCGCTAACTACCGCTACCACTTTTTTGCCCTTTACATTAACAGCGCCCGAGAGCAAGGCCGCGACAGAAAGAGCTCCGGCAGGTTCGGCTACAAGCTTGGCTCTCTCTAGCAGAAGAAACATTGCCCGCGCTATCTCGCGGTCATCGACCACTACCATGTCGTCTACAAACTCCTGAATGAGCTTGAACGTAAGGCGACCCGGTCTCTTTACGATCACACCGTCGGCTATGGTCTGAGGTCTCTCAACTGTCACTAAACTCCCTTTCCTATAGGACTCGTATAATGCGGGCGCGCCTTTCGGCTGGACCCCGATTACCTTAACGTGCTTACCACACACAGCCTTTAAAGCCACTGCTATACCCGAGATAAGTCCGCCTCCTCCCACAGGTACCACGACTATGTCTACAACAGGTAGGTCTTCTGCTATCTCAAGGCCTATAGTCCCCTGGCCTGCTATCACACGTTCATCGTCAAACGGGTGGACGAAGAAAGCTCCCTCACGCTCCGCTATTTCCTTAGCTTTCGCGTAGGCGTCGTCATAAGTCTCGCCGTGTAGCACGACTTCAGCCCCATAGCCCTTTACAGCCTGAACTTTGTAAACTGGCGTGTGGACTGGCATAACTACTTTAGACTTTACACCGAGCACGGAGGCTGCGTAAGCCACCCCCTGCCCGTGATTACCCGAGCTAGCCGTTACACACAAGGATAGGGGAGCTTCTTGCAGCCGCTTCCACAATGCGTAGTAGGCTCCACGTAGCTTGAAAGCACCGGTCTTTTGCAAGTTCTCCAGCTTTAGATAGACCTCTCCCCCTGTCATTTGCGAGAATGTCATGGAGCTACTGAGGGGAGTCCTATGTACAACTCCCCGTAGCACTTCGCGTGCTTCCCGAATCATTTCTGTTAAGTCTGCATTCACGCTCAGCACCACGTAGAAGACACCGGTTCAGCGAGAAAAACTGTCCGCTGAGTCAGTACCAGTAATCGTACCCGTAGGGTTCGACCTTAATGTAGTAGTAAATCACCCTCCTCTTTTTCACCGGCGGTCTAATCCCGAGCACCTTAGTGATCACGAGACCTGCTACGAATCCTCCTATATGCGCCCAGAATGCTACTCCGAGGGGGAGGGCCAGTGCGAAAACCCCCATCAGTAGCTGGTATATGAACCAGAAACCGATGTAGTAGTAAGCAGGGATTGAAACTACAGTTATCACGTAGTATGTGACTAAGGTCCTAATTCTAGCACGCGGGTACAATAGGAAGTAGGCACCGAGAACCCCTGAAATAGCACCGGAAGCGCCCACCGCGGGAACCCTAATGGCCAGCTGAAACAGCTCGGGAGGCATAAGGAAGAGAGAGATTATATGGATAAAAGATGCAGCTATTCCGCACAGTATATAGAAAGCCAGGTACCCCAGATGCCCAAAAGCATCTTCTACATTGTCTCCGAATATAAAGAGGTATAACATGTTGCCCACTAAATGTAACATGTCACCGTGCATAAACATGCTCGTAAGCAATGTGTGTAACTTCCTACCTGTTAGTACATAGACTGGAATCATTCCGTAGTTAACCAGTGCCCACCTGAAGACCCTGTCGCCCTGCAGGAAGAAGTAGAAGAACACCACGGTGTTAGCGATTATCAGCGCATAGTTCACGTAAGGCTTGCGTAGCGGTCTATTCTCGTCGTACAGAGGAATCATGGCCTAACCCTGTCTTTTATGCTAGGAACTAGCTTATATGAGTACAGAGCGGTAAAGAATGGTAGTTAATTCCGCACTCTGACTACCGCTTCCTCGCGAGGAGCCCAGTAGCCCTTGTATTGTTCCTCGACCCCTACCCCCCGAACTACCTCGATCACGTTCATGCGCTTGGCCTTTAACCTCTTCTTAAGCACTTCGAGCCCCGCCCAAGGGTCGGTGTGCTTGCCGCACGTAAACACGTCAACTGCCGCATAGCCGTACTCGGGCCACGTATGCACCGAGATATGAGACTCCGCCACGAGGACATAACCGCTCACGCCGTGGGGCTTAAACCTATAGAAGGAGTACTCCACGATCGTGCTGTTAGACGCTCGTGCAGCCTCTATGAGAGCCTCCTCTATCGCTTTAACATCGTCTAGCACATTGCTGTCGCACTCGTAGAGCTCCACTATTAAGTGCCTGCCTAGTCCCACCC
>CAZPLI010000004.1:22396-35698 GCA_964587325.1 uncultured Thermofilaceae archaeon | reverse complement strand
ATCGTCGCTCGAGTACGACTCCCTGCTACGGGCTAGCGCGTCTATCTCGTCGAAGAACAATATGCTGGGTGCCTGTGCTCGAGCCATGCGGAAGAGCTCTGCCAGCTTCCTCTCGCTCTCACCGTACCATTTGCTTAGGATGTCGCTGCTCTTCACGTAGAGGAACCTTATGCCAGCTTCTCGGGCGAGTGCCTTCATTAGCAGGGTCTTGCCGCACCCTGGTGGGCCGAATAGCAGGATTCCTCGCGGGAGCCTTACCCCATACTTCTCCATAAGCTTCCGATTCTTTAATGGCATTATTATGGTCTCGTACAACAGTCTCTTTATTTCGTGAAGCCCTCCCACGTCCTTGAACGTGGGAAGAGGGCCTATCCTCCGGACTCGCACCTTGGGTTTCTGCGGGGCAGCTCTGGCAATACTGGACGCCGTAGCGAGGAACGAAGGTGTCATTACGACCAGTGGGAGGTAGTAGTCGGGCGGAAGTCCGCTACCGTACAGTCTCTGTACGCTCCACGCATAGACGCAGGCTATAAGCAGAGAGGGCAGCGCACCTGCCAGTAGTACTCCAAGTCTGGTCTCGCCGTGACTCTGTCTAAGCTTCGCAGCGCCGTAGCCAGCTGCTGTGAACGCTATGACCTCTAGCAGAAGGGTCATGCCGTTGCCGATAAGCGATTCATAGTAAAGGGTTAGGATTCTAGAGGCTCGCTCTACAGAACTCCATGCTAGTAGGTCGTGCATAGTACCAGGTTTAGGGATCGCTCCCTGGCAAGGCGTGACGATCATGCCCTTATTGGCAAATAACCCGGCAGCACCGGTAATGCTAATAGGTATTGATATCATCAGCGCGTACGTCAGAGTATAGATTGCAGCCTCTCCAGGAGACAGTAAGGCTGCTGCTGTGAGTAATAGAGCTACTGCCACCATATCCATGCTCTGAAGCAGTGTAGCAAGGGAAACCGAGAGAACGAGTGTTGACACTACCCACCACCTCCTGAGACCTCTAACTGCCAGGCCAGCGTAGAGGAGAGTTATCACCAAGCCAATTCCGACATCGTTGTGAACCCACCAAATTACCATCGGGAGCCCGGTCAGTGCAGCGCCAGCACCCGGTGAAAGTAGCGAGAGCAGGCCGACCATGATTCCCAAGGCCGACTCGTAATCGCCCGTGACCGCAGGATAAGCTCTTGAGCACGTAGCGTAGGCAATTAGCGAGACTAAGACAGGAAATAGCCTAGACAGCGTGTCTCTACTCTTAACGGCTAACCGCACTAGCAACCCCCTTGTCCCTACACTACTAAGCCTATTACTGGGAAGTCCGAGGGTCTTGGATCAATACCCTGTGAGTACCTCGGTATTCGCTGGATAGTCCGAAGAACGAATATACACCTTGCTGCAGTAGGGGTTTGGTGTCAACAATGAGATTTGCCCGGAGAATCGAGCGCTTAATGCAGGCACTGGCTGAGAAGGGGCTCGAGGGGGCTGTGATTTTCGGCGCGTCGAACGTGTTCTACTTCACGGGAACTAACGCTGCCAGTGCTTTCGTAGTGGGTCCTCAGGGGGCAGTGCTTGTCACCTATAGGCTAGAGATCTTAAGGGCACTTGAGGAGAAGAAGGTGGACGCCGCTGTCCTAGGCTACGTCAAAGCTGAGAACCTGGAGACTGCCGAGTGGGAGGACGTTGTAGAAGGGGGCCTAGAGGACGCCGTGCTGGAAGCCATGAAACGTGTCGGATTGAAAGTTGAGAAAGCGGGGTCAAATGCCGAGACTCTTCAGCACTCCGCCTTCGAGTCCCTCACCAAAAAGATCGGTAAGACTGAGAGCATAGCAGACCTGATTTCAAAAATGAGAGCGATCAAGGACGACGAGGAGATACGAGCCATGGAAAAGGCGGCTAGAGTAGCTGAGAGGGCACTAGAGGCAGCCATAGATTCACTGCGAGAGGGAGTATCGGAAGGCGAGGTGGCAGGTGAGATACTCCGCGTGATTCACTCACTAGGTGCTGAGCCCTCATTCCCACCCATAGTAGCCTTTGGTCCCCACAGCGCTCAGCCTCACGCCAAGCCTGGCATAAGGAAGCTCGCTAAGGGAGACATTGTAAAGCTAGACCTTGGAGCCAGGCTAGACGGCTACTGCTCGGATATCACGAGGACGCTCATCTACAGCGGCGCATCAGAGGAGCAGAAGAAGATCCTTAAGGTTGTTGCCGAGGCTCAGGAGAAGGCCATAGAGGCTGTGGAGGCCGGGACTCCCTGTAAGGACGTAGACGCCGTAGCTAGAAAAGTCATTTCAGAGGCGGGCTATGCTGCCTACTTTAATCACGGTCTCGGTCACGGAGTCGGGGTAGACGTTCACGAGAAACCCTACCTCGGGCCCACTAGCAAGGACACCCTAGAGAAAGGCATGGTGTTTACTATAGAGCCGGGAGTTTACATAAAGGGGCTAGGCGGAGTTAGGATAGAGGACATGGTCTTCCTCTCAGACAAGGGTCCAGTAACCTTGACGAAGTTCGACAGGTTGCTATGAGACGCCTAGTCCCCACCAAGAAGGGCTTAAGGTGCTTAGGCATAGCTGAGAGTTTCGTCAGGAACAGGCCTAAGTCCGTACTAGCGGGCGTGGTAATGCGTAGAGACCTCATAGTCGATGGTGTGGCTGTCACTAGGATAACAGTCGGAGGAATGGATGCTACGGAGGGCGTACTAGAGATCTACAGAGCACTCGGTAGAGAGGATATCAACTTTATCTTACTCAATGGCTGCATAATTTCTTGGTTCAACATTATAGACCTAGAGAGAGTCTACGAGGAGACAGGAGTACCTCTGATTTGTCTCACGTACGAAGAAAGCGAGGGGCTTGAGAAGTACATACGCGAGTATTTTCCGCCCGAGGACGCCGAAAGAAGGCTGAAGGTGTACAGGAGGCTGGGCTCACGAGTAAAGGTCTACTTGAGGAGGACCGGTGCAATGGTCTACATAAGGCACTTAGGGATGGACCTCAGGACTGCGAGGGCTCTACTAAACGCTTTCACGCTAACAGGATGCGTCCCAGAGCCAGTCCGGCTGGCTAACCTGATAGCTCGAGCGGTGTTGAGGCTATCTGGCTAGGGTTTATACGCTCAGCGGGATGTAGAGTAGGGGTGGTACCCCTGCCAATTAACCTGCCCCGCACGATAGAGTACTCTGACGGCAAAGTGCGCATGATAAACCAGCTCCTACTTCCTCACAAGCTGGAATACATTGAGACTAGCGACTGGAGGAGAGTCGCGGAGGCTATCAAGAGAATGGAAATTCGAGGAGCACCTGCCATAGGTGTTGCGGCCGCCATGGCACTAGCCCTTGCGGCGAGGGAACTGAGCGGAAAATCTCTGCCTGAGGCCTTGAGAGGTATGGAAGAAGCTGCTGAAGCGTTGAGGTCAACGAGGCCCACGGCCGTGAATCTTTTCTGGGCAATCAACAGAGTGATGTTAAAGGTCAGGGAGGCTAAGACCACTGATGAGCTCGTAGAAATAGCTGAGCGCGAGGCCCTTGCCATATGGCGTGAAGACGAGGAATGTAATAAGAGGATAGGAGAGATCGGTGAGCAGCTGATTGAGGACGGAGCCACCGTGATGACGGTCTGCAATGCGGGGTCTCTAGCCACGAGCTACTACGGCACGGCTACGGCGCCGATATATGCGGCTGTGGAGCGGGGTAAGAAGGTACGAGTTATAGCCCTGGAGACAAGGCCGTACCTCCAAGGTGCCAGGCTCACTGCCTGGGAGCTCAGTAGAGCTGGGGTAGAAGTGTACGTGATAACGGATAACCAGATGGGCATAGTAGCTGAGCGCGAGGGCGTATCGCTAGTCATAGTGGGGGCTGACCGTATAACTAGCACGGGCTACGTGGCCAACAAGATAGGCACGTTCCCTCTAGCCTTAGTCGCTAAGGAACTAGGTATACCATTCTACGTTGCCGCACCGACTAGCACTATAGACATGCATGCAAGGGGCCCTCAGGATTTTGAGATAGAGAGGAGACCCGCGGAGGAGTTATTATACATATTTGGAAAGAGGATAGCCCCGGAGGGTGTGGATGCGATTTACTACGCGTTTGATGTTACTCCTCCCAAGCTCATCACAGGGATAATAACTGAGAAGGGCATCGCATACCCACCATACAGTCTAAGCCTGAGAAAGCTCGTAACTGATGGGCCCGGCCACTAACTGCACTCAGTGTGCGGCGCAGTTGAGCCTATTGGAACATCACCCTAAAGCAAGAGTTCTAAAAATTAGAACTCCGTTACCGAATTTTACCAACTATCAGACTCTTGGGTTAGCGTCCCCAGGGCTGGGGACAACCATGGCAGAGCCTAAGTACATAAGACTGAAGACACTCGACGATTTAGTCAACGTAGTAGTGTCGAGTCAAGTTCCAGTAATACACCACCTCGAGTACGATGGCGAGCATGTGTACTTCATACCCTTCCTGCCTTTCTCCGACACGTCAGTCATTTACTATGTCCTCCTCGACAAGCCGCTCCCTGGGAGGTTCGTAGTTTACAATAAGTTCGACGGTACAATATCGTTCTCAGACTCTATAGAGGGCGACACAAAACTAACGTTCATACCAATAATAGAAGTAGCAGACCAGAACGTTTTCTCCCCTAAAGGGCTAGTTCCTAAATCCAATAAGAAGAAGAAAAAGAAGAAGCTGTAGCCTCGGATGCATCTTCTAAGCCTCTAATAGGTGAGGTCGGGGAAAGCATAAAAGCGAAGCCAGCTACGTTAAGAGCGCGACTAATTTCGAAGAGGTGCCATGTGTTGGCTGAGGGAAGCGGTGAGTACGTACAGTGTGTGTGCGGCAGGATAATCAAGGACGCGTCTGAGTACAAACTACTCTTCCTTAAGAAGGAGCAGAACGAGATAGACATACTATGCCCCAACGACACCTGCTACCTCAGAGAGCTGGGATTCATACAGTTCAAGCTTGAGGGCGACAAGCCTAAGGTCACTAAGGCGACGTTCTACTCTCCCTTTGTTACGTGGAACACTGCTAGGCTGGGCAAGGAGAAGGCAGTAAACCTCCTCAAGCAGCACCTCAAGGACATTGTACACAAGTACATTGACTGGCCCAAAATAGTGATAGAGGCCAAGAAGCAGATGGAGCGTGAGGCTCAGAGGGCTCGGGAAGCGGAGGAAGCCAAGGCGGCGGAGGAGGCAGCTACCGGGGAGGCGGCTGAGCAGGGGGAGTAAGAAAACTATATATCGAGTTTTCTTCGCTCAATCGGGGCCGTAGTGGTGGGTAGAAATGGTGAGGACAAGGAAGGTGTCAAGCCAACCCCGAAAGGTCAGGAAGAGAATGAAGTACCAAGCCCCACTCCACGTTAGGGCCAAGGAGCTGACCGCTCCACTGTCCCCTGAGCTGAGAAAGCAGTACGGTGTCAAGAGAATGAGAGTGAGGAAGGGGGACGTTGTCCTGATAGTGAGGGGTAGGTTCGCGGGTCACGAGGGCAGAGTAGTCAGGGTAAGCGTCAAGAAGGCTAGGATCTACGTTGAGGGGGCCACTATAACGAAGGCTGATGGCACAGAAATACTCTTCCCCATTCACGCGTCCAAAGTGGTAATAACTAAGCTTGATCTCTCCGATGAGAGGAGAAAGGCGATACTGGAAAGAAGGAAAGCGGAGGTGAGTGCGGGTGCCTAAGAGGCGGGGAGGCAGTCTAAGGCACTTAAGGAGGTCCGTCTCGCCTAGCTTCTGGCCTATACACAGGAAGGAGTACACATGGACTGTCAAGCCAAGGCCGGGCCCTCACCCCCTGTACAGGTGCATTCCTCTGGGAATGGTGCTTAGAGACGTCCTTGGCTACGCAAAGACAATGAGAGAGGCCCGCAGAATTCTCGGTGAGCGGCAGGTCGAGGTTGACGGACGCGTAATCACTGATTACAAGTTCCCCGTAGGCCTGATGGATGTGATACACATTAAGACTACAGACGAGTACTTCCGAGTGGTCCCGCACCCCGTCAAAGTCCTCACCCTCCACCCCATAGAGAAGGAGGAGGCGGGCTTCAAGCTACTAAAAGTCTATAGGAAGACTATGGTTAAGGGCGGCAACCTCCAGATAACCTTCCACGACGGTAGGAACTATCTCCTCAAACTCAAGGACCCCATGAACCCGGTAGAGGATGTCTACAAGACCTACGACACCGTGAAGATGGCTATTCCAAAGCAAGAGATTCTTGACCACATAAAGATGGAGCCCGGCGTACTAGCGCTCGTAGTTGACGGCTCTCACGTGGGCTTCCTAGGCAGGCTTGAGGAGATCAAGACGGTCTTCAAGAGGTCTAGATCGATAGTAACGCTCAGGAGTGCTGACGGGAGAGTGACTAGAACGATCCTAGACTACATATTCGCCGTAGGTCGAGAGGAGCCTCTGATATCCCTCCCTGAGGAGGTGATCAAAGGTGCCTGACGTGCCGTACCTTGAGACGGACCACCCGATGCGTAGAGTGTTCATAGGCAAGGTAGTAGTCAATATGGCAGTGGGTGAGTCCGGCGAGCGCCTAGCTAAGGCAGCTAAGGTTTTGGAGGAGCTCACAGGTCAGAAGCCTTCTTTCAGAAAGGCTAAGAGGACGATAAAGGAGTTCGGCATAAAGAAGGGCGAGAATATAGCCTGTATGGTCACACTACGGGGGCGGAAGGCTTACGAGTTCCTCAAGAAGGCCCTTGAGGCCGTAAACTGGACGATTAAGGAGTCGAGTATCGACAAGCATGGGAACTTCGCGTTCGGCATACGGGAGCACATTCACCTACCAGGAGTCAAGTACGACCCTGAGGTGGGTATCTTCGGCTTCGACGTAATAGTCGCGCTGGAGCGTCCAGGCTATAGGGTGGCTAGGAGACGCAGAAAGAGGTCAAGTATACATCCAAGGCATAGAGTGACGCCGGAAGAGGCGAAAAGATTCATAGAGGAGGTCCTGGGGGCCAAGGTAGTGCCGGGGTGAGGGGGAATGGGCAAACTAAAACCGCCTAAAAAGAGGAAGTTCGGCAAAGGTGCGCGACGCTGTATCCGCTGCGGAACACATGAGGCTCTAATCAGGATGTATGGCCTGAACATTTGCAGGCGATGCTTCAGAGAAGTCGCTGAGGAGCTGGGTTTCAGGAAGTACATGTAAAGCTTTTAAGCACCCACAGGCTTTGCTGGGCTAGGCGGGTGTTCCAGAATGGTAGTCATAGACCTACTAGCTAACGCCCTGTCCACGATAATGAATAACGAAGTGCGAGGCAAAAAGGAGTGCTTGATCTACCCAGTCTCGAAACTAGTCATTAACGTGCTGCGAGTAATGCAGAAGGAGGGCTACATAGGCAATATCGAGTATATTGATGACGGAAGGGGCGGCAAGCTAAAAGTCGAGCTACTTGGCAGGATCAACAAGTGTGGTGTCATAAAGCCTAGGTTCCCTGTCAAAAAGAACGAGTTCGAGAAGTGGGAGGAACGCTATCTCCCGGCTAGAGACATAGGGCTCCTGATAGTCTCAACTCCTCAAGGTGTAATGACGCACATTGAAGCTAAGAAGAGAGGCATAGGTGGGGTACTACTAGCTTACGTCTACTAGGGGGTGATGGTCGTGTCTGAGACCGGGGTAGCGGGCGCACCGGAGGAGGTGCCGGAGGAGGTAAAGGAAGAGGCTGAGGAAGCGCCTAAGGAGGCTGAGGAGGCTGAGAAAGCCGTCGAGACGTCTGAGGAGCGCTACAGGCCTCCGAAGCCGTCGCTCTCACCCGAGCAGGAGAGGTTACTGAAGGTGAGAAGGGAGATTAACAGGAAGAGGCCTCGCTTCATAAGGATGAACTCATGGTACTTAGCGAGGCTCCCGGATAGCTGGAGGAACCCGAGCAGGTCTCTCGACAATAAGATCAGGCTACAGAAGAAGGGCTTTCC
The DNA here is from genome assembly GCA_964587325.1 of uncultured Thermofilaceae archaeon. Taxonomy (GTDB): domain Archaea; phylum Thermoproteota; class Thermoprotei; order Thermofilales; family JAPDKD01; genus CAZFWY01. The sequence continues at coordinate 27,788 of CAZPLI010000004.1, read as the reverse complement.
AGCTAAGGTTAAGGTAGGCTATAGGAACCCCAGGCTTGTCAGAGGGTTACACCCCTCGGGCTTCGAGGAAGTTCTGGTGCACAACCCGCGGGAGCTCGAGGGATTAGACCCCTCTCGGCACGCTGTTAGGATAGCTTCTGGCGTGGGTAGAAAGAAGAGAGCTGAGATTATAAGGAGGGCTCAGGAGCTAGGGCTAAGAGTCCTTAACGTAGGAGGTGGGATAGCGTGACGGACCTCAGCGTAATAAGGAGGATGGCCGCAGAGGAACTCAAGGTAGGCGTTAGTAGAGTCTGGATAGACCCCGAGGCCACGGATAGGCTCATTATGGTGGTTTCCCGCGAAGACGTCAGGCGGCTCATAAAGGATGGGATCATTAGGAAGCGGCCTCCGAGTACGCCCTCTCGTGGCAGGGCTAGGATAAGGCACGAGAAGAGGAAGAAAGGACGTAGAAGGGGGCCTGGTAAGAGGAAAGGGCCTCGATTCGACGAGAAAGAGCTATGGGTCAACAGGATAAGGGCGCAAAGAAGATTCCTAAGAGCCCTAAGAGACAAGGGAATAATCGACAGGCGAACCTACAGGAGACTATACAGGCTGGCTAAGGGTGGATTCTTCAGGAGCCTAGCCCACTTAAAGCTTTACATTCGAGAGCATAAACTGGCTAAGGCTGAGATAAGGTGAGGGGTGGGGTAGTTGGCGAGAGGTCCACGCTATAAGGTGCCACTTAAGAGGAGAAGGCTTGGAGTAACCAACTACTACAAGCGCGCTAAGCTTGTCAAATCGGGTAAACCACGGCTCGTCGTACGCAAGACTGCTAGGCACATAACAGTCCAAGTCGTAGTGGCTAAGCCCGAAGGCGACCACACTCTAGCCTCTGCTTATACAAAGCAGCTAGAGACAAAGTTTGGCTGGAAGGCTGGTACCAAGAACACGCCTGCGGCCTACCTTGTGGGCCTGCTAGCAGGACTCAGAGCGCGTCAGAAAGGCATAGAGGAGGCGATTCTCGACATAGGTCTGCACTCGCCTCGACGGGGTGCTAAAGTCTTCGCGGCTGCTGTCGGCGCGATACATGCTGGGCTAAAGGTCCCCATGGGGGAAGGCATAGCGCCGGACGAGTCGAGGATAAGAGGCGAGCACATCGCCACCTACGCTAAGCTGCTAAAAGAGCAGGACCCTGACCTGTTCAAGAAGAGGTTCTCGAAGTACTTGGAGAAGGGTCTTGACCCTGAAAATCTACCAGAGCACTTCGAAGAAGTAAAGGCGAGAATTCTAGAGAAGTTTGGGGCGTGACGCTTTAGGCCATTCTCTTTATTAACTCGTTTATAGCGGGTCCTCGGTACCCTAGTTCTCCTCCCTCTCTGTAGTGCTTCTTAATCGATCCCTTAAACCCTCCCGAGGGCGGATGAAGCCTGAACACTGGCTTGAAGTCTGGTAGCTTTCTGATATCGACTTTTCCTTCGAGTATTGCTCGCGCCAGCTCTCTAAAGTCCTTGAAGCCTATCTTCTCGAGATACTCCTTAGTTACGCGCTTATTGCCAGTCAGACGCCCTCTGCGCTCTAGTAATAAGGCTAGGGTTTCTTCATCTATCTCGCCGTAGGTCACGACGTACTCTACGACCTTGAGCATCCCCTTGATCGACGGTGTAGCTCTAACGAGTACGGCGTGGAACTTCTTGTGAAGCCTGAGTAGCTCTAGCGTCTTGCGCTCCTCCGGTTTTCTGCCTGGGATCCCCTTTATTCTGACAACAATGTAGAGTGGTGGTAGTTTCTCTTTCTCTACACTTTTCTCCGACATCGCGCTCACCACTCTGTGGGAAGCTTAAATGCGTAAGTGTTCTTTAGAGCGTTATACACTGCCTTGGCCATGTTGTGGGCGGTTCTCGTCTCGCCCCTAGACCTAGTCCAGACGTCCTTTATGCCAGCAAGCCTCAGCACCACTTTTGCTACGTCACCGGCCACTAGGCCTACGCCTTTAGGCGCCGGGAGTAGTAGTATCTCCACGCTCCCGCTCTTACCGAACACCTTGAAGGGCACGCTGTGAGGCTCGCCGCAGAGGCACTCCCAGCTCCCACATCCTCTCCTTACGGGGATTATGTTGAGCTTGGCGTTCCTCAGCGCCTTCTCAATCGCGGTCCTTATCTGCTTGGCCTTACCCATGCCCACGCCTACGTAGCCGTTCTCGTTCCCGACGACTACAGTCACTTGGAACCTACTGACTTCGCCAGCGTCTGTCTGGCGCTGCACGAAGTTCACGCTGACTACTTCATGCTTCAGGTCGGGTATTAGGGCGTCCACTATCTCGGGCTCTCTAATTGGTAGGTTGTTGGCGAATATCTCGTCTATGCTAGTTATCTTGCCTTCTTTCACTAGCATTCCTAGCCTGGTCCTCGGGATCCATTCCTCCAACGTGCTCACGCTAGACACCTCGCCCCCACTCCTCCTAGCGCCTTATATGCCCTCCGACGCACACCTTAAGGGAAAATATAAATCGTTTGCATGGCCTACCTCACGTCCGAGGTCACTGGAGGCGTTGGGGTGCTAGACGTGAGCGTGAGAAGGGAGAAGAAGTCGAAGTATTATAGGGGCTCTAGGGTCTGCGGGTGGGGCAGAACCGGGCAGCACAGGCGTAGCGGTAGGAAGGGTGGTAGAGGGCACGCAGGCTACCACAAGCACTACTGGACATGGGTAGTCAAGTACGCTCCTGACTGGTTCGGTAAGCACGGCTTTACGAGACCGCCGTCCATCGTGCCGCAGTACAGGGGCATAAACGTTGGCCAGCTTGACGAAGTGGCAGAGGAGTTACTCAAGAAGGGCGTTGCGAAGGAGGAGGACGGCAAGATAAGGATCAACATCGTGAAGCTTGGCTTCAACAAGCTTCTGGGCGGTGGTAGGGTAACTAAGCCGCTCATAGTGGAGACCATAAAGGCCACAGAAGAGGCCGTGAGGAAAATCGAAGAAGCTGGCGGTAAGGTAGTAATTCTAGGTGGTGCCTAATGTCCAGGGCCTACGAGGTACTAGAGCCAGTCTTTAAAGTGCTTCCCGAGGTTAAGAAGCCCGCGCGGCGACTTAGCATAAGAGAGCGCTTAGTGTGGACGGGACTGGTACTAGTGATCTACTTAGCAATGTCTCAGATACCGCTATACGGCGTCCCCTGGCGCGAGACCGGCTACCAGACACTGTTCTTCCTTCAAGTGATAATGGCGTCGCGCAGAGGAACGCTAATGGAGCTAGGTATAGGCCCTATAGTCACAGCTGGCATTATATGGGAGCTACTGGTGGGTAGCCGCATCATTGAGATCGACCTGACCACGCGAGAGGGTAGGAAGATGTTCTCGGGTGTGCAGAAGATTCTAGCCATAATCTTTGCGGGAATAGAGGCCTTAGCCTATATAGTCGGAGGAGCCTACGGCCCCTTATCGCTCAGTTCGCAGATACTTGTCTTTACGCAGCTCATGATCGCGAGCGTAATAGTGCTCCTAATGGACGAGTTACTCCAGAAGGGCTGGGGCTTAGGTAGCGGTATAAGCCTCTTCATAGCCGCGGGCGTTGCACAGCAAATATTCTGGGAGCTGTTCTCGCCCTTTGGCCCTATGGCTGACGGTCTAGCATATGGAGTCATACCCGCGTTGGCCCAGGCGGTTTACGCCGGAGCTGCCGCAGGCAACTGGACCCTGCTCCAGACGGTAGCGTGGCGCAAGGCTGGCTACCCAGACCTCGTAGGCTTAGCCACGACGATAGCTTTCATCGCGATGCTGGCTTATTTCGAGAGCATGAGAATAGACATACCCGTGGCTGCAGCGAGATTCGGAGGCGCTAGAGCGCGTATCCCTCTGAAGTTCCTCTATGTCTCCAACTTGCCCGTCATCCTGGTTTCGGCTCTTTACGCAGACATCCACATATTCGCGCAGGCCCTGTGGCCGAGACTAAATCCTGACAACAGTAACCCATGGCTTAACCTGCTAATGATGTACAACCGCACAGAGACGGGTTTAGTACCCATGAAGGGATCGCTCGTGTACTACATAACGCCGCCTAGAGGAGTGTGGGGTGCGCTCGAGGATCCCGTACACTTGGCGGTCTACGCAGCTCTGTTCATGATATTCTCGGTACTGTTCGCTGTTGCATGGGTTATCACCTCGGGTATGGACCCCGAGAGCCAGGCCGAGCAGCTCGTGAAAGCCGAGCTACATATACCCGGCTTCAGAAAATCTCCAAAGATTCTAGCAGCTATACTCAGACGCTACGTGTGGCCGCTGACGATCGTCAGCGGCATAATAGTCGGTCTAATAGCAGTAATCGGAGACCTTCTAGGAGTCCTCGGCACGGGTATAGGCATACTCCTGATGGTAGGCATACTCATACAGTACCAGGTGCTGCTAGCACGCGAGCAGGCTCTAGAGATGTACCCAATGCTAGCTAAGCTCGTCGGCGAACGGAGCTAGGCCACTATTTTATATCCGGTACTTGTAAGAATGAGCTAGGGGGCTAGGGCGCCATGCCCAGGAAGGTGACTGATAGAGTGCTTGAGAGGAAGAGGAAAGTTTACGAGTTTATCAAAGAGCGAGGCGAGGTCCCCACGGCGTTGATAATTCAGGAGCTAGGGCTCACGCACTCCCAGGCTTTTTACGTGCTCCGGCTCCTGCTACGTGAAGGCAAGATAAGGGAGGTAAGACGCGGCAAGGTAGCTTACTGGCGCGTGGCTGAAGAGCAGGCTTAAAAAGGTCATCTCGCAAGCTAGGGCGGGGTGCGAGTAATGGGTGGTAGGCAGAGAACCTCAATATTCTTTGAGAAAGGGGCAAAGAAGGAGGAGAGTAAGTCAAAGTATAAGAAGAAGAGGAAGAAGTAAGGAGCAAAGCCTTGAGGGAGCCTCCTCCAAGGCCTAGGCCGCGAAGAGTAGTCGCTATTCCATCTACCCTTTTCTTACCGGATCCTCCACGCGTTAAGGCTATCAAGGTAGGCTGGCTTGCGAGGGCTTTCGTAGTGTTTCGAGTAGAAGAGGTCATTATCTACATAGATAGGGAGTTCCGTAAGGGAGCAGCCTTCCTCAGGGACATGCTAGCCTACGCGGAGACACCGCAGTACTTGAGGAAGAGGCTTATTCCTCTTAAGCCCACGCTGAAGCATGCAGGGCTCTTACCTCCGCTAAGGGCCCCTCATCACCCAACGCTAGGCGAAGAGAGTTTTGTCTCGCCTTACAGAGAGGGAGTAGTGCTGAAGGCCAGAGGGCGGAGGGTCTGGGTTGACGTGGGGCTGGACAAGGAGGTAGTAGCTGAGGGAGAGGCACGGGTTGGGGAGAGAGTCACCGTTAGGATGGGAAGCCCACCTGTTTTAGTGCCGAGAGAGAGCGTGCCTTACTACTGGGGCTACACGATTAGTATAGTGGAGAGTCTTAGGG
>CAZPLI010000004.1:19569-22386 GCA_964587325.1 uncultured Thermofilaceae archaeon | reverse complement strand
GTCTTAGGGACGCTGTTAGAAAGGCAGAGGCCGACTATGCGATTGCGACGTCAAGGCTAGGTGTTGACATTAGGAGCGTACTACCGCAACTACGCGATGCCTTAGCTTCTACCGAGAAGGTATTGCTGGCGTTCGGCACACACGATAAGGGGCTATATGACATAGCTAAACATGAGGGATTCGAGCTGGAGGATGAGTTTGACGCTGTAGTGAACTTCGTGCCAGAACAGGGGGCTTACACTGTGAGAACGGAGGAGGCAGTATGGGCGGTGCTTGCTGTTCTCAACGCGCTTCTGTGAGGAGGAGAGTTTATATAGCATTCCGTGGGCTTGCGTCTGGCTCTGGTGAGGGGCTGAACACTCATGACTAAGGGTGAGAGACCGCGTAGGGGCTCGATGGCATACTGGCCGAGAAAGCGAGCCCGCAGTATCGTCCCACGCGTACGTAGGTGGAAGTGGCTAGACGAGGTCAAGCTCCTAGGCTTCGCTGGCTATAAGGTCGGGACGCTCCACGTAATCATGCTCGGTGATAACCCTAACAGCCCGTTCTACAAGCAAGAGCTTGCTAAAGTCGCAACGGTCATAGAGACTCCTCCGCTCAAGGTAGTGGGCATTAGAGTGTACGAGTCCACACCTTACGGCAAGAAGACGCTAACCGAGGTCTGGGCTAAAGAGCTACCCAAAGACCTCGAGAGAGTGTTCACGGTTCCCAAAAAGAGACCCAGCGACGAAGAGTTCGAGAAGCAGCTGGAGGAGCTCAGGTCAATGGTCGATAGAATATCCGAGGTCAGAGTGATAGTCGCTATGCAGCCGAGGCTCGCTGGCATACACAAGAAGAAGCCCGAGGTCTTCGAGATACCTGTCGGAGGCCCAGTTAAGGAAGCCCTAGAGTACGCAATAAGCAAGCTAGGCGGCGAGATTCGCGTAGACGAGGTATTCACTGAGGGCGACTTCATCGACGTGACCGCGGTGACTAAGGGCAAGGGCTTCTGTGGAGTGATAAAGAGGTTTGGTGTCAAGGAGCTACCGCGATGGCACAAGCACAGGAAAGGCTCTAGGAGAATAGGTTCAGTAGGCCCGACAGGTCCGGCAGTGATGTTTTACACGCCCTTCCCGGGTCAGCACGGCTTCCATCAGAGGACTGAGTACAATAAGAGGATAATCAAGATCGGTGACCTGACTCCCGAGCCCCGCGAGCTAGGAGACGGCAAGAAGGAGACTCCCGAGCAGGTGAAGGAGAGAATAGAAAAAGACAACATTAATCCTGCGGGCGGGTGGCCGCACTACGGCCTAGTGCGCAGCATGTATGTCCTAGTAGAGGGGACTGTTCCAGGGCCACCTAAGAGGCTCGTTAAGTTCAGGTTTGCCCTGAGGCCTAGACCCGAGGTACACGAGAAGCCCCAGATACTCTACATTAGCACTAAGCCCGTAGAGGAGGTGATGGCCAGATGAGCCTCCAAGAGCAGATAAAGATCGAGTCGCTAGAGGTCGGAGTGTACAACCTAGAGGGCGAGAAAGTAAAGACCGTAAAGCTGCCGAAAGTCTTCTTGACTCCTGTCAGGCCCGACCTCATAAGGAAGGTCTTCCTAGCCTTAAGGACTAGCAGGCTGCAGCCGAAGGGCACGGATCCGCTGGCCGGAAAGAGGACTACGGCGGAGAGCTGGGGTGTCGGTTACGGTGTCGCAAGGGTGCCTAGGATTAAGGGAGGAAGGAGAGCAGCGAGAGTTCCTCAAGCTGTTGGCGGCAGGAGGGCTCATCCTCCGCGAGTTGACAAGGTGATATGGGAAAGAGTGAACAGGAAGGAGAAGCGGCTAGCTACAATGTCTGCCATAGCCGCCACAGCCTACAAGTACTTCGTCGCCAAGCGGGGGCATAAAGTAGAGTCAGTAGTGGAGTTACCAGTAGTTGTGACGGACGACTTCGAGGAGCTTAAGAGGACGGCGGATGTAAAAGAGGTCTTCAAGAAGCTAGGTCTCTGGGACGATGTGGAGAGAGCGCACGACGGTATAAGAGTGCGTGCTGGCAAGGGCAAGATGAGAGGCAGGCGCTACAAGAAGCCCAAGAGTGTTCTCATAGTAGTTTCTAAGAACCGCGGCATAGCCCTAGCTGCTAGAAACCTACCAGGAGTCGACGTCGTAGAGGCAAGAAACGTCAACGTGGAGCTACTAGCCCCTGGAGGTCACCCCGGCAGGCTTACTGTCTACACAGAGTCCGCTCTAAGGGACTTAGAGGAGAGGTTCGGGGGTGTGAGCGGATGAGTGTAGAGCCCGGTAAGATCATAATAAGGCCGCATGTTACGGAGAAGACGATTTACCTAGCGGAAAAGAACAACGTGCTCACGTTCATCGTAGACATTAGGGCAAATAAGAAGCAGATAAGAGAGGCTGTCGAGAAGCTATACGGCGTCAAGGTCGTAAAAGTAAACACGCTAATAACGCCAAGAGGAGAGAAGAAGGCCTACGTCAAGCTGGCGCCCGAGTATAGCGCCCTAGACGTATTATACAACCTAGGTGTCCTGTAGGGGGTGTAAAGCATGGGTAAGAGACTACTCGTCCAGAGGAGGGGGCGGGGCGGCTCGGTATTCAGGCACCCTGGATGGAAGAAAGTCGGTAAAGTAGCCTACAGGCCGTACGATCCTGAGACTTTCGAGAAGAAGGTCATAGTGGGTAAGGTGGTAGAGCTCCTCCACGATCCAGGGCGCGGAGTGCCCGTGGCTAAGGTCGTCTTCGAAGACGGCGTCGAGATGCTCATGGTGGCACCGGAGGGCCTAGCTGTGGGCCAGAAGGTCTACTACGGCGCTAAGGCCCCCATACAGCTT
>CAZPLI010000004.1:0-19559 GCA_964587325.1 uncultured Thermofilaceae archaeon | reverse complement strand
TGGGTAGCATAGTGGCTGTGGGCAGCGTCCCAGAAGGACAACTAGTCTGTAACGTCGAGATAAGGCCCGGAGACGGCGGCAAGCTAGCCCGCGCCAGCGGTACCTACGCTACTGTCCTTTCCCATGTAGGCGACAAGACACTGATACAGCTGCCCTCTAGGAAGGTAAAAATGATCGACGGCAGGGCGCGCGTAACAATAGGCATAGTGGCTGGAGGAGGTCGTATCGAGAAGCCATTTCTCAAGGCCGGAAGAGTGTACCACCTGTCCAAGTCTAAGTCCTTCAAGTACCCCAAGGTTAGAGGCAAGGCCATGTCGCCATACGCTCACCCAGCAGGCGGCGGTCACCACCCGAAGGGCCTAACACCAGCACCGCGAACAGCGCCGCCAGGCCAGAAAGTTGGCCACATAGCTCCGAGAAGGACGGGCAGGAGGAAAGGCAGGTAGAGCTTCTTCTTTCTCCTTCTCTCTACCGGCTAGTTCTCTGTGGTGCTGCCTGGCGAGTCCGCAATATTTAAAGCATCATTTGTGAAGGTGTGAGCAGGCTGGTGGGCATGCCGAGGGAGTTCACGTACAGAGGCTACACGTTCGAGGAGCTACTGAAAATGCCAATGGAGGAGTTCATCAAGCTACTGCCATCTAGGCAGAGAAGGTCCCTGCTACGAGGTCTCACAGAGGAGCAGCAGAAGCTACTCGAGAAAATAAGGAAGGCGAAGAAGCTGATGGAGCAGGGCAAGAAGCCGCCTAAGATAAAGACTCACAGAAGGGACATGATAATTCTACCTGAAATGGTCGGAGTTACGGTCTATGTGTACAATGGCAAGGAGTTCATACCCGTTGAGATAAAGCCTGAGATGATTGGCCACTACCTCGGCGAGTTCGCACCTACATGCAAACAGGTAATACACGGCGAGCCCGGCCTCAAGGCTACGAGGTCCTCAATGTTCCTGCCACTGAAGTAGCATGGAACTTTGCTCGTCATTGCTTGTCAAACCCTGAGAACTGGTGGTGGAAATGGGGGAGAAGAAGTCGTTTAAGTTCCTAGTAGAGGGCGGTAAGGCCACAGCCGGCCCCCCGATCCCCCTGTAAGGGGCGGGAAAGGGCCGGCCTTAGGACCTTTAGGAGTTAACCTAATGGCCATTGTCAATGAGATTAACAGGCTAACTAAAGACTTCGCAGGAATGAGAGTACCCGTAGAGGTCATTGTCGACGTTGAGACTAAGGAGTTTGAGGTAAAAGTCGGCACGCCTACTACTGCCGCGCTGATAGTGAAGGAGGCAAAGATAGAGAAGGGATCAGGCCAGACAGGGAGAGAGTGGATCGGAAATCTCTCTATGGAGCAAGTGATCAAAATAGCGTTAATAAAGAAGTCCGATTTAAGGTGCAAGACACTTAAGTCGGCAGTCAAGACGGTGCTAGGAACTGCCCTGAGCATGGGCGTAACTGTAGAGGGTAAGAACCCCAAGGAGGTTCAGAGGGAGCTGGAGAAGGGGGTTTACGACGACCTCCTCGCAGCTTACGAGAAGGAGTGGGGTGAGGGAGCATGAGCGTGTCCCTTAAGAACCTAGTGGAGGCCATTAAGGAGGCAAAGAAGCTGGCTAAGCCTAGGAGGTTTAAGCAGAGTGTCGAGCTTATAGTTAAGCTGAGGGACGTTGACGTTAGGAAACCAGAGAACAGGATCGACACAGTGGTCTTCCTGCCGAATCCCCCCAAGAAGCAGGTTACGCTCTGCGTTTTCGCCACTGGCGACTTAGCGCTCAAGGCTAAGGAGGCTGGCGCCGACATAGTGCTCGGGCGCGAAGACATAGAGAAGCTCGCTGCCGGTAAGAGAGAGGTTAGGAAGCTAGCGAAGAAGGTGGACTTCTTCTTCGCGCAGGCCGACCTGATGCCCCTCATAGGCCGGTACCTAGGTAGGTACCTAGGCCCTCGCGGTAAGATGCCCGTACCCGTGCCTCCGAGGGCAGACATTGCTGCGCTACTGTCACGCTACAGGTCGGCAGTCAAGATAAGAATGCGTGACCAGCCTCAGGTCATGTGCAGGATAGGTACAGAGGACCAGAGCGACGAGGAGCTCGCCGAGAACGCGCAGGCTGTCCTCTCGGCCATATTGTCGAAGTTTAAGCCTTATAACCTAGAGAGGATATATGTCAAGCTCACAATGGGCCCTGCTGTAGAGGTAAAGCTGAGGTGATTGCTGTGGCGACCGTTCAGGCGGTCAGGTATAGACGCACGAGAGACTACCCAGAATACAAGAAGAGACGGGTCAAGGAGATAGAAGAGCTTCTTAGGAAGTACAAGTACGTCGTGCTCGTCAACATAACGGGCGTCACAGCTCTAGTCCTACACGAGACTAGGGATGTACTCAGACGTAGGGGATCTGTGCTCAAAGTCATCAAGAATACGCTAGCAAGGATAGCAATAGACAGAGTTAAGGATGAGAAGCCGGGAATCGAGAAACTAAAGGACTACTTGAAAGGGCAGAACGCCGCTATCTTCACTAACGAGAACCCGTTCGAGATCTACCTCTTCCTTAACAAGCACAAGGTCTCTCGCGAGGCTAGGCCGGGCGACATAGCTACGAGTGATATAGTGATACCCAAGGGCAACACAGGCATACCGCCCGGACCGGTAATATCGCTCTTTAACAAAGTGGGCGTGCCTACAACCATAAGAGAAGGCAGCATCTTTGTAATGAAAGACACCGTAGTGGCGAAGGCTGGCGACGTGATAAGCCAGGAGTTAGCCGAACTCCTTCAGAAGCTGGGTATGAAGCCCATAGAGACCAGCATTGAGCCTCGAGCTGCGTATCTCGACGGGCGCGTAGTCAGCGGGGACGAGTTAAAGATAGACATAGACTCCTACAGGAACATGCTAGTAGACGCTCACAGGTCAGCGCTTAACCTGGCCTTCAATGCCGCCATACCAGTGCCGGAGACCATCAGCCTAGTGGTAGCCAAGGCTCACATAGAGGCTCTCGCCCTAGCCGTTAACGCAGGCATAGTCACAAGGGAGACAGCGCCGTACGTGCTTGCCAAGGCGCACGCCGTCGCCCAGGCCCTACTAGAGAGGATCAAGTCAGTGAAACCGGAAATAGCTGGCTAACTTTCCCCACATTCCTCCTAGTTTCTCTCTCGATCCCCCTAACCTAGTGTGAGCGCTATCCGAAAGGATTTTTGAGCGCGACGCTTAGCTTGCTCGGTGGGATAGCAACATGGCGACGGAAAACTTAGTGGACCTACCGTTCTTCAAGGAGAATGGATTCTACAAAAAGAAGTGTAGAGTGTGTGGTAAGCTGTTCTGGACACTAGACCCTAACAGAGAGGTCTGTGGCGACCAACCCTGCGTTGACTACGACTTTATCGATAAGCCCGTTGATCCGAGCTTTGGCGGCGTAAGGGAGGTGAGGGAAGCCTTTCTCTCCTTCTTCGAAAAGCACGGGCACACGCGTGTTAGGAGGTATCCGGTCGTAGCGCGTTGGAGGACCGATGTGTACCTCGTGGGAGCGTCGATCTACGACTTCCAGCCATGGGTGACTGAGGGCATAGTAGACCCCCCAGCGAATCCCCTAGTGATCTCCCAGCCCAGTATCAGGCTGACAGACGTCGATAACGTCGGGCGTAGCGGTAGGCACATGACAGGCTTCGAGATGATGGCGCATCACGCCTTCAACGTCAGAGGCGCGAAGGTCTACTGGGCCGACGAGACCGTGCGCTACGCCTTCGAGCTCTTCACCAAAGTATACGGCATACCGGAGGAGGAAGTGACGTTCAAGTTCGACTGGTGGAGTGGTGGAGGAAACGCGGGTGAGGACTACGAGGTCCTAGTAAGGGGGCTTGAGGTAGCAACACTCGTCTTTATGCACTACAAGGTTGTTGACGACAAGCCGATACCTATGGAGAATAGGATAGTAGACACGGGGTATGGCCTCGAGAGGATACTGTGGCTGCTAAAAGGCGGCTACTCAGTGTACGAGGTAGTGTTCCCCGACATTATCGCCTATTTAAGGAAGGTTGCTGGCATTGAGGAGCTGCCCAGAGACGTCGCCCTATCGCTAGCGAGGAGAATGGGGCGAATAGACTACAAGGAGCCTGAGAAGGCGGTGAAAGTCAAGAGAGAGGTGGCGCAGGAGGTCGGGCTGACAATAAGCGAGCTCGACAAGCTCCTAGCTCCCCACGAGGCCGTCTGGGCAGTAGCGGACCACACGAGGACTATAATGTGGATGATAGGCGACGGCGTGGTCCCCTCTAATGTCGGCTCCGGGTACCTCGCGAGACTGCTTATTAGGAGGGCGATTAGGCACCTCATGCGTATAGGCTATCCCGTGCCTCTAGCCGAGGTCGTGGCGCGGCAAATAGAGGCCTGGCGAGGAGACTTCCCCGAGTACGCTGAGAGGGCCGACGACATCCTAGACATAGTCTCCTACGAGGAGAGCAGGTACAAGGAGACGCTCGAGAAGGGTCGTAAGGTCGTGGCTAGGACAGTTCGGTCTCTCCTAAAGAGGGGCATGAGGAAGCTACCCTACTCCGAACTAGTCAAGCTATACGAGTCACATGGGGTAACGCCAGACGTGGTCGTCGAAGAGGCTTCGAAGCTCGGAGTAGAAGTCGAGGCGCCTCCCGACTTCTACTCTAAGCTAGCTAAAGGTCGTGAGCAGGCTCCCAAGGTCGAGAAGCTCGAGAAGTTCACAGTGGAGTTTGCGGAGAAGGTCTCCGGTTACCCGGAGACTCGGAAGCTGTACTACGAAGACCCCTACCTATTCGAGTTTGAGGCAAAAGTCCTCGGCCTAATCGATGGGACATACCTAGTGCTAGACCAGACTGCATTCTACCCTGAGGGCGGTGGACAGCCTAGCGACATCGGTTACTTGGAGGTAGACGGGCGTAGAGTGGAAGTTGAGTGGGTGGGCAAGGTAGGCGGCGTAGTGGTACACAAATTGAAGGAGCCCCTAGAAGTCAAACCCGGTACGCGTGTCCACGGAGTAATCGACGCCGAGCGCAGGAAGGCCCTAATGAGGCACCATACAGCTACTCACATAATCCTAGGCGCAGCTAAGAGGGTTCTTGGCCCCCACGTATGGCAGGCAGGCGCTCAGAAGGGAGTCGACCAGAGTAGGCTCGATATAACGCATCACAAGAGAGTCACCGAGGAGGAAGTGCGGGAGATAGAGCGCCTAGCCAACAGGGTCGTCATGGAGAACAGGCCCGTGCGCACCTATTTCATGGACAGGAACGAGGCCGAGGCCAAGCACGGCTTCGTGCTTTATCAGGGCGGTGTTGTCCCAGAACCCGTGCTCCGAGTAGTCGAAGTCGAGGGCTGGGACGTAGAGGCCTGCGGAGGCACGCACGTTAGGACGACAGGCGAAGTTGGTCTCATAAAAATAGTGAAGGTCGAGAGGATACAGGACGGTGTGAGCAGAATAGTATTCAAGGCTGGCGAAGCAGCGCTAAAACACGTCCAGGACCAGGAAGCTCTCCTCAGGGAAGTCGGAGAGGTACTGGGCGCTGACGTATCGTCACTCGCCAAGAGGGCCAGGGACCTAGTCGAGAGAAGCAAGGAGCTCGAAAAGCGCCTCGCGAGGCTCACCAAGCAGCTCATAGAACAGAAGGCTGCCGCGCTTACGGCAGAGGCCGTAGAGGCAGGTCCCTACAGGGTCATAGTTCACGAGGAGAGCGGGATAAGCCGTGACGAGGCACGAGACCTAGCAATAGAGATAGCCAGGAGAGCGCCCGACTCAGTCGTGCTGGTACTCATACCAGTAGGAGCTAAGAGCCTGTTCGCGCTCAAGCTAGGCGACAAGGTCCTTGAGGCAGGCCTCAATGCCGCAGAGCTCGCTAAAAAGCTAACAGCAGATCTCGGCGGTAAGGGTGGCGGCGTGCGCGACCTAGCTCAAGGTTTCCTTCCTGGCACAGGCCTCAGAGATAGGGCGCTTGAGTCCCTGAGGAGGTTGCTTACCCTTGGCTGAGCGCTTAGATCTATCTAGGCTCGCTGAGGCGGCCTTTGACTATTTTTTCTACTAAGTAGAGGGTACAACTCGAAGCCTTCTCTCGATCTTGTCACCTCCCGCTACATGCTTACTAAGCTAGAGCGTTTAGCGCTTTACCGCAGCGTATACTCGCTTAACGTTTCTAAGGCCAGAAGGTCTAAGGCTCTCCCTCCCTCCAGTATAGCTGGAGAGAGGCTCATCATTGACGGTTTCAACGTTGCATCCATAGTGCTTTCGGCCCTAGAAGGTCGCCTCCTGCTCCTAGGGACCGACGGCTTTGTCAGAGACGTTGCGTCGTTAACGCGTAAGCTTAAAGTAGACGTAAAGCTCCTAGCTTCGCTCTCTGTGACAGTCTCTGCTATCGCGAGGCTTAGGCCGAGTACTGCGACCTTCTTCTTCGACTCGCAGGTCAGTAAGAGCGCTCTAGCTGCCTTCACGGCCAGAGAGTTGCTCGGACTCGCGGGCATCAGGGGGAACGCAGAACTCGTAAAGAGGGCCGACAAGGCATCTATCCACGTTGAAGGGGCAGTTGTATGCACCGCGGACTCCGTCATACTAGACCGAGTAAGTAGGGCGTTTGACCTAGGAGGCTATGTGGCTCGTCTGATTGCTCCCGAGAGAATATTAGATATTGCTAGGCTACTTGTGAGTGTGAAAGGGGTGCCCTGTCTTGAAGAGAATGTCACCTAGACAGCTTAGGAGGGCAATGCAGAAGCTCGGAGTGTCGTTCAAGCCTCTAGAGGACGTAGAGGAAGTCGTGATAAAGCTGAAGGACAAGAAGCTGGTCTTCGAGAACCCCACGGTAGTCGTGATGAGCGTAAAGGGGCAGGGGGACATATACCAGATCACAGGAGAGCCCGTCGAGGTTCCTCTCGAGGAGGAGCGCGCAGAGGAGCAGCCGCCACCGTTCACGGAGGAGGATGTTCAGCTAGTCGCAGTGCAGGCTGGCGTCACGCCCGAAGAGGCACGTCAGGCCCTCGAGGAGACAGGAGGTGACCTGGCGCAGGCCATAGTGCTCTTGAGGTCTCGCAAGGCTGGCGCGTGAGGTGCTGTGGCTCTTGCTTTCAAAGTTCAAGAAGGCTATTGAGCCGAGGCTGATGTTTCTTGTACACTTGATTCCCGAGTCTGTTGGGCCTAACGCCCTAACCCTTGTAGGTTTGCTACTCGCTGCTGCCTATCTACTGGCAGTCTGGTACCGCACTAGTCCCTACCTAATACTCTTCCTCTATGCAGTGTCTGTCGTAGTTGATGCTGTCGACGGACTGGTTGCTAGAGCCTCAGGTAGGGTATCAAAGCTAGGAGCGTTCTTAGACTCGACGTGTGACAGACTAGTAGACGCTATACACGCCTACTCCCTCTACCTCCTCGGAGTATGCGCCGAGTGGGAGGCTTACGTTTTCATGGTAGTAGCTTACACAGTTAGCTACGCTAGAGCGCGAGCCGAGGGACTGGGGCTCTCAATGAGCGGCGTAGGCTTAATGGAGCGAGGGGAGCGTGTAATAGGTGTCTTCTTGACGGTCACGCTGGCATTATTCCTCGGTGCGCCCTATGCTCGCCCAGTCTTCCTAGCACTTCTTGTCCTAACGCTGATCACTGTTGCTCAGAGGATTGCCTACGCGGCTCGGAACCTAGGTCGGAGCGAGTAGACAATAAGTGTCTCTTTCACAGTTGAGGGGAGGGAGCTAGCTATGATAGTCGTTGACGGGAGCATGGGGGAAGGGGGTGGGCAGCTACTTCGCTACAGTGTTGCGTTGGCAGCCATAATGGGCAGAGAGCTCAAGGTCGTGAACATTAGGGCTAAGAGGTCAAACCCCGGCCTAAGGCCTCAGCACCTAAACGCCGTGAAGACCATAGCGACACTCGTTGACGCGGAGGTCGAGGGGCTCAAGGTCGGATCGACGCAGATAGTCTTTAGGCCACGGCGCAAACCGAGAGGCGGCAGGTACAACGTCGACATAGGGACCGCGGGCAGCATATCCCTTCTGCTACAAGCGCTAATGCCAGTGCTCGTCTCGGCCGACTCGCCCGTAGAGCTAACAGTGAGAGGAGGGACTACTGTTAAGTGGTCGCCACCAGTACCCTACATGCAGAACGTCCTGCTACCGCTCCTGTCGAAGTTTGGTGTCAAGGCCAAAATAGACCTCGTGAGGAGGGGTTTTTACCCTCGGGGCGGCGGCATAGTCAAAGTGAGAGTAGAACCTAGCAAGCTGAAAGCAGCTAGGATAGGCCCGTTCCAGGAAATAAGAGAGATACGTGGTATTTCCTACGTCGGTAACCTGCCTAGACATATCGCCGAGAGACAGGCCAGGGCTGCCACTGACTACCTTGTAAAGCGAGGGTACGGCGCTTACCTGCGTGGCATAGAGGTAGACGACAGAACACCCGCTGTGAGCCAGGGGACTGGGATAGTGGTCTGGGCCGTGACAGATCAGGGTGTCGCTGGGGGAGACTCGCTGGGCGAGCGAGGTAAGAGGGCTGAGGTCGTGGGACGTGAGGCTGCTGAGAGGCTCGCTAAAGTGTTGGACGTTAGAGCTTCAGTCGACGACCACGCACTCGATAACCTCGTCATCTACATGGCACTGGCTCGAGGAGTGTCCGAAGTATACGCGCCAGCAATGACCTCGCACGCCGAGACGGCCATAGAACTTTGCAGGATGATTACTGGAGCCAAGTTCGAGGTAAGGAGAGAGGAGCAGGGGATAGTGGTCAGAGCCGAAGGAATAGGCTTAGTCTAGGACTCGTGGACCCTCACGTAGACCTTTTCTCCAGGCTTTATCCCTAGACTTGAGGAAGCGTTGCCTAGGTTGATAGCAATCTCGAGAAAACCCTCACTGTTGATGAGAAGCAAGGGCTCGCCTGGCTTGGCCCACCCGAAGCTAGGAAGTAGCTTCACTCTAAGAGTTCTTCCACTCACGTTAAGTTCTAGCTCGTCGCCGTAATTTGCACCGAGGATCTCTAGATCCCGCTCGCGTATGTTAGTGGCGCAGTTCCCAAAGTCGTCCACGTATATCACCTCACCTTCGGCTTCTCCCCGCCTGACCATAGGTTTGGCAAACTCTGGCACGAGATAGTCGTTGATCTCAGGGCCTAGTTCTTCTAGCGGGACCCCCTTTGCTAGGTAGGCTGCGGCGGGGGCGAATATATCACGCCCGTGGAACGTGTGGGACACTCTGGGAAGCATGTACTTCCTGTTCTCTATGCTTACTACCTTCTGTAGCCCGTCGTTAAGCGCAGCCAGCATGAGCACGCCATTATCTGGACCTATGAACGTGTAGTGCTTAGACCTAACGGCAATTGCCCTACGCTTAGTGCCCACACCGGGGTCCACTACAACTACATGGACGGTCCCCGGAGGAAAGTACTTGTAGGCGCAGCCCAGCACGTAAGCCGCTGCCCGCACGTCGAACTTGGGAACGCCATGGCTTATGTCAACTATCGTCACGTCGCCAGCTATCGACAGTATCACGCCTTTCATTGACGCAACGTAGTGGTCCCTGTATCCGAAGTCCGTGAGGAGAGTTATCACCTTCATACCGCCTAAGTGAGGGCGGAATGGCGAGTAAAGGATATTGCTTTAACTAAGCATCTAGACCTCGTGAGGATCGGGCTTATCGGCCCCCGCGGTCATGAGTGGGTCGTAGGGGCTATTGGGGCTAAGGGGCTAAAGTCCCCTGACGAGGCCATAAAGGCGTGTATAGAAGTGGGATCTAAGCACGGAGTACACCTGATAGCCTTAAACCCCGACGCAGTTGCAGGGTTTACGCATATAGCGTTCGCAGCTGAGCATGCGGTAAGAGCCTGGGATGAGGGACGTAGAGCGGCTAGGTACCTAGAACTCGAGCTGCAGCTTTACCTCGTCGGGACGCGCGAGATAAGAGAGGCCGTAGCAGTGTGTAGGCCTCGTGGAGAGGAGGTGGTGCTCGTAGTTCTCGGTAAGAGTAGAGAGAAGGCGGTGAGGGCGCTTGAGGAGCTAATGACGAGGCTGGGCCTTTCCCGCGACGATAAGCTCCTTGAACTTACTCCCAAGCGGGCACTTAGGGTGGCCGAGACCCTAGGCATACCTACCGACGTCCTGGAAGCGGCTAATAAGGGGGACTTGATTAGCGCCGTAGTAGCACTCGCGTCGAACAGAGCAGTCCTACTCTCGCTTTCTTAGCCTGCTTTCTCTCCTCACCTTCTGTACTGATAGCACCTGGTCTGGCCTTATTACGGACACTCCCGCGACGTCGCCTATCACTTCTATCCACACGATCTTGTCAGGGTTCTCAAGGCTGACTTTCCTGTTTATGCGCGAGGCTACAGCGTCTATTAGCTCTCTCTTGTCAATGTCCGTCAGTCTCATTCTGACAGTGACTCTAAATGTCTCGTTCTCCTTTATGCTCGATGACAGCTCCTCTGCAGCTTTAGCTATGGACTCTATGTCGGCGGGGACTACTTTCTGCACGGGGACTACCTTAAGTATGAACCTGAAGTACCAAGGCTTCTCTATGGCTTCCTCCCTCATTCTCTCTACTACCTCAACCGGGTCGAGGCTCGTCTTGGCTACTATGAGCCCCGGGAGCCCTGTCGTGCTGGCGTCCATTCTTTCGTCTCCAAGTTCCTGCAGTATGTACCATAGCTCTGAGATGCAGTCGTTCTCCCTCCTCCTATACGTTGAAACAACAAGGTTGAAGTTTTTCAGCATCTAAACCGCCCTAGAGTTCGAACTCCTCCGCACCCAACTCTATAGCCGTCCTCTCTTCTATTCTTTCTATCCTACCGTCTCTTATCCACACGATCCTATCGCTAACGTCTATCATCTTGAGGTCGTGAGTAGCGACTATCACGGTTACCCCGCGCTCTACGTTTAACTCCTTTAGGAGGTGTACTATCTTGAGGCCGGTGTTGAGGTCTAGGTTGCCCGTCGGCTCGTCCGCGAGAATTATCGATGGGTCGTTAGCTAGAGCCCGTGCGATAGCGACTCTCTGCTGCTGACCGCCGCTGAGCTCGGTAGGCCTGTGGTGCAGTCTGTCTCCTAGACCTACCCTCTCTAGCAGGCGCTTGGCCTTCTCTATCCTCTTGTGTCTGGGAACGCCGGCGAAGATCATGGGAACGGCTACGTTGTCAAGCGCGGTCAGTACAGGTATCAGGTTGAATGTCTGGAAGATATAGCCGACTCTGTGGCACCTGACCCACGCTAGCTGCTTGGGGGTTAGAGTGGAGAGGTCGCGACCGTCCAAGTAGACCTTGCCCTTAGTCGGTGTGTCTAACGCTCCTATCATGTTAAACAGAGTAGTCTTGCCCGAGCCGCTGGGGCCGAGTATTGCTAGGTACTCGTGATATTTCACCTTCAGGTTGATGCCTCTTAGAGCCTTTACGGTCTCACCCTTCAAGAAGTAGTACTTGTGTAAGTCGACGGTCTCGACAACATACTTCTCCGCCAAAGGCCCCGCCTCCTTCTTCAGCGTTCCCTACAAAGAGGGCTTGTTCTCCTTAAAAGCTTTAAGCGTGTTAAGGGTGTACTCGTATTCCTCGTTTAGGAGCTCTGTAAAATGTAAACACGGAGAGTCCCAAGGAATACTCATCGAGTTCGACGACTAAGTGGCAGGTCCTTCCGAGGTACCTTGAGCTCCTGGCAGCAGAAACGCTCGGCTAAGGGTAGCCCTATTCAATATAGCCCCTGAATAGTGCATACTTGCTCCACCGGTGCTTACCTAGTATTGCACTAGGTTGTTAGCCCTAAGCGCATAGTTAAGCGGTAACGTTAATATAATGGCACCCTGTGTAGCCTAGCCACTGGGGAGGTGCCGCTGTCGACCGGTGGTTAGGAATGGTAGAGTTTTGTCCTCAGTGTGGATCAATACTAATTCCCGAAAAGAAAGAGGGAGTAGTTTACTTAGTCTGTAAGGCTTGTGGGTTCCGTAAGGAGGCTCGCGGAGCTGAGTATAGACAGAAGGAGACGATGGACAAGAGGAAGAGAACTAAGCTTACGGTGATCTCTAAGGCGGAAGAAGGTGAAAAGCTTAGCGAGGAGAAGCGTGAGATGCTTAAGGAGTACTATGAGGTCTTCTTATCTACAATGGAGAGCGCTGGGGAAGAGTAGACCCTAGGCAGCTCAACAAGCAAGTGAGGTGTACGCATTGAGAGTTGCAGTAGTTGATCCTTCACTATGCAGGCCGAGCAAGTGCCAGCTCGAGTGTGTCAGGTTCTGTCCTGTTAACAGGGCTGGCAGCAAGTGCGTGTGGGTTGAGGAGGGCGAGCAGCGAGTTAGGATATCAGAGGCTCTCTGCGTTGGCTGCGGGATCTGCGTAAAGAAGTGCCCACGTTCAGCCATTTCGATAGTAAACTTGCCCGAGAAGCTGGGCAAGGACCTAGTTCACAGGTACGGACCAAACATGTTCGAGCTCTTCCGCCTACCCATACCCAAGAAAGGAAAGGTAGTCGGCCTCATAGGAATGAACGGTGTCGGAAAGACTACGTCCCTCAAAATTCTGGCTGGCGAGATCAGGCCGAACCTCGGAAGGTACGAGGAGCCGCCCGAGTGGGACGAGGTTATACGCTTCTTCAGGGGCTCGGAGCTGCAGACATACTTCGAGAAGATGGCCAATGGCGAGCTAAGAGTTGTGCACAAGCCGCAGGCTGTCGATAAGATACCGAGGTACGTGAAGGGCCGAGTCCGGGACGTACTATCCAAGGTCGACGAGAAGGGCGAGATGAAAGAAGTCGTCGAGGACCTAGGCTTGGCCAAAGTCCTAGATAGGGAGGTAAAGCACCTGAGCGGCGGCGAGCTCCAGAAGCTTGCCATAGCGGCTCTCATGCTACGCGACGCAAAGGTGTACCTCATCGACGAGCCCTCGAGCTACCTAGACGTTAAGGAGAGGCTTAGAGTCGCCAAGGCAATAAGGAGGCTCGCAGCTAACGACAAGTACGTGGTAGTAGTGGAGCACGACCTCGCCGTTCTCGACTACATCTCAGACCTAGTCCACATACTTTACGGCGAGCCGGGGGTCTACGGTGTCGTAAGCCTACCTCGAGGCGTAAGGACGGGGATAAACGCGTACATAAGCGGCTTCCTGCGCGAGGAGAACATTAGGATCCGCGACAGGCCCATCGAGTTCCACGTTAGGCCTCCGCCCACGGAGTGGAGACCCGAGTCTGTCATGCTCCAGTGGAGTGAGCTCGTCAAGAAGCTTGACGGCTTCACGCTCCACGTAGAGCCTGGCGAGATACATCGAGGCGAAGTCATAGGTATCTTGGGACCCAACGGCATAGGCAAGACTACGTTCGTTAGGATGCTTGCAGGAAGGCTTGAGCCCGACGAGGGCTACATATCAACTGTAGGGGAGCTCACGTTAAGCTACAAGCCCCAGTTCATATCGAGCATAGACTTCGACGGCACGCTGTCGCAGATGCTGAGGGCAGTGGGCGTGGACCTATCCTCGAGCTTCGTTAATACAGAGCTGATAAAGCCACTAAGACTCTACCCCCTGCTCGACAGGAACGTCTCGGACCTCAGCGGCGGCGAACTACAGCGCGCAGTGATCGCGGCTGCCCTAGGGCGCGAGGCCGATATCTACCTCCTTGACGAGCCGATGGCCTATCTAGACGTCGAGCAGAGGTACGCCGTCGCTAGAGTCATCAAGAGACTGACAGAGGAGCGCGGAGCGGCCACGTTCGTAGTAGAGCACGACATAGTCGCGCAGGACTTCGTAGCCACCACAATAATGGTGTTTAGTGGGACGCCGGGAGTCGAGGGCTACGCCCACTCGCCTATGAGCCTCAGAAAAGGAATGAACCTGTTCCTGAAGGAGGTAGGCGTAACCTTCAGGCGGGACCCCGAGACGAAGCGTCCTAGGATAAACAAGGAGGGGTCCTGGCTCGACAGATACCAGAAGGAGGTCCTAAAGGAGTACTACTACATCCCGGCCCCCGGTGAGAAACTCGAGGAGCGAGAGTAGCCTTCTACTGTGTCCATCAGCGCGAAGGAAATATATAGGAGGGCACGCTCTAAAGAGCGCACACCGACAACAGCACGAGGTGTGAGGTATGAGCGCCCAGGAGGGCGTTATCCTGGTGGGTCAGAAGCCGACGCCGAACTACGTCCTCGCCGCAGTAATGCAGTTCACCCAGGGCTCCCAGCGCGTCATACTGAAGGCCAGAGGCCGCGCTATCTCCAAGGCCGTTGACGCTGCCGAGATCGTAAGGCGCTTCCTTGAGGGTAAGGTAAAGATCGCCAGCGTCAACATCGGCAGCGAGAAGCTCGGTGAGCCCGGCAAGGAGCGCACTGTCTCCACCATCGAGATCGTACTAGAGAAGGTAGAGTAAAGCGCTAACTCAAGGAAACAGTACCTTTTTTAATCTCTAAGTTTTTTGCGGGAATGGTTTTGGTAGGTGCTACTATTGGCTAGTATCAGATTAAGGCTTGATCATGTAGTCTTAATACCTCGTCACAAGTACACTCTTTATCTTACAGCCCCGGGCCTTGACGGTAAAGCCAAGTTAGTCCTAGAGTTTGTGCTGGACGGTGCAGTTGCAGGAATACAGGTTGGAGACATA
The DNA here is from genome assembly GCA_964587325.1 of uncultured Thermofilaceae archaeon. GTDB lineage: Archaea > Thermoproteota > Thermoprotei > Thermofilales > JAPDKD01 > CAZFWY01. Next base: position 5,042 of record CAZPLI010000004.1, on the reverse strand, counting down.
GAGTTCGTTAAAGGTAAAGCTGAAGCCGAGGTTGTCGCGCCGCCGACAGAGGGCTCCGGTGAAATAATTGTGGCAGTAGAGGCTGGCTCTGAGCACTACGAGGCAGGAATCCCTGTAGCGGTAGGCGTGCCACCCAGTGAGAGGTTAAAGGTGGCCTTCGTATGGCATCATCACCAAGCACCCACACTGCTTCCTGACGGCAAACCTCACAGCACGTGGGCTGTAAAGCACCTCACAGAGGGGCTCTACTACAACTTCACAGGGGGACCCTACGCGATACACTTAGAGATTCACAGGAGACATCCTGAAGTACGCGACGTCGATCACTTTTCTCCCTCTCTCCTAGAGGCTTGGAACCTGGTAATCGAGGGTGTTATAGACGCGAGCCCAACTGCTAGAAGCCTAGCGCGTAGGGTCATTGAAGAGCTCCGGGCTTTGGTGGCTAGCGGTAGGGTTGAACCGCTGGCCAGCGTCTACGCTCACACTGTACAAGGTTACATGCTCAGGCTCTTCGAGAGCAAGGGATTGGGGTGGTTTGCAGAATACCTCCTCGAGTGGGAGCTCGAACTCGGTGCGAGAATTGTAGAGAGGTGCCTAGGTGTAAGACCGCGTGGCGTATGGACTCCGGAGATGTTCTGGGATCAGCGGCTTAGCGAGATCTACAGGAGGAAGGGCTTCGAGTACACTGTGTTATGTGATCAGCACTTTGCCAAGGCTGTGGGTGACAAGCGTAGCATATACGAGCCTTACGTTATGAGAGATACAGGGCTCAAAGTCTTCTTTAGGGACAGGCAGCTTAGCGACTGGATCTCTTTCATGGGAGACCCCGGGTCGGAGTACGCTGCAGACCTGGAGGCTCGTCGCTTTATAGTTGCTCTCTTTGAGAGGCTGAGGAGGCATCCCGGAGGCGTAGTAGTGATAGCGCTAGACGGCGAGAACTGGATGTTCATGCCTTCCGCTAAGAGGTATGCACCATACTTCCTCGACAGGGTTTATGCCTATCTCGAGGCAAACAGCGAGTACTTTGAAACAGTTACTCTCTCCGATGTTCTCGGCTCTATCGAGCCCACGAGGCAGATAGCGACTATACCCTGGGGATCGTGGGTAGGCCTTTCAGCATCCCAGTGGACTGGCAACGAGCGCGATGAACTATGGGAGTACGTCGTGACTAAGCTTAGGTGGGTAGCAGCGCTCTTAGGCTCCCTGCCAGAGCCTGTGAGGAGTAAGCTATCAAATGACCCGCAGTCCCCTGTTTACAGAGCACTGCTAGCGTCGGCCATAGCTATCGACAGCGACTTCTTCTGGTATGCATGGAAAGAACCTGAGCGCACTATAATAAAGTCCTGGGCTGACGAGGCCGAGAGAGTCTCGAAGGAAGAGCTCAGCAAGCTTGAAGTCGTAATCGAGCAAGGAAAGAGGGGGTCATTAGTGAGGTTTAAGAGCGCACTGGACTACCCGCTGAGAGTTACTGTCGAGTGCTTAAGTGGAGAGGCTCGTTTCGAGATAGAAATCCCGCCTTATGGACTAACTCAAATAGAAATGCCCTGTTACGAGGTAGCAGTAAAGGCTCCACCTGTCATTCTAGCGCAGGCTCCTAAGCCTTGATACTTGCTGTCTCGAAAAGCAGTTTCTCGGCGTCCCACCCGGGCAGTTTTCTAACAGCGGCTCTCACTTCAAAGGACAGGTTGAGCGGCTCTCGAAGCCCAAGAGCCTCTGAGACTTCCTCTTCCAGCTCTGCCGGTGCTCTAAAGCCTAGGATGTCGGTTAAGTCAATCTCTACGTACCCCCACTCTTTTTCGCTCGCTAAGGCCTCACGCAGCTTATCACCCGCCTTCTTAACCTCACTCAGCAACTTCTCTACCTCCTCCCGACACGCCCACTTGCCCCGCCCTCGGCAGACACCTTCCCACACACAGTAGGGGCCTGCATGGCTAAAGATCTCGGGCGATACCGCGTATAGACACGCTAGTAAGGCGTAAGCAGCAGTCCTTATCTCCCATTGAGCGTCCGTGCATGTTCGCTGCTCTATGACGTGTAGCAGTTCCTCGGCGTCCATCGCGCTCGAGAGATGCGTTTTTACTGAGTGAGGCAACACGAACCTAGCGTCTTCAGGAGCAACTCCGCGCTCTAAGAGGTACAGGTAGTTCTCAGCGGCACGAAGCTGAGTCTTTACGTACTCTAGGACTGCGTCTAAACCGGCTCTGACAATGCGCGGAGGTATGACGAACCATGGGTGCCGAGGCTGTAGCGTCACGTCTACCTTCACATAGCGCATGCTCTGCTGAACGTGAGCCGCTATCCTGTATCTTACCCACTGGTGAGTAAATACCCTGCTAACGTCCTCGAACGTCACTATGTAGTAGGGGAAATCGAGTATACTGCTGAGTTTCATCTTCCTAGCGAGTACAAACATCTTCTTCACTTCCTCGCGTGAGGGACAGAGCTTAGGAGCTGGGAGGGCCGAGATAGACGCCCACGCTATCCTTGCCGTGAGCTCAGCGGCTCTTGGTATATACGCCTCTAAGGTGACTTTCATGCCTACTCGGTGTGAAGTTACGTGGAAAGAGATTATGTCCGGATTATGGGCAAGGCCTTGCTTATGCCGGAGTAGGACACGAGAATGACCAAGAGTTAGAGGTAGCACTTTAAGGGAGGTTTAGGCCTAGTGTTTTTGGTGCGAGGTGAGAGTTTTGAGTGGGATGGCTGACAAAGCTAGAAAGACTGCCATGACTTTAATCTTGGAGGGACTTGCAGCTGCAGACCCCTACAAGGCTGTAAAACGCGCGCTCAGCTTCGAGAACGGGCGCCTAGTGGTGAAAGGCAGGGAAATTGAGGTCAAGGGCAACGTGTACGTGGTCGGGGCAGGAAAGGCTACTGGAGGTATGGCCACGGCTACCGAGGACGTCCTAGGTGACGCGATAGCAGACGGCGTGATTGCCGTGCCTGAGGAGATGGTGAGCCAGTATAGGCTTCGGAAGATAAGGGTGCTAGGCTCTACTCACCCTAAGCCGAGCGAGAAGAGCGTGCGGGCAGGACGCGAAGTCGTAGACCTAGCCAAGAAGGCTGGCGAGGGCGACGTGGTACTGGCCCTATTCTCAGGAGGAGGCTCAGCATTAATGGAGCTCCCTGTCGAGGGCGTCAGCATAGGCGACATAATGGAGGTAAGCGTGGCGCTGATGAACGCTGGCGCCGACATCTTCGAGCTAAACACGGTAAGAAAGCACCTCTCAAGAGTCAAAGGCGGATGGCTCGCCCGGCACGCCTACCCAGCCACAGTAGTCTGCCTCATGATCTCCGACGTGGTTGGAGACCGAATGGACACTATAGCTTCAGGGCCGACAGTACCTGACCCTACGACCTTCGAGCAGGCAGTAGAGGTCATGAAAAGGCGGGGGGTGTGGGACAGCGCGCCGCCTGCAGTTAGAGAGTACCTGGAAAAGGGCCTGCGAGGCGAGGTTCCTGAGACCCCTAAGCCTGGGGACCCTATCTTCGAGAGAGTGTATAACGTCGTGGTAGCGAGCAACATAGAGTCCCTTAGGGCAATGAAGGCTAAGGCCGAGTCTCTCGGTTACAGAGCGCTCATCCTAACCTCCCTTCTAGAGGGAGAGGCCAGAGAAGTCGGAAAGGTGGCAGCTGCGATCGCTAAGGAGATCAGAAGGACGGGAAACCCCATCGAGCCCCCTGCCGTAGTGCTCGCGGGGGGCGAGACTACAGTCACGGTCAGGGGCAAGGGGCGAGGTGGTAGAAACCAAGAGTTAGCTCTCTCTGCTGCCATGTACATTGAGGGCTTAGACGGCATAGCGATAGCCGCTGTCGGAAGTGACGGACGCGACGGCCCAACGGACGCAGCAGGAGCTGTCGTAGACGGCTTTACAGTCATTAAAGCCAAAAAGGCAGGGCTAGACCCGCTTAAGTTCCTAGACGATAATAACAGCTATGAGTTCTTCAAGGCTGTAGGCGGCCACATAAAGACTGGCTATACGGGGACTAACGTAAATGACTTTCTAGTCATAGTCGTTGAAAAAGAAGGGGGAGAGGGCTAGAACCTAGTTCTACCCCGCCCCCTAAACCCTACACGCCTTTCGGAGACATTATTTGACTCGTTAACTTTCTCGATTTCTCGGTCTGCTTCCTCCAGTTTTCCAAACCTACCTTTACCTAGCCTAATAGAGTTCCTAAACATAGTCACATAGCCGTTACGTAGCTTCACAGTTGAACCTTCTAAGGCGCGTACCTCGTCTATTTCGTTGTCCCATAGTGTCATGTATACAACCCCGGTCTCGTCGCCCACTAGAGCCTCAGCAACTCTGTGCTCATTGCCGTCCTTTCTCGAGAATACGCGCCTCTCGTCGCCCACGTTTAGTATTCTAAGAGTTAGGTTTACGTTTCGCATACCAGGCCGCAAGTCCCTAACTCTAAGCTCTCTCGGCGCCATTCTAACACTCTCTTTTTTCCTAGCAGGCCACCCCCGCCCCTAGTGTTATATAAGTCTTGTCTCCATCCTAGAGAACGTGCAGCTCGGGATAGTGCCTAAGCTGCTGTTCTACGCAGCTATCGCTCTCTCTTCGCTATTCCTAGCCCTTGCTGTCTTCCTGGCAACGCGCAAGTGTGAGAGAGTTTCCGAAAAGAGAGTAAGTCCACGGCTGGTTACAGTGCTGGTACCTGTGCGTAACGAGCCTCCTGAGGTGCTTCGACGCCTCGCTGGGACCTTAAGGTCCCTAGCCGAGGCGCTACCCGTCGAAGCGATAGTTGTCGATGACAGCTCGGAGGAAAAAGCGGGAACCGTACGCGCGGCGCTAAGCGGCACGGCTACGATCCTCCACAGGGCTAGTCCGCGCGGCTTCAAGCCAGGGGCCTTAAACGACGCGCTTAGTATTGCTAAGGGCGACGTTATAGTAGTCATAGACGCTGACACAGAGCTAAGGCCTCGCGTTCTCATAGACATGCTCAGCGCGATAGGGGCTGGTTACGACTACGTCCAAGCGCCTGCAGTGCCTAGCGACTCCTCAACACCTGTCTCGTGGGCCTACGCTGTATATGAG
>CAZPLI010000003.1:0-40905 GCA_964587325.1 uncultured Thermofilaceae archaeon | reverse complement strand
GAGGGCGCAGAGCGGCGGCCTCGTAGGCCGCAGGTGCCGGGTTCGAATCCCGGCCGGGGCTCCAGCTGAGGATCTTTTTAACTGCTCTGACTTTACTGCAGAGAAATTCAATGGCCCCTTCACCTAATTGTACTCATAATACTAAAACAAATGAAAAGATGGTTCACTAAGGGTAAAGTCTTCTGACTGTGCGTGGGAAGGGGATAGCGTCAACTATGTGGTCGAGACCACATATCCACATAACTAGCCTGTCTACTCCGAGCCCGAAGCCTGCATGAGGTACGCTGCCGTAACGCCTGAGATCGATGTACCACTTATAATCATTGGGATTTAGTCCGAATTCCAGTATTTTCCTTATTAATTCGTCTTTATTCTCTATCCTCTCACCCCCTCCGATTATCTCTCCGTAGCCCTCAGGGGCTAGTAGATCAGCTGATAACGTAACCTCGGGTCTTCGAGGATCATTCTTATGATAGAATGCTTTTGCCTTCACGGGGTATCCGTACACAAAGAAAGGCTTCTCGAACTCCTCAGTCAGTGCCCGCTCCTCGTCCGCTCCGAAGTCCTCACCCCACTCTAGTTTGAAGCCTTTACGCTGAAGAATGTCTATAGCTTCATCGTAGCTAATGCGGGGGAAAGGCGGTTTTACGTCCTCTAAAGGCTTGATCTGCCTGCCTAAGAGCTCTAGCTCTTCACGTCGCTCGTCCAATACTTTCGATACTACGTACGCTACAAGCTCCTCTTCTACTCTCAGTATATCGTCGAGATGAGCCCAGGCTACCTCTGCCTCCGCGTGCCAGAACTCGGTTAAGTGTCTCCTAGTCCTACTCTTCTCGGCTCTGAATGATGGGGCGATCGTGTAGACCTTCTCTAGACTGTATATTAGGGCCTCTAAGTAGAATTGCGATGACTGTGTTAGGTAGGCCTTTCTTCCATCGACGTACTCTACTTCAAATAGCGTGGCACCTCCCTCTACTGCTGCTGTTATAAACATTGGACACTGTACCTCATAGTAGCCGCGTGATCTAAAGAACTCGTGAATGGCCCCAAACACTGTGCTTCTGACTTTAAACACCGCATTCATACGTCTGCTCCTTATCCACAAGTGTCGAATATCAAGTAGGAACTCTCGTGACGCCGACTCGGTTATGGGGAAGGGCTCCGCTGGTGACAGAACTCTAAACTTCGTTGCATGTATTTCTTTACCTCCAGGTGCTCTCTTGTCGGCTCTTATAATCCCTTTAGCCTCTACCGCAGCCTCTATACCAGCATCAACAGCTTCGTTAAAGTCAGGCGAAGACTTGGGTACTACTACCTGAATTATACCAGACTCATCTCTTATTACGACGAAGACCTTCTCTTTGTGGGCCCTATGCCTATAAACCCAGCCTCTAACGCTTACCTCAGTTCCCTCAGGCATCTTGAATACGTCCTTGATTTTTGTATAATCGATGCGTGGCATAGTCCTCGAACCTCCTACTGCCTGGCAGAGGCTACAGGCTAGCCTAATCGCCTGGCTATTAAGACTTTACCTCAAGCTGGCTAGAACACTTTACACATTCGCCGGGCTCAGGCTCCTCGTTCCCCGAGGCTGCTTTCCACCAAACCTCTTCTCAACGCATGCTCTCCTCATCGAGTCACTAAGCAGAGCGCAGGGGCTAGTTGCTGATGCAGGCACGGGTCCAGGCAGCTTAGGCGTTGCCGTAGCAAGTCTCCGGGGAGTAGAGGTCATAGCAACAGATGTATGTTTACGCTGTCTTCGCGCAGCCAGACTTAACGCCTTAGCCAATGGCGTATACGACCGTTTTCACCCCGTAGCCTGTGACTGGCTAGCAGCCTTGAGGCCGGGCTCGGTCAGCGTGGTGATTGCTAACCCCCCTTATCTTCCCGTGCCTAAACACACCTACAGCGATCCAGTGTCATGTGGATCGAAGTTAGAAGTGTACATAAAAATGCTGGAGTCCTGTATGAGGGCTCTAAAAAGAGGAGGAGTGCTCCTGTTTACGGCTTCTAGCTTAACATTCAGAAGAGTGGCGGGAGCAAAGGAATTAAGGCGCGTGTGGACAGGGCTTGACCATGTAATAGTGCTGCTATATGAGAAGAAATGAGCTATACTATGGGCTTACCGTAACGTGAGATAGTTGGTACTACCTTTAGCTCGCCCTTTATTCGCTGAGTAAGTAGGAGTGCAGCTTTTTTCCTAGATAGTATCTTGTTGTTATTGCCACAGTAAGGGGAGTAAATGCAGCGGGGACATCCATCCTCACATGAGCACTTCGTCACTATGTCAAGCGCTCTCACAGCGACTTCTTCGAACCTCTTGAATACCTCCTTAGAAATGCCTGAGCCGCCCGGGAACGAGTCGTATATGTATATGTGCCCCGAGGGGAAGCTTATCCCGCCTAGATCAGTCGGCGAGGCTCCCACGGCAATCTCAGCAGCGGATATCAGTGCATGTTCTATAGCGTGTAAAGCTTCAGCATTCTCCCACTCATCCCACTGAGAATAGGGAGGAAGCCATACAAGTACACCCTTAGTTTTGAAGGAATATGTGTACTCTTTATCAAGGATATTCTCTCGAACAAATTCCATCCCGGGATATCTCCTGACCACGTACCCATAAACGACGTCTTTTATCATCAAAGAGACGTAGCTTAATGCAAATGCTCGCCACGTTCTCTCCGAAGTTACCTGTACGACCTCAGGCTCTGAGTAGTAGAGAGGTTTTGTCAGGTAGTTAAAACCTTGAGGTAAGGGTTCCACTATAGCTCTTCTACGTTCAAGAGAAAGCGAGAGGAAGAGTCTTCCTCCGTGAAGATAGATAGCCCCAGGGTGAAGCTCCTTAAGCGCCATTGGCATTTCCCGATAACCTATAGTTTTTCCGCTTTTTGTCACAATTTTCACTACTTCTCCAACACCCCGTAGGCTCTGCCTCTCACTGAGGTACCTAGCACCTTCTCTCGTTAGCCTAACGCTATTACCTCTTATTCTCAACAGCCCCTTGCTAAGAAGCCATCTGACAACTCTCTGCTCAAACCCTGATAGCTCATCGAGCTTGTAAGGCGAGTCGCGGGTCATCGCCAGCAAGTGAACCTTTGCTATTTCTTCGTTTTCCGTATCTATAATGGCTCTCTCGAATTTTCGATCAAAAAAGTCGTCAGGATTTCTCTCGTAGTAGGCGCTTATCGGGTCATCCCCCAGTATTGTAAATACGTAAGCTTTCTGTCCTCTTCTACCTACCCTCCCTGTACGTTGTACGTATTTCGAGTATGTGGGAGGTATTGAATACATTATGACCGCGTCGAGAGTGCCTATGTCTATTCCTAGCTCTAACGTAGGGGTAGCTATAACGGCGTCTAGGCTTCCGGTCTTTATTCCGTGTTCAACTCTCTTGCGCTCCTCTGGCTTTAGCCCCGCCCTGTGCAGCCCTACGTTAAGCCCTAATCTGTCAGCAGCCATCTTTAAGAGCTCTGCAAGTCTATGACTATCTACAAAGATTAGCGTCTTCAGTCCCTCTTCAATACAAGCCCTTAAAAGGTTAAGCGCTTCTTGAAGTTTGGACCTACCTACCGGCTTTACTAGTACATGTAGTACCGTCCCCCGCCTTGTAGGCCCAGCACTAACTACTTCCACGCTCGTCCCAAACAATGTCTCAGCAAACTCTTTGGGGTTGCCTATGGTCGCGGAGGCAGTAACGAACACTGCTTCCTCTCTAAGAAATCTCTTGAGCCTCCGTATTACGTAGGCAACGTGAGCCCCGAACACTCCTGAATACACGTGAGCGTCGTCCAGTATGACGTACGAGGCATCTGATATTAACCTGCGAAAATCGCGAGAGTACTGGAGAGCCATGTGTATCATGTCAGGATTCGTTATTAGCACTTGTGGAGGGTAAGAGTATATCCTACGGCGCTCCTTCTCCGGAGTATCCCCGTCGAGTACTGCAGCCCGTGCCCCAAAAGCATACGCCATGTAGTAGTCTATCCTCTCTAGCTGGTCTCTCGCGAGAGCTTTCGTGGGGTAGATTACTATTGCCCGCACTTTAGCTATGTAGGGATCACGCACTACGTCCTCAAGTATCGGTAGGAGAAAGGCCTCTGTCTTCCCTGTGCCTGTTCCCGCGACTATAGAGACGCTTCTACCAGCCCTTATGTGCTCTATCGCCTCGACTTGGAACTTATACAGTCTATCTATTCCTCGCGCTTTTAGTGCACGAACTAACTGCTCTGGCAGTCCTATGCTTTCAACTGACGGGCCCAATTGAGGAAGGCTAGGACGCTCTAGGCGAACATGAACAATTCTTCTGCAGGTATCCCTCGACAGTTTCTCTACGAATTCATCCATCTAGTGTGAAGAAAGCCTACGCGCACTTATTTATCCGCTTGTCAGCTCTTACAGACAGCTGCCAGTGTAATGGGAGGTTGCTCGTAGTGTATGAGAAAGCCCGCCTGGTAGTCCTTGTCGACGACTTGCCCAACACATCACGTAGGGACTTGATTCCAGCCCATGGCCTATCACTATATGTCGACTTGAAAGGAGACGGGGGAAGGTTTACGATACTATTTGACACGGGGCCTTCTCTTGAATTACTGGTTCACAACGCTAATACCTTGAATATTAGCCCCCTGTCCCCGTGTCTAGTATTCCTCTCAGTGTGGCTCAGACATCACGTAGGAGGCTTCGTAGAAGCCTTACGGAGAGGCATGGTCAAATGGGAAGAAACAATAGCACCCGAATTCCCTGGTTTACGCAACAGACCTCCAGCCAGTGGACGCCTACCTCCAGGCACCCGAATCATAGGGCCTTATGGGAGGTGGTTCCGTGAGCAGGCATTGGCCATAGAGATGGATAGAGGCTGGCTTGTAATAACTGGCTGCTGCGTATACGGCATAACAAAACTAATCACACTGCTGAACACACTCCAAGGGAAGGTGTACGCCCTCGTCGGTGGTCTCAATTTGTCCGCACTGGACGTTTTAGACGGGCCTGCACTCCTTAAGTGGGCCAAGCGAGCAGGCATCGAAATGATACTACCTTTACACTCTACAGGTCCCAGAGCGCGCAAAATAATACTAAGTAGGTTCGGTAATGGGCTCAAGTGGAGCGGGGTAGGACTCGATGTTGAGTTATGAAGCCATGATGTTCCTGGGACTCATAGCCGCCTTATACGTAACCGCTGCACTAATCAAGAAGCTAAAACCTTCTCTCGCAAAGAGAATAGGACTGGCCTTTGAAGGCCCGGCTATCATGATTAAAACTACCGCACTAAACCCGTACATATCGGCTATAGGACGTAAATACCGCCGCCTGTGGTCCATCTATGGCATTATCAGCATCATCGCAGGGCTAGTGCTAGCTGCTTATGGAGTGTATGTGCTACACGTTAATGCCTGGCTCCTACTACGAGGAGCCGCTGGTGCAGCACCAACTCACCCGGTAATTCCTGGTGTCACAGTCAGTTTTGAAGCCCTTCCTTACGTAGCATTTGCTTGCTTCCTAGCTTTAGTGCCTCACGAGCTAACTCACGGGTTCCTCGTAGCCGCCGAGAAGATCAAAATTAGAACATCAGGGGTTCTTCTTTTCCTGTTCATTCCGGGAGGCTTTGTAGAGCCTGACGAGGACGAGCTAGAGAAAGCACCTCCTCTATCGCAATTTAAGATCTACGCCTCTGGAACGTTCACTAACTTCCTAACAGCCCTCATGGTGGCTGTTATATCGCTAGCCGTTCTAGTACCCAGCGGTGTGATAGTGCGAGGAACTCTTCCTGGCACTCCCGCTTCTAAGGCTTTAAGAGAGGGCGACGTAGTCATTGCATTAAACGGTACTGAGATACGAAGCTTAATTGACCTCACACGCTATCTCTCAACTACAAGGCCTAATGACACAATTAAGGTCACTGTTCTTCGAGAAGGAAGGATGATAAACATCACAGTGAAGCTCATAGCACATCCCTATAACTCAACGCGAGGGTTCATAGGGGCTTACTTTGCTGACTACTTCTCGGCAGACCCTCAGGGTACACTTCTGAAACTGTTCTGGTGGAGTTACGTAGTGACTATAAGCGTTGCCGTGATCAATATCATGCCTATATACCCATTGGACGGTGGCAGAATACTGTTCGTACTGCTGAAAAAGTATGTAGATGAAGATCTCGCAAAAAACATCACATACGCCATTACACTATACCTCGTGCTAGTATTATTCGTCAATGTGGCACTCTCGATTGCAAGATGGGGGTTACGCGCATGGTACCCTTAAACAATCTGAAAAAAGACCTCCATCACATACTCCTGTCAGTGGCAGTAACGGTCGTCGTTGTAATCACGGCATCCACCGTACCCTTAGAGCGTATACTGAGCGAGTATCCAGGCTCTCCTTACATGCCGTGGCATACTCCATGGAGAATAGCGATAGCTACATTTTACTTATGGCTCGCCACTGCCATAGTGTATTCGTTCGACAAAAAACCTCTAACCTACTTACTTCTCTTTTCGGGCCTGACCTTCGCCGTAGCTCACTACGTTGTGTTGCTGTCACTACCACGAACCTGCGAGGTGAGGCTACTACCTCTAGTGTATCAACTAGAATGTGGCAAAAAACCAGCCCTAACTTATCTCGACCTAGGACAAATAGTCATAGTAGCTACTTTTGTAGCTTTTATACACAGCATACGAGGCAAGACCTATTTGAGGAAGGCTTCTTCAAGCTCTCGTAGGTAAGCCATCGACTCTTTCATGCTCACGAAAAGCTTTGCAGCTTCTTCTACTGCTGCTGCATCAACTCTACTAAGCCCTCGCAGTTCGGCTATTATCTTTGCCGGCGTAAGGAGCTGCGCAGCGTAACGTAGGCTCTCCGAGGAGCCTATCTTAACTAAGAGTTCTAACGCGTCTGGATCGAGATCTACACCTTCTTCTCTGGCTCTTATTTTTAAGATCTCCCTTATCTCCTCTGGGGTATACGGCCTAGTCTTTATTATTAGCAATCTATCGAGTAGGTCCTGAGGTATACCGTGAGGTGACTCTATGTCCGTACCACGTATTTTAGTAATGCCCCTATTACTTGCTAGTATGAGTATGGGCGCCAGTTCGCTTTCCATGGCCCTGCTTAAGAAGCTGAAGGCCTCAATATCGAGCATATGAACATCATCAATAAACAGTACTCCAGGCAGCAGCTCTGCTCGTCCCTCGTCTACCCAAGCCTTTACAGTCTCGTCCACCCGTTTCCTAACTTCGGGAGAAATCTCTCTTTGCTCAGCGAAACCGAAGATTATTGACAGCAAAGACTCACTTCGCGAATGCATTACGTCTAAATCGTGTAGCGTAACTGTGTGCACAAACTCTCTCTCCTTCTCGAGAGGACCGCTTGGGACCTCTACTAGCTTTTCACCGTATAAGTCAAACGTTCCATAGCCCTTAGCTCGCCCTACTCTGTAGACTCTATACGTCTCTAAGTCGATCCATACTACATCGCCCTCCGTGACACCCCTTGATAACAGCTCAGCAACGAAGTCACCTGAGACTCTTAGTGTTCTCTCTTCGTCTTTTGTAGCAAGTGTAATGGTCCCCTCAATAGGTATCTGCTGGTAGGGGTTGTAGGGATGGGGGCCTAGTTTAACATTAAGTTTCTTCACTACGCCCTCGAGTATTCTCCTAAACTCGTGTATTCTTACGCCTATGGCTCTTCTCATAGCCTGCATTAGAACTTCTGTTTTCTTCAACTCTGCAGAGTATATCTCCGAACCTGAGAGAGCAACAAAGGGAGTGTCTTCCCCAAGCTCCCTCGCTATAGCTATTGCAAGTGCCGTCTTCCCAGTCCCTGGGGGGCCTGCTAACAAGACTCCTCTACCGGCCATCTTGCCGCGCTTTATCATTTGAACTACTATCCATGCAGCTTTCCGAGCCTCTATCTGTCCCACGAAACCGTCTCCTACAGGCTGCGGAACTCCGTCCCTTATGCCAAGCCCCCTTATGTGACTATGAATACTTACTCGCTCAAATCTCGCTACTGCCCCCATCCCTCACCCCCCAGTAGCACGTACTTGTCCTTGAAACTATATGTTAAGCTCCGAATCTTCTTTTCCTTTGCTGATATACTCTTATAGCTCTAAGTAGGTCTATCTTTCTAAACTCAGGCCAGTAAACGTCAAGGAATACTAACTCGCTATATGCTATCTGCCAAAGTAGGAAATTACTCACCCTAGACTCTCCACTAGTCCTAATGACCAGATCTGGGTCGGGTTGGGGCAAGTCTGATGTGAAGAGGTACTTAGAGAATAGGCTCTCGTCTATGTCCTCAGGTCTAATTTTACCTGCTGCGACATCTTCTGCGAGCCTACGTGCCGCGTTTGCGATCTCAGCTCGTCCCCCGTAGGCTACTGCTAAGTTGAGGAAGAACTTAGAATTGCCCTTGGTTCTCTCCTCGAGTTTCTCGAGAGCTTCTCTTACTCTGTGTGGAAGAAGTTCTTTAACCCCTATTACTCTGACTCTTACTCCCTCCTTCTCGAGCTTTCCTTCTTTGAGGGCTTTTTCTGCGTGCTTGACTATGGCATCATATATTTTTGATAATTCTTCAGGCCTTCTTTTCCTAATGTTTTCAGTCGAGAGAACGTATAGTGTTACTGTCCTTATGCCGAGCTCGAAGCACCATTCCACTACCCGCTCAGCCTTCTCAGCCCCAAATTCATACCCTGCCCAGCGAGGGAGTCCCTTCGACTCCGCCCACCTTCTATTCCCGTCTAGTATGAACGCTACGTGTGATGGTATTACGCCAGACTTGATTTCGCGAAGTAGTAGCCACTCGTAGAGCTTATAGGCTCCCATTAGCTTTAGTAGTCCGCGTAGCAAGCTGCGACCCTCCTCTCATTAGTTGTAGTCAGGTCTAGTGTATGCTCCTCAATATTAAGGTGAAAGCTGAAAACCTCCCTGCTGAGCATTAACGATTATAGTTCAAGTCCCTCTTTGATGACCTTAAGATGAATATTAAGAGCTCTTCCATAAGCCCCATATGGGCTCTTGCAGTGTAGATCACTCTAAATTTTGCCTTGCGTAGTCCTCTTTCGAATAGAGAAACGGAGGAGAGAGAGGAGACAGCTACTACCATTATACCTCCCTGCTTAAGGGCTAAGGCTGCCTGCTCCACGAACATTAGTGGAACTTCTACGCCCGTAGGCCCTCCATCCCACCTAGGATCGCCATCACAGGAGGGTAGGTACGGCGGATTAGATACAACTACATCAAACGCGTGGGGCCTGAAAGCTGTTAAGGCGTCACAACACACCGCGTCGTGTGCCACAATGCCACGCTTAAGGAGGCGCCTACGGGTATGCGCAACAGCAGCATAACTTATGTCCACAGCCACTACGTAATCTGCTCTTGCACCGAGGACTTCGCTGAGAACCCCAGTGCCGCATCCTAGGTCGCAAGCAGTACTGGGTTGCCATGTGATAATGGAGTCTATCACTCGCGCTATTGCAAAAGTGTCCTCTGAAGGCGGATACAAGCTACTCGCATTAATGCTCTTCAAGTCTAAGCTAAGCCTAGTAGCTTTTTGGCTTCCTCTGACATCCTGTCGGGAGTCCATGGAGGATCCCAGACAAGCTCAACCTCCACATCCTCTACCTCAGGTACTTCCTGCTTGACTACTTCTTTCACTAAATGTACAATGTAGAAAGCCATGGGGCAACCAGGAGCAGTCATAGTCATTCTAATCTTAACTTTATTATCTGAGACATCGATCCCGTATACTAAGCCTAAGTCAACAATGTTGATGGGAATTTCGGGGTCGTATACCTTCTTCAGAGCCTTAATTACCGCCTCCTTAGTAACCGCCATGTAGACACCTGTGGCTGTGTTAGACCTTCTCTCTCTTTAAAAAGTTGTCTAGGGTCTTGTCTAGCATGCACGCTATGCGGTAATCGGTATCTAGGACTTCTATGATCTTCTTAACTCTCTTGTCTCCTAGCCCGGGTACGCGCCTAAGCTCAGAGCTTGAAGCCTTAAAGAACTTACGAGGCGTACCGAAGTAAGAAAGTATTCTGTGCGCAAGTTCTACGTTTATACCGGGTATAGACGCCACCATGTTTAGTTGCACTGCTGCAACACCCTTATTGTAGCGTGGTACCTTAATCTTGACAGGCGGTAGGTACTTTCTATCCTCTTTCTTCTCCTGCCTCCGAGCTATAGAGAATACTATCCAAGCTGTCTCAAGAGGTCCCGTACTATTAAGGACGGAGACGCCCATATCGAACAGAGCAGCCAATGCACCATAGGCCTGCGGCTGCTTGATTTTCCTGTACTTAAGTGCTCTATCAAGGCTACCCTCTATGATTACGACAGCCTTCTGGTAAGCCTTTAGGAGATCCCTTGCCTGTTCAAAAAGCCTTTTGTCAACTATAGACGACAGGAAGTCATGTGCCGTCTTTCTCTCAATACCTATAGTCCCGCATACATAGTCAGCAATGTCTAAGTCTTCCACCACTATTTTCGCTCCAAGGTTCTCTAATAGTTTGGGAACCTCTGAGCGTAGCTCTCTCCTGTCCACTAGTATCTGTACCACGGTAGTCACCGTTCAGATACACCCCATATAAGCTAATGCTAAGAGAGAACAATCGTTTAACTATCTAAAAGTTAGACAAAGAGTCTGCCATGCCCCGTCGAGCCCCAGTACTTACCTCGAATGGCTATTTTGGCTCCACAGTACTTGCACTCCATCTGCTCGGTAAGTGCCCACTCGACTATTGAGAACCCCCAACGCTCTATGATCAACCTGCCACACTTAGGACAGTACGTGTGCTCACCGGGATGTCCAGGGACATTGCCTAGATACACGTAGTTTAGCCCCTCGTCTATCGCAGTCTGTCTTAACTTCTCCAAGATCTCAATAGGCGTTGGGCTTACATGCGTATACTTGTACTGCGGGTAAAAGCGGCTTATGTGTAATGGAGCGTCGGGTCCTAGGGTATCTAGCTGCCAGCGGACGAGCGCTTTAAACTCCTCGAGATTATCGTTTAGCCCCGGTATCACTAAGTAGGTAGTTTCTACGTGTACGCCAGCGTCTGCCATAGCCTCTATCGTATTTAGCACGACATCAAGTCTTCCTTTGATTACTTTCCGATAGGTCTCTTCGTTAAAGGCCTTCACATCGACATTTGCGGCATCCAGGTATGGGAGAAGCTCCCTCAAGGGCTCCTCATTTATGAAGCCATTAGTGACCACTACATTGCCAATCCCTTCTTTCTTTGCAATCTTCATTACGTCTAGCGTGTACTCAAACCATATTAGCGGCTCGTTGTATGTATACGATATAGACGGAGCCCTGTACGCCTTAGCATACTTTACCACATCTTCTGGCCGTAGCTCAACACTAGTGACTTCCTCAATACTTCTCTGAGAAATCTCCCAGTTCTGGCACCACGGGCACTTGAAGTTGCAACCGGCCGAGCTTATGCTGAACGTATAGCTGCCTGGATTCCAATGAAATAGCGGTTTTTTCTCGATAGGATCGTTCCACATAGCCGTTACGCGGCCATAGGTCATAGCAATCAGCTTGCCATCAACATTCCTCCTAGCCTTACATACACCGTAATGACCAGGCTTGATAATGCACTCATGAGGACAGAGTTTACACTTTACAAGACCCTCTTCGAGTCTCTCGTAGAAACGGGCCTCCTTCAAGATACACGCCCATAAGAACCACGCCTAGAGGCACTATTAAGCGCACTGGTCCCCCCGCCGGGATTTGAACCCGGGACCTGCCGGTTTCTGGCCGGCTGCCGCGGTTTCATGTTGGGCCTTGGGCCTTATCCACCGCGGGCCTAGGGCTACAGCCGGCCGCTCTTCCGCTGAGCTACGGGGGGCCCACTTGTGTCCTCTGCTGTGGACATTATAAGCTTTGCTCCCCTGCGGGGTCTGTTCGTCGCGAGGCTATCACCGCTCTTGCTGGGACGGCTTCTTCATCCCCCTAATAGCCGTCCATTGGCACTAGATAAAGTCCTCGCAACCTCTATGCTTCATAAAGGCTCTAAATAAGGGGTCGTCACCTAACTTATCTCTTATACATGGAGCCTTAGACATAAGGTACGTCTCCCAACTCCTAAGCGCAGGGCAAATGTAACAACCTAGTCTGTAAAAGCCAACGTAGTACAGAGGGTTTAAAGGGACCCCCTCCATTAGGAGGAAAAGCTGAACGTGAGCTGTTGCCCACTGCTTGAGAGGAGCCACAAGCGTTCTACCCTCCTCGCTCCTCACAGGAGGCCTTCTCGATCTGGCCTCGGACTCGGAGTCTCGATCTCCTAATATCACTAGCACTCGGCCGGGCAACGTCCTTAACGCACTTTTTAAAGCCTCCACTTTACGTGCTGTACACCATCTGTTATTATGAGTAGGAAGAGGGAGGCCCTCTTTTTCCAGACCATTTCTCACGCTAACATTAACGCTCAATAAACGCACTGAAAGTCTCTTAGCTATCTTCTCAACGTACTCCCTATTCTGTGGAAAATCAACTCCCGTATCAACATAAACCGCTATGACACGCTTATGCCCAAATACTTTTAGTGCTAGTAGCAGCGCAGCAGTACTATCTTTGCCTCCGCTCCACGGCACAGCTATAGTGTCATAAGCCCCCTTGAACCTCGACAAAAAATTGAGCGAAACCTTCAGGAAGCCCTCGATAACGTGCCTATTGAACTCTAATAGATTGTTAAGCTCTACATCAATAGGCTCAACATCGCGCCTAATAAAGCCCCGAGGAGAGCATCCTGTGTCCGGAATGTGAAGAGTTCCAAATACTCTTTTGCCAGAGTACACAACGTGAAGCCCGCCCATTTTCCTCAGAATCAGTGAGTTAAGGCCGGGTTTGCTTCCTAGTACGCTGCCCAGTGATACAGCAAATTCCTCTCCCAGAGCAAAGAAATCATCGTAAGCTGGGCTATAGCCATAGCCTTCAAGTCCTACGCCAGCATTACGATCTAGCACGTAAACGTTATTCTCAGGGTCCCAGGCGGCGGCAAGTCTTATCGTCGCTCGTGCCTTCTCAGTCTCTTTGAATATTGTTGCAGGCCGAGCGTTCCTTACTCTCGCTCTAGGAACTACATGGGCTACGGCTGTAGGAGGTAGCATCTCATTTAGAGCCCTAGCCATTTCCCTGTCCTCGCGTCCGAGCAACACTATGACAAAAGTATTACTGTTCTCGGCGATATCGAGCAGTAAATCTCTAGCCTTCTCAGGCGTTCTCGCGCCCTTTAATGTGAGCAGCTCAATACCCCATTCGCTATAGTACTTTCTGATGGTTACATTAACGGCGTCCCTATCTTTTTTGGACCTAACGATTACCGTGTACACGCATTACCCCTCGGGTCACGCCCCCTACACCGGAATGCGAAAACCTTATTGCTAAATCACTTGTCTACGCGTCGACCAGCTATGTGGCTGACACCTAAGAAATATTTCGTCGTCGAGGGCGCGGGTCTAAGCTCAGTCTCGCCACTTAACGCCTTCGATAATGCCCTACGCGACGCAGGCATAGCGCACTTAAACTTAGTCCCCGTATCCTCTATCCTACCCAAGGGAGCTGTCGAGGTAGAGCCTGTAGAGATACCACCGGGCACAATAACGTTCGTGATAATGGCTAAAGCTGAGGGGGGTCCAGGCGAAACTATAGCGGCTGGGCTAGCATGGGGTATGGGAGACAAACACGGGTACGTCATAGAGACTCATGGTAAAGGCGAGGAGGAAGTAAAGCAAGCCCTCAACGGCATGATTCAGGAGGTAGAGCGGTCTTCAGGAATGCGTCTTCAGTGGGTAAAGATGCGTGTGAGAGAGCTTAAAGTGCCAGATGGAACTTATGGGTGCGTGATAGTCACCCTAGTTCTATTGCTCTGAGCAGGCTAAGCTATAATATGGTCTAGGGCATGAGCGTGTGCGGTGGAAAAATGGGCGGCAACGAAAAGATTGTGGCGTATGTGCTGCTTAACGTCATGGGAGGCAAAGAGTACGAGGTAGCAGAGGAGATTAAGCAGATAGACGGCGTGACTGAAGCGTTGGTAGTTTATGGAGAATACGATGTAGTAGCAAGACTTGTGGTAGACAGCATGCGGAAGCTCGATAGAGCCGTAACTAAAATAAGAGAAATAGAGGGGGTTCTTAAGACTACGACGCTACTAGGCCCTGCTCCAGCTTAATGGGGTCAGGGCTTGACTGAACGAAAAACAATAACTCCGCTTCACGCAATTCCCGCCTTTGCCTCAACCGTGTTAGGAGGCGCTGCATGCCTACTCTTGACAACGTCTGGCTTAGCGTATGAGCTAGAAGGCCCCTTTGTGAAAGGCGAAGACCCTCTATCCACGGTCTCTAATACAATATTTTTCCTCGTACTCTTACTGACTGGTAGTATACTGCTACTACTAGTATACAGACTAAGGCAGAAAGCATTACAGGTAATATTCGCCTTCGCAATAACCACAACAATGTTCACCATTCTCACAATATACCTTGATGCTGCGGCTATTGCTTTTGGTCTTAGGACAAGTGACGAGTTAATCTTAATGGCTTCGCTCTTTGGTTCGCTATTGAGTGTTGCATTAGTGGCACTTGGCAGGTGGAGATCTCTAGCCGCCGCTACTATCCTTATCTTAGGTAGCTTCACGGGAGCTTTACTTTCCTGCTTGATCCCTCCTTCAAGCATAATCGCGATAGCACTGACTGCATCAATCTTCGATATTTACTCTGTATTTAGAGGTCCTTTAAGTAAAATACTTCCTAAGCCTAGCAAGGACGGAGTTAGCGGTGAACTTCCTCGAGAGCTGAGATGGGTCGTTGTACCATTCCGGGGTTTAAGTATCGGTCTGGGTGACATCATTTTCTACTCTATGATAGCATCTCTCGCGTTCTCACATCCCTACCTTAGCATTACTCGTTGGCTTGCCGTCTCAATCTCACTAACACTAGGCAATTATCTCACATTAAGATTACTACGCCGCCGACCCGTACTCCCTGCTCTTCCAATACCGGCGACATTAGCTCTAGCCACATATATAATAGCGGTAAATTTCGGACTTTAAATCGTCTAAATTGTGAGGGTCAGGCCGCCCATCTGTCCTCACAGAATCAGCTACCAACGCGGTCTTCATCCCCTAGGTAATATATGCTAAATCCAGCTAAAAAAGCGGCGTTAACTAGGGCTGCCAGTCGGACTCCTCGTCTGCGGTAATTGTGATGTCTTCGCAACAGAGAGGGTCTCTTACCTTACGGAATACCCAGCGACACTCGCCAGAGAACCATACAGCAATTACAGCTTCCCTGCGTGCATACTTCTTGAAAGCAGATAAAAACTTGAACAGCTTAAGTATCTGGTCTCTTTTCACCTTGACCTTGTTTCGTGATGTGCTCTTAACTTCAAATGCGACAATGCGGTCTTCGACATTATTCACTAGGAACACGTCTGGGAAGGCGGTAGAAGAAGAAGGCGAAGCCCTGCTACCGCTTACAGGGACTCTGAATACGTAGTTGCCACGCTTTCTCGATAGTAGCTTAACCAGCCTTCTCTCTGCGTTATAGCCACGTCTCTTGCCCCTAATAGGGCTCTTCCCAGCGCTACTCATACTCCTAGTGCTAAACGTCGACAGGATTAAAGAGTCGTGCTTACACTACTCCACTTAGGGGACCGGGATGAGGATAGTCATGCCATTAGACCGATGACGAGTCCTGGGGTATCTGACCGGTCTCGGACAGCTACCAGAGGTGTCTATTAATGCCCTTATTCGGGAAAAAGAGAAAGAAACAAACAGCCTTGCCAAAAGAAGTGCTGCTAAAGAGTAGAGTCATCAAGAATCCCAGAGTAGTTTCGGAAAAACACGAAAATGGCACAGTGGTGTTGAAGATTAAAAAGGAACACACAGATTCGGGCGGGCTTTTTAGCGGTTTACTCACCTCTGGCGAGAAAAAGATAGAGCTAGACGAAATAGGCTCCTACGTATGGGAGCTGATAGAGAAGGAGGCTACTGTGGAGAGTCTTGTAGAGGCTTTAGCGCAGAAGTTCTCGCTTCACTGGAAAGAAGCTGAGACTTCACTATTAGTTTTCCTTAACATGCTACTTAGCAGAGGGCTTATAAGTCTCAGAGCACCGAAGACCCTAGGAAAGGAGCGCTAATGGCTATGGCGAGTAGCGAATATGATGCTCTTCTAGAGGAGCTTAAGGATCTTCTCAAGAGGAAAGGAGAGCTGAGTTTAGACGATCTAAAGGAGTGGGCTTCTCAAAGGCACGTGGGTTCGCTGGTCTTAACTTTGCTAGTAAGGGACATGATAGAGGACGGGTATGCCAAGCCACTGGGCGAAGAAGTAACGTTAGACAAGGACCTGGGGTTACAAATACCCAGTGTAATAGCGCTCGCTGAGAAAGGCCGAGAAGTTGAGATGCATGAGGGGGAGGGCCTTTTACCGCTTGTCTCCGTTGCTAGGCCCTCACTACGAAGAACGCATAAAACATCTAGAAAACAGCATAGAAAACGCAGAACAGCATCTCTATCTATAACATCGTTTTTCGAGGAGAAAAGAGAAACGAAAGAAGACGAGAGAACAGAGCCCCTGAGGGAGAGAAGAGAGGTGCAAGGAGAGCCTAGAGAATCTAGAGAACTCTCTGCTGAGCCTTTGTCACATTCCATCGAGGTAAGTGCTACCAGCTTAGGGGAGCTCGATGAAGACCTGGTTAGGGCTATTGAGTACTTATCCTCCTACTGGAGTGTAGGTGAAGTAAGATTTGCTCTCGATTTGAAACGCATGGGTATTGAAGACCCTGAAAGAGTGATAAGACGACTGTTGGAACTCGGCTACATAGAGAGAACAAAGTTAGGCGTTATCAATGCTACAGATAAGTTACCACGTATGGAGACTAAGAGGTACCTTTCGGACTTGTTTTAGCGGGCACGAAGATGGGCACTCTTCTATTGTAATCATAGACGCTTAGTACTCCCTGATCGACAAGCTGCTTGAGTATTCGCCTAGCTGCACTAATTTTTATGCCATATTTGGATGCTAGGAGATAGGGTGTTACATAGGGCATTTTGCTAACTTCTGCTGCTACCCGATTTAGGTCTATTCTCTCGATGCTTATCACTGGCTCAACACTGGTTGTTTCCCGCTTTTTCTCTCTCTTTTCACGGGCCTCAAGCTGCTTTCGCATTCTCTTCTCGAGTTGGGACAGAGTGGGCTTCTTACGCCCACCCATGCCCAACCCCTCTAATCAAGCTTAGAGTAGACTAATTAAGCCTTAGCCTAGGCTCTCGTCAGTGAGATATTAGTACTGTGAGCTCAAGGCGATAGTAACAGCAATATTAGTGTAGCCAATGTCGATAGCACGAATATCAGTATTATCGTCACGGAGAGCCACTTCTTCTTCAAGGGTCTCCCTCCAACTAAATTGTCTGGCTGGAGACATTCATGTCGGCCCTAATATAGCTCGCGTGGGACTATCTCCTAAGAAACTAGAAAGGAGAAGCTAAATCAGTAGTTTTCTGCAAATTTATTGGCTATTCTACAGATTATAAAGGATACTATTATTATAGCGATAGCTACAGACGCCCCCATCACATGCTCTCCGCTTACAAGTCCTAATGTTGCTCCTACTCCCATAAAGACTATCTCTCCCCTATAGATTACAACAATCGTTGGTACAGCTGTCACGTCTAGACTTTTACTTAATTCTCCTCCATAATCCATGTAAACAGCAAAAGATCTCAGACTATGCTTGTCAATATACTCCTCCAAGTCTTCCAATGACTCGCCAAGTCCAACCGATACTAGAATGACCTCAACCGTTTCTGGATAAGCGCGCTTAATGTCTTTAAGTACGGGGAGTAAGGCCTCACAACCAGAACACCTAGTATGGAAGAATTCTAGTACATACACTTTACTCGCGTTAACAAAGTCTAAGTAGACAGACTCCCCCGAGAGTGCAGTAAGCCTTGCACTGTGAACCCTTTTACTCGTTCTTCCAGCATAAACTACTACGTTTTCGAGCTTAGGAATTATCTCGTCCAGTACCTCGTCGGCGCCGCGTTCCGTTGCAGGGCACTTTACGGTGTTTATTCTGAGAGTAACGTTACTTGCGACTTCAAGTTCGGAAGAGTTAGTACCGCACGGACAAATTACTTTGATCTCGTAATACCCCTCCCTAAGACCCTTAAATACTACGAGAGAGCCTTCGGGTCTCTTTGTAATATTAATCTTCTCGCCCTCGCTCAGTAACTTGACTAAGCATTTTTCGCTGTTATCATTTATGATAACTTTCACACTGAGATCTTTACGTGAGACCTGAAAGTCAACTTCTTGACTAAGCTTGCGTAGGACTATTCTACGCTCGACGCTTTCAAAGCCCTTTTTCCATATCACTATTCTAAGCTCTTTAAACATTGGCATATTCTCAAAACTTGCGATTCCGCGTTCGTCGGTTAATTCCTCAGCTATCTTCTTGCCTTCTGAGAAAACCGTTACGCGTACACCTGCTAGGGGTTTACTATGCCATTCTACCTTTACAGTAAGCCTAGCGCTTTGAGTCTTTCCCAGTACGACGTCAAGTAGCACAACGGGTTCCACAGCGTCCACTTCCACCGTCTTGTCTTCGTAACCTTCTGCTGATACCTTGAGCGCTATCCTGCCGGGGGCTACGTCAATGATAGCTATCCCCTCTCTATCTGTCTTAAGGGCATATTCACGAGCTCTAACTCTCACCGTTACTGTGGCATTAGGTACTGGAGACCCCTGAGGGTTTAGGATTCTTACAACGAGCCTGATCCTATCGTAGAGCCTGAGAACATTTATCGCTGTACGTGCATTGCCCTCGCCATTATATATTACAACCGCTCGGGAGCCTCGGCACACGAGGCGAGGGGACTCGGAAGGAGAGTATCTAGTAGGCTTTTGCGTCCAAATGGATTTGAGCTCTCTGGTTAGTACCGTTATGTTACGCCTACCGACCGCCACGAGGTACTCGTCACCTCTCAGTTCAAGCCAGCATACGCCTGTAACTCCGAAAAGATCGAGCGCGCCTAGCTTTGCTCCAGAGCCATAAGTGAGAGAAACTAGCTTGTAGCGATCAGCAACTAACGCCAGTAGACCGTTCTTGGCAGCTATGCTTCTAGGCAGACTATTTACGCGACCCCCCAGCTTTAAGCCTCCTGTGTTTAGGTTGATGACCAGCGTTCTATAAGTACCATCGCTTTCTCTGCTTAGACGCACAGCGACTATTCTCGAGTTAGCCTCATCCACTGTTACCAGGGCCAGTCCCACAACGTTTCTATGGATTATGCGTCCTGTCCTCAGATCATAGACCTCGATGGCGTTGTCAGTAAAGACGCAGGTCTCACAGAACGTGTCTATAGTCTGCACAACAAGAAAATCACCCATTCTCTCAAAGGAAAATAGTCTTGCGAGTCTAGGTGTACTTGCCACATCGCGTACCTTTATTATGCTCTTTTTGGTTATATTGACAATAACTAGTTTATCAGCAGTGAACTTATTCTTGTATTTGTATCGAATAGCGACTATAGCTAGCGTACCATCACTAGAAACGGCTAGCTTGTACGGCTCTTCCTCTCGATCGGCTACCTGTATGATTTCGGTTAATTTGCCTGTTGATAGATCTAGAGAGTAGAGAGTTCCCTCTCTAGAGACTAGATACAATGTGCGGGCTGACGGTGCGGCGTCGCACGCAACAGCATTGACGGGGAGTGTAGACAAGTTAAGGAGAGAGTCGTTTGCTAGTAGGAAGACTTGCCTCTTTGAGACTAAAATGAGATTATCGTCGAACCAACAAGCACAATTAACACGTTCGTTCAGCGATATACTGCTATGGTATACTAACGGTAACGCTAGAGCCGTAGTTGGCATTAAGCATACAAGTATTAGTGCTACGTAGTGCCACTTCATCACTACACCTAGCTTGCTTCTCTTAGGCCTCTCTAAGGAGAATCCTTACAGGAATCCCATTTATTGTTTCTACAAGTAATCGTATACGTAGTTCCTCTCCACCTGATACAGTCTTAGCTAACTGGCTAACTACGTCTCTAACTTTACGCAGTGCTGTTAGCGTATCACTGACGGAGGATAAGACTTCTTCTACAACATTTAATTCGTCTATGACCCTGGCACCTACTACAACTTTAAGTCCCATGAAGTCTATTTCCCTTATGACTTTAACCTCGCCCCCTACGAGCTGCGTTAAGGCTTCCTCCAACTTCTTTAGCTTCTCGGCCTTTACGCTTAGCTCTTGATAACGCTGTGATAACGCTGTATGTATCTTCTCTAAGTCCTGTATTCTGCCATCGAGATACTTTAGTAGCTGATCGAAGCTCTCAAATTCTAGTAAACTGTATGACACTTCTCATACACCCCCCGCTCCCTTCTTCACGGACTTTAAATAAGACTAACCCTGTGAAACTGAATACGTAATACGAATTTGATACCTCTACATAACTGTCGTATAAAGAAACAACAATTTGTTAACTCATGGACAGTCAGTCAGATCTCTATAGTGAATCCATCATAAGCCGGAGTTATCCCATAAGGCTTCAGTACGTCTTCCATCTCCTCGTGAAGAGGACATGTTACGTGAGAAAAGTGAGTAATTATGAAAGGCGTTTCCTCACTTATTATCTCTGCTTTCTCCATCCACCGCTTAAGCTCAATTACGTCCTCGAAACCCATATGATACTGAAAGATCTTCGAGCTTAGTATACCAAGTGTAGCTTCAACTATTACGGCGTCAAGCCTTAGCCCTCCTAAAAAGTTAAGTACGCTATCTGGAAGCGGTCCCGTGTCACATGCATAGAGAATAGACTTTGACCCCTGCCTCACAATGTATATTAGCGGCTGTTCTTTTGGCTCGCACCCGTGATTTGCTGGTAAGGGTATGATTTCGTAGCCACTTATCTTGACGCTCTCAAAGGGATCAACTGCCTTCGTATTCATCCTCAGCTCTCTCATTCTGCCTTTATATTTTCTTCTGATAATTTTAATGACGTATTTACTTCCTATTATAGTTAAGCGCTTAGGTGGTTCGATCGCAAAAGGCCATGTTCTCAGTCTAAGCTCGTCTTGGTAAAAATGGTCCTCGTGAGAATGTGTAATCAGCAGGGCTTTAACTCTCCATAGCTCTACACCTAGTTCTATGCTTTTACTGGCAACCTCAGGAGAGAAGTCGATTAAGAGATCGTTGTTTATGAGAACTGAGGACCTAGCTCTGAGATTTCTCCCACCTTTAGCTCTAGCCCTTCTGCAGTTCTCACAGTTGCAGAAGGTGGCAGGGTAGCCCTCAGCCGAGGCAGTACCCAGGAAAAGTACTTTCAAGGCCCCTCGCCCTGCTCGCAACGTACCTTCCTTAGAAAGGGGCGTTATTAGGCCCTTAATGCCTTTCTAGCCTATTTACTGCGAAGCGCCGCAAATAGAGAAGTAGCCCGGTTGTTGGGACCGTCCTAATGGATTAGATTCTGTCTCTTCCCGGTAATGACGCTGCATATTGACGTATTATGCTAACTTCATAGCTTAGCTTCTCCCCGTACATATCTAATCCTTTAGAGTCATAGTCGAGTACAATTACCCCATCATAGCAATTTTCGACTAAAGCCCTTAGGACGCTGTAGTAGTTTATATTCCCCTCATCCGTGATAAAGGATGCCCCCCTCTTCGTATAGTTAACCATTTTTATAATTTTTAGTAGGCGCATCAGATACAAGATAGTGTCAATAAACCTTCGAGTTGATGTATCTTCTGAAGGAGATAGTGCTATCCAGAACACTCCTCCTATTTTATCTAAGATAAGCTCCCTAATGGAGGCAGCATTCTCGGGATTGGTCTCGACGCATAAGCCAATCTTATAGCTAGAGAAAATCTCAAAGAGTTCGTCTGACAGCTTTCTAAACCTGTCTAACTCTTTGCGCTGCATCTTCATTAAGACGTAGTTCGCCTCCAGCTCCTCGGCGGCTATTGCTGCTTTCTCGAGTACTAGCGTAGATGGTAAAGTAGGCGAAAGCACTGACACTCCACAGAATCTGACTCTGTACTCCAAAAGGGGGTCAACTATCTCGTCTATTCCTAGAGTATCGATGACTGCCGCGGGAATTTCTACTAAGACTTGTAGGCCTACCTGCTCGGCGATGCTTAGCTTACCAGCATCCTTCTGCCCAGTGTACATTACTGTTGATGCTAGCCTAAACACACACACTACACCCTAACACATGCATTGGACCGGCTCCTCATTAACCTAACACGATGCTTGAGTTACTCTTGCTTGTATTTCAATCAGCAGATGGAAAATATGCAATAATAAACTAGAGGAGTATTTCGATTAAATAGCTTACATAGAACAGAACGAACACCAATATAAATGCTTTATCAGGAGTCATACGCTTAAACACTGATATAGCTGCTGTTAGAAAACCTAGAGTAAAGGCTTGCATTAGCCTGAAGAGCAGGCTCAGCATTAACTGCTGCTCGACAGTTAATGCTGTGAGCGCAGTAACGATAAAGCGGTAAAGTATCGGGTAAGCGAGTATAGGCGCATAGGACAGAAACGTGGCAACGGCGAACTCAATTCTGAACTCTCTTATCCCCATTATTCTGCATAGGGCCTCAAGGAGTATTGTGATTAGTATCCAGCTTAGATAGACCTTCGCTACTAGCCATATTTCCACAGGTACTAAGAACCCTCCCAAATATATTGGAGGAGTGTTTACCGGGCTATCGCCATATTCTAATAGTAAGAGTTCGAATCTACCAAAAGTAGCGGATAATATAGCCAGGATTGATACTGATATGAAGAATATAGATGACAATACTTTGTTTCTATACATGGAAATGAACAATCGCTCAGGCAGAATTATGGGACGTATCACTTTATCGAAAAGAGAGTATAGATGTCCTTTGGGTCTTATCGCATGATCTATACGGGAAGCCTCTTCTCTCAGTATTTGGTAGAGTTTTTTACCTCTCTCCGTAAGCATGTAACGTCTTTTTTCGTCCTTTGTTATGAAGTCTTTTAATCCATCGAGATTATAATATAGATTACCTACGCTTATTCTCAGATTTTTCCTCATTTCAGTAAAGGTAGCAACTCCTCGTTCACCTAGGAAGATAATAATGTTACGCTTGTTGGGATTGCCTAGTATCGAGTAGACCGTCTCGGGGTCTATGGTTATCGGCCCTGTATCCTTCGAGTTACTTCCCATCTATGACACCTCATTCTTTGTGCGTAACAACCATTACCACAGCACACGTTCACGCCTTTTTGGTAAGGTATAAAACGTGTTCGCTTCGAACAGAGTAGGTCTATTGAGGCTAATTAGATAGACGGTCAATCTTCTCCTAATTTAGTCCGACATTGCTGAAATTAGGTCGTGAAGGGCGCCAAGCGTCAGCGCGATAGCTATCAAGAGTAATATGACTAGTGTTACGTCGCTTAGGAGTGTTGATACAAACTCCTCAGTAGCCCTTAGCAACTCGAACTTAGTTTTATTGGCACTCTCTGGATGCTCTAGTACCAGAGTGAGATAGTCTTTAAGAGGCCCTACTAAGGTCTCGGCTCTCTCGCGACACCAGTTTACGTACTCTCTTAGCGCCCCCTTTGCAATTAGGACTAGGAGCACTGCTAGCAATGCCAGCAGTATTAAACTTCTCACGTTCCCCGACTGGATATTAACTTAGTAGATAAGTAGCTGTGCTTATTTACAAACCCTGGGCTTAGTGACAGACTATGACGCAAGCTCGCAGCGCTTCAGTATTCGACCAACTCCACCCCGATTTAAGGTCTGCATTAGCTAGGCTTGGGTATTCATCTCCAACGCCAGTTCAAGAAAGGGCGATACCACTGGTGCTTAAGGGGTACAATGTCCTCATAGTAGCTCCTACAGGGTGGGGGAAGACCGAAGCCGCAATGCTGCCTTTAATCGACATGATAATACGGCACGAGAGATCAAATCGCGGAGTTAAACTAGTGTACGTGACCCCTCTAAGAGCGCTTAACAGAGATATTTTGGAGAGAATCGAGAAGTTAGCTAGCTTTGTAGGCTTAAGCGTGGCCGTTCGCCATAGTGATACTCCCCAGTCACTGAGAAGAAAAATGGTTACAGAGGCTCCCGACATTTTAATCACGACGCCTGAGACGCTCCAGATAATGCTCGTAGGACCTAAGCTTAGGCACATTCTCAAACACGTAAAGTATGTAGTAGTCGACGAGGTACACGAGCTCTTAGATAGTAAGCGCGGCGTTCAGCTAGCGCTAGGCTTAGAGAGACTAGAAAAACTCGCAGGGAGAAGACTCCAGAGGGTAGGGTTAAGTGCAACCATCGAGAAGCCAATATTAGCCGCAGAATTTCTGGCTTGTGGCAGACACGTGGAAATAGTAGAAGTACGCGTACCTCGGCCCTATGCAATCACTATACGTTACTTGGACTCACCTGAAAAAAGACTAGAGGCTTTAACCAAACTCATAGAGAAACATAAAGGCTCTATACTTTTATTCACAAATACTCGTGACACCGCAGAACTGCTGGGCTCTAGGCTCTCCGAAGCGCTCGGAGCCCTAGTGAGGGTTCATCACGGCTCTCTCGAGAAGAGCGAGAGGCTCGAGTCAGAATCGGCCTTCAAGAAAGGAGCTGTGAGAACGCTTGTGTGTACGTCCTCGCTAGAATTAGGGGTCGATATTGGTAAGGTGGACCTCGTAGTGCAGTACATGTCACCACGCCAGGCGATCAGACTCGCCCAAAGAGTAGGCCGCTCGGGACACAGCCCGGGACGTGAAGCTAAGGGAATAATTATGTGCAGTGATATCCAGGACCTCTTGGAATCAGCTGTAATTAGTACCAGAGTACTGAGGGGAGACTTGGAGCGTACCAAAGTCTACGAGAAAGCACTGGACGTACTAGCTCACCAGCTAGTAGGCATGGCATTAGAAGCTAAGGACGGCATCTCCCTAAAAGATGCGTGGAATATTATAACTAGGTCTTATCCCTTTAGAGGCCTGACTCTGGGCGACCTCTTCCGGCTAGCGCGCTTCCTCGATCAAATAGGGCTACTTAGAGTCACAAGTGACGAGGTGCTAAGGCCCCGTAAGGGCTCTATCAAGTATTATTTCGAAAATGTAAGCATGATACCTCAGACTTCAAGACTTAAGGTGTTTGACCTGTCTAAGCGAAAGGTAGTTGGATCCTTGGATGAAACCTTCGTGGCGGCAAATCTCGAGTCAGGCGACTATTTCGTGCTCGGGGGTAGGCCATGGAGAGTTGAGTCGATAGACTACGAGGAGTCAGTCATTAACGTTAAGCCGGCTACAGGTGAAGCCGTCGTCCCAGCTTGGGTAGGAGAAGACATACCCGTATCGTACTGGGTTGCGCGAGAGATTGGAGCACTAAAGAGAAGACTTGCCTGTGCTTTAACCTCCAACGATCCGGACACTTTCAGGAAAATAGCTGAAGAGTACGGTCTCTCCGCCTATTTGGAGGAGATTAAGGACTTCATAAAGAGCCAAATAGGGGCCTGCAGGATAGTGCCATCAGACAAAACCGTTCTGATAGAAGTCTTAGGTAGAATAACTGTTATCCACGCTCATATAGGGACCAACGCGAACTACGCACTCGGACTATTACTGTCTCACGCAATATCTCGGTCCCTGGGCATCACCGTCAGATTTAGGGCTACTCCGTACGGTGTAATTCTAATAGCCCCTCTCAAGCTTAGAAGTAACCTCTTGCTGTCGTATCTCAATACCAAGCTACTAGACTTAGTGGAGGAGGCTGTCGAACGCTCGGGACTTTTCAGACAGCGGATACTACATGTAGCTCGACGATTCGGCATACTAAGCCCCGAAGTTAAGCGAGTACCCAGACCCCTCTTAGAGATGCTTAAGAACACTCCTGTAGGAGAGGAAGCCCTAAGAGAAGTCCTATTTTACAGGCTTGACCTAGAGGGTCTTAAACGTCTACTCCAAGACCTCGAGACGGGACGCGTACATGTAAGACTCATTAAGCGAGCTGTTCCATCACCTTTTGCTGAAGCATTAATGCTGACTGCCACTAAGGGCGGATATGTAATACCTCCAATACCTACAGCAGCCCTGATACGCATAGTGCGCGAACGTTTATTTTCAACAAAAGTTCGCCTCCTATGTCTCCACTGCTTAGCCTGGTCACGCGAAGTTAAAGTAGGCGAATATGAAGGCAAACCCCTCTGCCCGATATGCGGGTCCAGACTCATAGCTGTCTTAAGTCCATGGGACGAGGACACTTATCTCGTGCTGAGGAAAAAGAAGGAAGGGAGAAAGTTATCAGATGGCGAGACCCGTCTTCTCCAACGTGCCGTACTCTCAGCGAAACTATTTTCACATTACGGAAAACGCGCACTCCTAGTACTTGCAGGACGCGGTGTAGGGCCACAAACAGCTGCCAGAATTCTCAGTAGATGTCTGAGCGAAGAAGACCTGATTAAAGAAGTCATCAAAGCTGAGGAGGCTTATGCTCGTACACGAAGATTTTGGACCGACACTCCTACTAAGAGCAAGGTCCCTGCAAGGCAAAGTGATAAGTAAGCCGGTAGAGGGATAGGCGAGGTTAGGACTATGAGGACGTACCTGACCTACGCCATTGGCATTGCCTTAATGGTACTGTTTGCCTATATGACCTCTTACTATCCTCAGATGCTATCTACGCTGTTCCTCGTCTACATAGTCGCGGTATTAGGCATCACCTTCCTGCTAACAGGGAAAAGTGCCGCACGAATGGTACGTGACATTGAGTACATATCGAAGGGAAAACGGCTTTTCAGTGCCCGTAAGGAGACCATAAATAAGCTTAAGATACTAGATGCTGAAGAACTCTCTAGGGAGCTACGCGGCCAAAGCACATTCATGGCAATATACTTCTTACCGATGATACTCGTGCTAGCACTCATATTTATTCCAGGTATACGCGACACGATTATAGGCTCGCTAGAAGGCCTCTTCGGTGATTTAGCACACGACAAGCATTTGGCCCGCTTCATAGCCTACCTTACGTTCTATTCCCTCTTCTACGTGGTATCATTATCATCCATGGTAGCTAGCAAAGTTGTGCAGAGGAAGTACGGCGGTATGCTAATGGTACCACAATCTTATGTAGTGACAGATAGAGGTCTCATTCTCGACGAGAGAACACCTATCAAGTTCCCCCTTACGGACGCTAAGGTAAGCATTAATGAGAAGAGAAACTTCGTCGAAATCGAGCTAAAAAGTGCTCAACAACCTACCGGAGGCGTCGTAAGGTACCGTCTTTACACGCGGCAGCCGCGGGTACTGTACGATATACTTAGAGAAAGGTTAGCCGAACAGCGCTGATAGACCTTCTGCGATGGTTTCCTCGCCTTCCTCTTCCTTCTTCTCCTCTTCTTCCTCCTTCTTCTCCTCAGTAGGCTCAGCCGGGGCCGCTGAGGGTGCAGCTGCCGGTGCCGCAGCTACAGGAAGCGCGGCGCTCTTGATTGCCTCCTCGATGTTAATCTCTTTTAGGGCTGCTACGAGAGCTTTTACCCTTACTTCATCGACCTGTATGCCTGCAGCTTCAAGTATCGCTTTCACCTTCTCCTCAGTAATTGGCTGTCCCGCATGGTGTAGGAGTAAGCTCGCGTACACGTACTCCATTTAGTGCACCCCCGCCCCTTCACGCTCCTAGCGATAAATACTTTTCTCTAACACGACCCAGCAAGCTCAATTATACATTGCTCGAGGACAGGTAGAGGGTCTTCAACCTTCTTCAAGAGTTCTTGAGACTTCCCTCTAAAGGAGTCTGGGTCCTTGGCTATGCTTAGGCAGAGGTCCAGAAACGCACAAGGCTCATGGTATATGGGAAAACCTCTCTGAGACAAGAAGCGTACGGTAGGTAATTCCCGAGGAAATGTAACAACCGCAGGGGTTCCCAGAAGTGCGGCCTCTTGAGCAATCGTTGACCCCCCTGTGAGCACGAATACTGCATAGTACTCCAGACTTAACATATCAACTGCTCGCTCCAGCAGTATTACTCCTCTCTCCCGTCGCGCTAGTTCTCTTGCTAGAGCACGCTGCTCTTGATAACGAGGGTAAATCACCACTTTCAGTGTACTGCTTAACTTTTTGATGAGTTTAATGTATTCCTCAAGTCTTGCATTGAATGAGTAGTAAGCTGCCTTAGTCTCGGGCAGTCTGACAATATAGTATTCCATAGGGCTAAGGCCTAGTGCCTTTATGACATCTACCTTTGGCCTAAGCCTTTTGACCCAAGCTACCTCAAAGACTCCGTCAAATGTTCTGAGGACACTCTTTGTAGGAAGAAATTTGGACACTCCCTCTGCCACGCATAGCGGCGCTACTACCCGGTCAGCTAGCGGCAGAGTTAGCCTATTAACTTTCTCGGAGTGGGGAGAGTCCGTAACCTCAACTATGGGTATACCTAAACCAAAAGCCACCCGGCTTGAATCGGGAGATGTAAATGCTACGTGCACTCTAGGCCTCCACGCACTCTGTATAATCCAGTTAAAGAGCTCAACTTGTCTCTCAATCGACGCCCTTAGCTTGCCCTCAAGAGTCCCACCACCATAGCTCCCAATAGCGATGTAACGAGTATGGAACAGTTCCAGAACCCCCGTTGTTAGCTCGTACTCTCTCGTAGAAATTACGCAGGTGAAGACCCTTTTCTTCTCAAGCTCAGATGCTAATGTAGCAAAGAGCAGGGCCTGCTTAGGTGTAAGCGCCTCAAGCCATATAACGCCTTTAGAACTCATAGATCTCCTCCTCGTATGTTACGGTCTCCTCTTCCTCCTCGTAGACCTCTTCACGCCCTTCCTCCGGCATTCTCCAAGCTAAGAAAAGGGAGACTAGTGCCAGCGCAGAGAAAGCAGCAGTGACTACGTATCCTATCATCATCCAGGGTCCGGGATCCCTACCCTTCTCCATTGCTACCCACGGATACCCTCCAAGCACGATGCTAAACTCGCCAGTATCCACTTTAATGGGTGTCCAATAGAGTATAATGCCTATAATGCATAGAATGGCCGCGAGCACCAGTTTACCTCTCAAGCATCGTCACCACTACCCACACACAGTCACAAAAGCATGTATAAATACTGCTCCGTTATACTCACATTTCCACCTCTTAGTGTCTCACTTCTCTCCAGAGCCTAGTCATAATAAAGTAGATTAGCACAGCTACGAAACTAGCAAGTATCAACCTTGTTATTGCGTGAATCTTGACCGGTACTAGTGAAACTAGCGCTCCTGCCCCTAAGCTCATTAGTGCAATAACTCCAGGCGGAGACCGTGACTTGCTAGTTAGAACAGCTAAGTGTTTACTCTTGATTTCGTTCACGATGGCTGTCCCTTTGTCTGTAAGATAGTACTCGTACGTATCTCCTCGCAAGGTCCGTTCAACGAGACCGGCCTCCAAAAGTTTAGACATATGCCTACTGACAGTACTTCTGTGTTTGCCTACGACACGAGCTAGATCCTGTATTGTTGCGCGCTGTCTTTCTGATAATAACAACAGTAAGCTTACTCTAGACGAATCACTCAGAGCTTCCGCTACCCTTTCGTCGCTGAGTATAATGACGGACTTCTTACTCATCAAGAATCTATCAGCAGATTTGCGTATATCTTTGCGCTCATGCTCTCTAAGTAGCATTTGCTCCGCTTAACGTTTCCTTGTGAACGAGACAGGCGTATAGTGCTCTCATCTCTTCCTCGCTTCCTCTTCCGAGTTGTGTCGCCAGCCCTTCGATGATAGCATGAGATGCTATCGCATCGCAAAGAGCATCTAGCCTATCCATAGCTCTAGACTGTGTAAGAGCTTTACACATTACTATCAGCGTAACCTCAGGGCTTCCACTCGCAAGGCTTTGGGCCTCAAGCAACGCATAGACTTGTACCCCTGCACGTTCAGAAAACTCTGCTAACTTCTGTACGAGCTTTAATGCCGCTTCACAGCTCCTAGCTCTTAGTGTTATCACTTTACCCCAGCGGAGACCGGCCAGCCTTACGTAGTAGTTCTCTCCCCGCTTTAGCAGAGGAACTTCCACTCTCTTCTCAGCGACCTTGTCACTTACAGGCCGGAACTGTACAGTGAGCCTGGCCTCTCGGCTCTTGCGCACCTTTAGAATCTTCTTTTTGATAGCCAGTACCGGAGTGATTACGAGGGCGAGTATAAACAAGATCTTAGACAAATGGTACAGCAGCAAAAGTGCGGTAATAACTGCCACTTTTTTCCCCAGCTCTCCCACAGGCGCCCTTGCTTCCCCCCGCCTATCTCAACCAAAAGGATATGTTGCATGAGTCCACACATGCACTAGGCTGAATTATGCACACTAGAGCGTTCAGGCTAGCATCCATAGCATTAGAGACTGTGGAGCGTAAGCGGCAGTCGTTAGACTCCGCGTTACGTGTGTGTTACGCTAAGGCTGGAGTAAGAACACTCGAGGAAAAGAGGCTGGCTAGGACTTTCGCTTTAGCTGCGCTTAGGCGCTTTCCTGAGGCTGACCTGCTACTTAAAAGAGAGGGCCTTAGTACGATCCCTCTAAGAAGGAAATGCGCGTTTAGGGTCGCATTCGCCTTACTTAAGGACCGCCTACTACCTCGCGAAGAACTAGAAATAGCAAAGGGCGGACTACTAACAGGAAGACTGTGGCGTCTACTCTCACCTCGGAACCTTGAGGCTGTAGACAGCATAAAGGACAGTCTACCTTATCACGAAAAGCTTGCTGTTGAGTACTCAACACCACCTTGGCTCGTTGAACACTTAATCCGTATGTTAGGGAAAGAGGAGACGGTTAGGCTACTGAAAGCCCTCTGGAAGCATACGGTATGGCTCAGAGTGAATACCCTAAAGGCATCTGAGCGAAAGGTCGTTGAAATGCTCAAACGTGAGGGACTTAGATTAAGGAAAGACCACGATATCCCGTATCTCTACGAGGTCGTAAACCCACCTGCCAATCTTTCTACGCTGTCGCCGCTTAGGGAGGGGTTAGCGTTAATGGAAGATAAAGGTAGTGCGATAGTAGTCCATGCCCTACAGCCACAGCCCCAAGCTCTAGTTTACGATGCGGCGGCCGCTCCAGGCATTAAGACATCACACATATTCCAGCTGTTCGCTAGCGAGATAATTAGTGCCGATGTATCACGTAAACGCCTGTCCGAGATGGTCAGGCTAAAAACAAAACTCGGCTATGAAGCCCACATAGCTAACGCGGACTCTACACGACCGCCCTTAAGAAGAGCCTTTGACTGCGCGCTCGTAGACGCGCCCTGTACGAACAGCGGTGCTCTAGGCTCAGACCCCGGTTTGAGGCTCGCTCTATGGAGGCGTCCCAATGTTCGTAGGTATAGCGAAGTTCAGCTCTCCATGTTGCTGTCTGCAGCTAAAGTGGTGAGAAGAGGAGGACATATAGTGTACTCAACATGCTCGCTATTGGCTGAGGAAGGTGAGGAAATAGTAACTAAAGCTGTTAACACAGGAGCTTTTGAGCTAGAAGAAATAGCGTGGGGACTACCGGGATATCCAGGCTACTCTGTAAGCAGCAAAGTAAGACGCTTATACCCCCATGTGCATAGGACAATTGGCTTCTTCCTGGCGAGAATGAGGGTGATAGCGTGAACAAGGAGAGAAAGATTCTACTTAAGACCCCAAGAGGGCTCGAAAAAATCGCTGCCAGTAGAGTGCTTGAGCTGGTACCGGAGGCCCGCGTGGAATCAGCTCCTCATGGGTATAAGGGCTTAGTGTTGGTCTACGTACCTGAAGACTCATTTCGTGAGGCTTATGACGTGATATCTCGTGAAGTTCTGGAAGCTGAAAAGGTGTTTGAGGTCGTATCTGAAGCTAAGGCCGACCTCGAAGATATAGCAGCTAAAGCCGCGGAGGCCGCCAGGAATCGAATATCTCCCAACGAGACGTTTGCCGTGCGAACTACTCGCAGAGGATCACATAATTTCACAAGCATTGATGTCAATGTTAGAGCCGGCGCAGCCATTCAGAGCGTAACAAGTTCGCCAGTTAATTTGACATACCCCGACAAAATTGTTTGGATCGAAATAATAGATGATATAGCGTATATAACAATTACTGAGGGTAGAGAAGAGAAGAAAAAGACGTACCCTGGCAAACCCGACATAAAGCCTCTGCTAAGGAAAATTGCTATAGCTCAGGTCCCCTACGGAGGACCTTTAGATGCCGTAAGGAAGGTAGGCGTTAGGATAGGCAGAGCTGCTCAGACATTCGAACTCAGAGAACTAGTAATAGCTCCTTTTAAGCCGGTCCCCGCGGAGGAACTAGCAGTATTCATTAGCGGCGTACTAGAAGGTATAAAGTCTCGTCTTGAGATCCAACGAAAGACGTACTCACACAAGGTACACCCCGTGCCAGTAGTTGTTCAAGACCTTTATCAGTTCGTAAGAGATAGAAGAGATGAACCGATAATAGTCACATCTACTAGAGGGAAGGCTATAAGCGAAGTCTCAGACAATCTTAGAGAGTTATTTGAGACTTCTAGGAGAGTAAACGTACTGATTGGAGCAAGGGAGGGGCTCCCAACAGGGATCTTTAGGGCTGCAAGCCTAATTGTGGACGTAGCTCCAGGCATTACACTACCGACCGACAATGCACTCACTGCTATAGTCGTAGCACTAATAGAGGCAATAATTAGCGAAAGAAAAACCTAAACGTGTTTTCTAAGCCTTCATGACCCAGAACTGTGGAGGCAGTATTCTCTCGCTTTTACAACGGGGGCAACGACTGGGCCTCCTAATTCTCTTCAGCTCGCCAAATACGTACCCACATGCCGCACAGCGAGGTGGCTCGTATATTAGCTGATAGATACCTCCACTTTTACGTTTAAGCGTCTTAGCGGCGTGTATCAGCTCTTCGTATAGCAGCTTTCTCTGCTCGCGAGGAACGCCCAGCATTTCACCGATCTCGTTCACAGTAAGCGGTCTCTCGGAACTCATTAGAAGGTCTATTATTTTCTCGCGAAGTGTTTGCATTCTATCAACCTATTTTGGGCCTAAACTTTATGCCGTACTCGATTATGCCGTCGGGCCCTTGCTCCCTATACTTACGGAATACTGCCTCTAACTCTAAACCGGGTTTCAGGCTCTCCGGTGCTGCATCAACTATCTGTGTTATGATCCTTGTACCGTCTTTGAGCTCCACTATACCAACGATGTAGGGTTGAGGCCCGAAGTCTCGTGGTGGCGACCTTATCACAGTGAAGTATAGCAAGCGGCCCTCCTCAGGCAGCTTAACTTGTTCAACGTTCTCTGAACCACAGGCCGGACATGCTGGCCTAGGAGGATAGAACCTCTTACCGCAGTCCTTGCACAGGCCGCCTATTAGCCTGTACTTTACTATACGCTCCCTCCAAACTCTCGATACGCTAGGAGCCTTAACCATATCATCTCACCCTCCTTAGGATCGTAACAACTACAGTCCCTCCGACACCACCCACATTCTGTGCGAGACCTATCTCTGCACCTTCTACCTGGTTCGCTCCCGCCTCTCCCCACAGTTGCTTAACGACGTCGTATATCTGGTAGACACCTGTGGCTCCCACAGGATGCCCCCTAGCTTTTAGGCCTCCGAGAGTATTTGTCGGGATTTTACCTCCAATCTCGAGCTCGCCTTCCTTAAGAAGTCTCCAGCCTTCGCCTTTCTTAGCGAAGCCTAGATCCTCGACGTGGATCACTCCTAGGA
This sequence comes from uncultured Thermofilaceae archaeon, assembly GCA_964587325.1. Taxonomy (GTDB): domain Archaea; phylum Thermoproteota; class Thermoprotei; order Thermofilales; family JAPDKD01; genus CAZFWY01. The sequence goes on along the minus strand of CAZPLI010000003.1, from coordinate 7,190 downwards.
TAGTAAACGCGTCGTGAACCTCTAGTACGTCTACGTCCTCGGGCTCTATCTTGGCCATTCTGTAAGCTCTCTCTGCAGCTTTAACTGTAGCTCTAAGCGTTGTTAGAGTCTCTCTGTCGTGGAGACTCAGTACGTCGGTGGCGACAGTAGATGCTGCGACCTCCACGAGCGTATCGTTCCTCCTTGAACTCTTAACTGCCTCTTCGGAGCAGAGCACTAAGGCTGCTGCACCGTCGCCAATAGGTGCGCACTCTAGCAGGCGAATAGGGTCTGCTACTAGAGGCGACTTGAGCACATCGTCCAAGGTTATCTCGCGCCTGAATTGAGCCAGCTCATTGTTTACTGCGTATTTGTGGTCGTGGACCGCGAAGAGAGCTATGTCTTCCTGTTTAGCGCCGAACTCGCTCATGTAGGCCCTGTATACTAGCGCGTTTAGTCCTACGAAAGAGGCGCCTGTGAAAGCCACATATTCTTGGTCGTCTGCCATTATGAGAGCTGAAGTGACGTCAGCCGTTACTGCGTCTGTCATTTTCTCAACGCCGACTACTAGTACGCGGTCGTACAGTCCTGAGGCCACTGCTAGGAAGGCTTGGTGGAAGGCTGCACCACCGCTGGCGCAAGCGGCTTCTACTTTGGCCGCCGCAACTCCTGGTATGCCTATCCACGTTGCCAGGAGCGCTCCTAGGTGCTCTTGGCCCTGCAGAGACCCTGATGACATGTTACCTATGTAGACTGCCTCTATCGACTTCTTATCCAGCCCCGAGTCCTGTATAGCTCGCAGTGCAGCTTCTGCCATAAGGTCCCTTAATGACCTCTCCCAGTGCTCGCCGATGGGCGTCGCGCCAGCCCCCGCGATAAACACTCTCCTCATCAATGCATCACCTCGAGATCTTACCTCTGTATAGCGCGTAGGTTGCATAGTCGATGTAGACTTTGCGTTTTATGTAGTCACTAACTTTAGGCGCTAGGTCTCTGCGCTCCTCTATCGCGTCGGTCACTACAAGGCTTATTGCATCGCTGCCCGCTCCGCTGCCGAACGAAGCAACGAGGACCCTCTGCCCAGGCTTGGCTATGTCGAGTACCGCCGCAAGGCCTAAGAGAGACGCAGCAGCGTAGGTGTTTCCTATAACGTTAGAAAGAAGCCCTGGCTCGACTTTTTCACGCGGGAAGCCTAACATTTTGGCCACTCTGAGCGGGAACTTCACATTAGGCTGGTGGAAGACTACGTAGTCGAAGTCCTCGGCCTTTAGCCCTAACTCGGTCATCAAGCCCTTAACCGCGCCCACTATGTGTCTGAAGTACGCTGGCTTGCCGGTGAACCTGTACGCATGCCTTGGATACTTCTCCCCTGCTCTGCGCCAGAAGTCGGGAGTATCTGTGACAAAGGAGTAAGACCCCTCTACTAAAGCTAGCGACTCGCTACCTGGCCCCACTATGAACGCGGCCGCACCGGCTGCTGCCGTGAACTCCAACTCGTCGCCTGGCCTACCCTGAGCCGTGTCAGTCCCAATAGCTAACCCGTACTCGATCATGCCGCTTCCTACTAGACCTATCACGTCCTGCAGGGCAGTAGTACCCGCCCTACAGGCGAACTCCATATCTATCGCTAAGAGTTCCGGCGTAATGCCTAAGGCCTCAGCGACTACAGTCGCAGACGGCTTAACAGCGTAGGGAGGACTCTCTGAGCCTACGTAAACGGCGCCTATCCTTGCGGGCTCAATGCGCGCTCTCTTCAGGGCGTTCTTGGCTGCCTCAACCGCCATTGTTAGCGAGTCCTCGTCAGGCCCTGGTACGCTCTTCTCTTCTACGGGCCACGCCTGCCGCCCCCAGACCCTGGCTATCTCCTCACCCTTTATCCTGTATACTGGAACGTAGGCCCCATAGCCTACGATGCCCACATCCCTAGATGGCCTCATACGCTGCACCCGGCTTCAACAGGTGTCTATGAGTATTTAGACAATAATTTAAGTTCATCCACTATCTGCTTCCCCGAGCTCGTACCCAAAACGTCGGCTCCCAGCTCTATTAGTATCAGTGCGTCGATAGCCCTCCTTATCCCTCCGGCAGCCTTTACTCTCGTTTTACCCCCTGACAGCGCTTTCTTTATTAGAACTATATCTCCCGGAAGCACGCCCCGCTTGCCAAAGCCTGTATTTGTTTTAACAAAGTCAGCACCGACTTCAGCTACTAGCCTAGCAGCACTTATTATCTCCTCGCTGCTAAGGAAGGAGGTCTCTATTATCACCTTTATAACCCCACCATAGCCTCTTACCAGCTCTACAAGCTCTGAGAGTTCGTTTCTCACATAGTCCACTCTGCCTGACTTGAAGGCTGATACATTCATTACAACGTCAACTTCGTCTGCGCCTGAGACAAGCGCCGCCTCGACCTCTGCCTTTTTGACGCTTAACGGGATGTTTCCCAGAGGAAAACCTGCTACCGTGACGAGCTTAACGTCGCTTCCGGCGAGTATAGACGCCGCCTCCCTTACGAACCACGGCGCAATGCAGCAACCTCTAAACTCGTACTCGAGCGCTTCTCGGCAGGTCCTTTCAAGGTCGCTTACGCTAGCGTCCGGTTTAAGGTTGGTGTGGTCTATCCTTTTAGCCAGATCGTTAGGATCGGCCTTAGACAGGAGTTCCTCTAGCTTCATCGCTCTAAAAGGATGATTTGCGGTTAAAGGGAATAACGCGAGCAGCGCGAGGGAAATATAGGCGCTATTTGCAGGGTAAGTGAGGCTTCATGAGAGTTAGTAGCCATGCGAAGAAGCCGCTACCTGTCTCCTATAAAATACGCATCGCGGCCTACGTGGTATTCTTAGTGCTCTTGCTTGTAACGTACACAGCAGGAATATTTACCTCGCTCCCTAAAGAAGAAGCCACGAAGCTCTATAAGGCTTACAAGGAGTACCTTTCGGGGATACTGTCTAACGTAAGCTCCGTCGATGAGTTATGCTATAGAATATTCTACCATAACTCGAGAATAGTGGTAGCATGCGCAATGCCTGGCCTAGGAGCCGTGACTGCACTTTATACGGCGTACACCTCAGGTATGGCAGTTAGAGTTGTGGCTGAAACTGAGGGAGAGAATGTGCTTAAAACGTATTACTTTATGCTGACTCAACCAGTTATGTGGCTGGAAATGGTAGCTGTATCTCTCGTGTCAGTTGAAAGCATAATCTCAATATTGGCACTCGCTAGGCGAAACTTCGACGACGAAATAGGCATATACTTAGCAACGTTACTACTGGCTGCCTCTATCCTGCTCTTCTCAGCGAGTTTAGAGGCAGGACAGCTATTCGTCGAAGTGACATCAAAGTAACCTCTAGCTATAGTTAGGAGAAGACCATATTACTGCCTTAGACATACTACGATAACTGGTGAAAGAGTAATGCCTGTTCTGGGGATCAAGACGCTGGACGACGTGAGTGTCGAGGGGCGACGCGTACTTGTGCGCGTTGACTTTAACTCTCCTATAGATCCATCTACGGGGCGAATACTTGATGACACTAGGATAAGGACTCACGGGGAGAAGACTATTAAAGAGCTTGTGGAGCGCGGCGCAAAAGTTGTACTTATGGCTCACCAGGGACGCAGGGGCGAGCCAGATTTCGTAAGTCTCAAGCAACATGCTTTAGTTTTAAGTAAGGTTCTAGGCAAAGAGGTCAAGTTCGTCGATGACATCTTCGGTGAAAAAGCTGTATCAGCAATCAAAGGCCTAAGGGAAGGAGAGGTCTTACTCTTAGAAAACGTAAGGTTCTGGGACGGCGAGACTAAGAAAGCACCTGCGGAAGAGCATGCGAAGAGTGAAATGGTCAGGAGACTGGCGCCTCTAATTGACGTGTTTGTGGTGGATGCTTTCGCTGCCGCACACAGGATGCACGTGTCAATGGTAGGTTTTGCTCCTGCTGTTAGCGAAGTTGCAGTGGGAAGAGTAATGGAGGCGGAACTTAAAGCGCTAGAACGCGTCAGGAATAACCCTGAGCATCCCTGCGTTTACATCCTCGGTGGGGCTAAGGCTGAGGACTCGGCCAGCGTGGCCGATGCTGTCTTAAGCCAAGGCATAGCTGACTATGTCCTCACCGGAGGCTTAGTGGCTAACCTATTCCTTTATGCTAAGGGGGTAAATCTCGGCAGGCCTAATATCGAGGTCTTAGAAAAGAGAGGATTCACAGAACTTGTTTCCGAGGTCAAAAAGCTACTTGAAAAGCATGGAAAAAAAGTCGTTTTGCCAGTCGACCTTGCAGTGGACGTAGAGGGTAAACGCGAAATAGTGGACATAGATAGCTTACCCACCGACTATCTAATTAAAGATATAGGTGATAATACGGTTAAGGAGTACGCGTCTATTATAGAGAGAGCCAAGACTATTGTCATGAACGGCCCTATGGGAGTCTTCGAGGAAGCTGCCTTTGCAAGCGGCACTCGCGCGGTATTCGACGCTATAGTCCAGTCCGGAGCTTTCTCGCTAATAGGAGGCGGTCACACCATAGCGGCAGCTAGGAAGCTAGGCTATATAGACAAAGTGTCCTTTGTGAGCACAGGCGGTGGCGCCTTAATGAGATACTTGAGTAAGGGCACGCTTCCTGTGGTTGAAGTGCTGAAGAAGTATGGAGGGGTAGGAACTTGAGCTGGAGAGTGCACAAGCTCAGAGAGCCTGAGAAAGGGTTTAAGCTATTTGTTGGTGTTCCGGACGTAGGCCTTGTGGGACCCATAGCTGCCTCCTTCCTTATTAAGAATTTGAAGCTAGATCTTGTGGCATACTTTGACTCAGACGAGATTCCGCCATTACTACTATTTCACGAAACTAAACCATTACTTCCGGTGAGAGTCTACGGCTCAGGTTCAACTTACGTATTCGTGTCCGAGATAGCTATACCTCCTCGCACTATACCCTCACTGGCGCGCGCAATAGTCGATTGGGCTGTGAGTAGTGGTGCTGAACAAATAGTAGTGCTGAGCGGCATACCGGTGCCTAACAGAATTGAGATACAGACTCCACGAGTCTATGGCGCCGCTGTAAAGGCAGAAGATAAGGAGATGCTAAAAAAGAGCGGGATAGAACTACTAAGAGAAGGCTTCATGAGCGGTGTTCACGCAGTGGTTCTTAAGGAGTGTCTACTTCGTGGTGTCTCGGGAATAGCGCTGTTGGCAGAGACCTATATGAACTATCCAGATCCAGGCGCAGCGGCCTCCCTAGTATCTACCTTAGGAGTTCTATTTGGCATAAAAGTCGATGTTTCACCGTTAAAAGAGCAAGAAGAAGAGATTAGAGTGAAACTGAGAGAACTAATGAGGCGGACTATGGAGACTATGCGCCAAGCAGGGAAAGAGTACGAGTACACGCTGCCGGCAATGTATGCTTGAGGAGGTGATCTTTATGAGCGAGGAGTGGTTCTTTGAGTACATTAGGAGAATAAGAAGAGAAATGGAAGAGCTACTAGCGGAGGTTGAGGAGAGATTCACAAAGCCTCTGTTAGATTACGAATCACGCTGTTTGCTGCCTTTATACGAGGTACACGACTTAGGCGATGAAATTGTGGTCAGGGTAGATCTCCCGGGCGTGCGCCGAGTCGAAGATATCACGGTTAGAGGAACGGAGAATCGCCTTCTAATAGAGGCTAAAATGGCTAGAAGCGTAAGCTTTGAAGGGCTGGTCACCTATGCTCAAGGCAAATACAACTACTATAGACTTGAGTTAACGCTACCAGCCCCGGTAGACTATAAGAAAGCAAAGGCACTATTTCGAGGGGGAGTGCTGGAGATACACTTGCCTAAAAAACTAAAGTTCTTTAAGGTAAAGGTTGAGTGATATAAGGGATCTATCCTATTTTTCTTAATCTTTCAATTAATTCTTCAACACTCTTTACGCGAGATACCGCTAGCGGGATACCTTCACGCCTAGCTATTTCAACACCTAGCTCGTCAATTCTCCTCGTACCGTGATACACTACCAGTGCCGGTCTTATTCCGCCCATACCGGCTTGCATAGCCTTGATTGCAACCATGGGACTCCGTCCGTAGTAAACTTTGGTGAATACTGCTGCGCGCTGCGTTGTAGCGCCGTACAGCTTAACGTAGTCATAGCTGGGAACCTCGAGTACCAGCTTAATGCTGTCAACGACCGTGTACCCGAAGAGGAGATTATCTTCAAACTCGTCTTTACCAACGATTAGCTCAGAATCCGTTGCCTCACAGAATTCTCGTATAGTCACGGGTTTACTGAACTCCCTCATGTCTATTATGGCCTCATAGAGCTTATGAGATCCCAGAAAGAGTCTCAGTAGAGTGTTGATAGCCGGTCTCCCGCGCTCTAAGTCTATCGAGACGAGCGCATCTACAAATCTCTTTATGAATTTCGCTCCCGGCGATCTTCTTCTTCCACTCTCGTAGTCACTAACTACAGATGCCGAGACATTCATCTTCTCGGCAAGCTCTATTTGACTTACGTTAAAGAGCTCTCTCCATTTACGCATGGCTTTGCCCGGATTGGGCGCCAGTACTATATCGCCCGCTATTTTCGTCTTAATTTCCTTGAGCAATAGATCTTGAGACAATGCACCACCAAGCTTTACAGTGTACACGGAGTATTTATCGCTATACTCGACTCATGTAAGTACTCCCGGTCCTCTTCCGGGAGAAAACATTAGATATGCTCAACTTCTTACTCTTATTGGCCGCGATGAAGACGCTCGGAAGGTTCGAACGATGAGATGCCCGCGCAGGTCTGACGCGGCCAGCTAGACTACATTTCTGTTGTACGTTGCCGAGAGTTGCTTATTAACTACTCGGATTACGCTTATAACCTGGTTGGAACGATGACGCTGAAAGTAGCAATAAACGGGTTCGGTAGGATCGGAAGGCTGTTCCTCAGAGCCGCTCTCTCTTACGGCAAGGACAAGTTCTGGGACAAGCTAGAAGTCGTAGCCGTCAACGACCTTGCTGATCCTACAATGCTAGCACACCTTTTCAAGTATGACTCTGTCCACGGCGTGCTCGACAAGGAGGTCAAAGTGAAAGACGGAGCCATAGTAATAGACGACCTAGAAATTAAAGTCTTCAACCAGCCAGACCCAGCAAAGCTTCCATGGAAAGAGCTAGGCATAGACATAGTCTTAGAGTCTACAGGCAGATTTAGGGACAGAGAGAATGCGTCAAAGCACCTCTCAGCCGGCGCGAAGAAAGTCATTA
>CAZPLI010000002.1:0-41245 GCA_964587325.1 uncultured Thermofilaceae archaeon | reverse complement strand
AACTAGGTCTTTGTGCGGCTGGAACCTTGTGGCTATAGCCCACTCGACCTCGACAGGATCGTCAACGTCTACGTCCTCATCGACCACTACCACCCGCTTTAGGGAGGGGTGGGCAGCCAGCGCAGCGAGTATCGCGTTTTTAGCGTCGCCCTCCTTCTGCTTGCGTATCGAAACTACAGCGTGCAGCCACCCGCAGCCACCGGGAGTAAGCCTAACGGACTTAACCTCAGGTACTACTCTGCGTACGGCATCCCATATCGCGGCCTCACGAGGGAAGCCCATGAGCAGCCTGTGCTCGACACCGGCGGGGAGTATCTCATAGAAGATCGCGTCGGGCCTGGCGTACACGGCGTCTACTTCAAGCACGGGCTGCTTCCTGACGATGTCGTATGTGCCAGTTATGTCTACAAAGGGACCTTCAGAGGCCTTTTCTCGGGCCAGTAGCCGGCCTACTATTAGTACCTCGAAGCACCGAGGGACTAAGAGCCCTGTTAGAGGCTCCCTAAATACCTCGAGCTTACCGCCGAGAAGGACGTTCGCTACGTGAAGCTCGTCCACCCCGTAGGGTGGAGAGCACGCTGCTGCCACATAAACTGCGGGGTGTGTGCCTATGACCACGGCCACTGGTAGGTCCTCGCCTCTGGCCTCAGCCTTGCTGAGCATCCTATAGAGGTGGCGGGGGACTATGCGCACCGCAGCGCGTTTAGAGCTATGGACCATTACCCGGTGTATGCTGGCGTTCTGGAAGCCTAGTTCAGGATCTTTAGCTATGAAAATTGCCGACGTAATGTACGGTCCTCCATCTCTCTCATAGAAGGTCAGTATGGGAAGTGAGTCAAGACCCGCTAGCTCCTCGTACTCCGGGGGTTTAGTCACCGTAGGCGGGCGAGGGCTCGACATTGCTGCTAGTAAGCGACTGAAAGCCTCCTGGTCGCTGCGGGCCCCTATGGCATGGTAGAGGTACTTCCTCTTTGTCAAGAGGTTGCCGACGACGGGTATCTGGTACTCTCCGACTTTGTGTAGGAGAACTGCTCGCTGCCCGTCCTCACGCTTGAGTATGTAGGCCGCCTCGTAGCGTGCGCTGACTTGGCTAGTTACTTCTAATAGTTCGCCTTCAGCTCTCAGCCACTCCAGGTGCTCCCTCATGTTCCTTCTTCTCCTTAGAGATTATCCTGACGTATTCGGCGTTTATCGATATGGGGAGCGGGTAGGCCGCCTCAGAGATCTCGACTTTCACTTCGCCTTTAGACCTGTCGACGTGGACTACTCTGCCTCGCATCCCCATGAGGGGTCCGTAGGTTATCTCTACGATGTCGTTGACCTCGATTATCTCGATTACCGGCCTTGGCGCGATGAACTTCTCTAGGTCCTCGTAGCGCATGGCCCCCCTCACTATGCCCTTGACGTGGCGCATGCCGGCGACTAGCCGCGCTACTACGTGGTAACCAGGAGCCTCGACTATCACCACACCCCTTAGCCTAGGTATCACCAGTATCGACCTTACTGGTAGTAAGCGAGTTCTTGCCCTTGCCTCAAGCATGGAAGCCACATTGTACTCCTGCCCCATCGTGGTCCTGACAGCATAGAACATTGGCCTAGTGGTAGCTTGCGCCAACTTATACCGCCCTCCTTCTCATATAGAGGACAAGGCCCAGTACAACTGCCATCGAGGCTCCTAAGGCGAAGAGTGCAATTTCACGCGGTATGTGGAAGGCTCCTGCCGCTCGCAGGGCCGAGCCCACTAGCTGAAAGATGTAACCTACTACTCCTAAGACTACGAGCCCTAACGTCACTACACGTAAGGTGAGCATTAGCTCGCTCCGCTCGGGTCTCTTAATTAGCTTGAACATTCTACCCGTGTCTCGAAGGAACTCATGGACGCCCAAGTCAGACACCTCCAAGTAAGAACGCAAGTACCGCTTTAGAGGCATGAAGCCTGTTCTCGGCCTGGTCGAAGACTACTGAGTGGTAAGGATCTTCCAGCACCTCTTCCGTCACCTCCTCGCCCCTGAAGGCGGGGAGGCAGTGCATAAAAATGTAGCCCTCCTTGGCGCGTGCCAACAGGCGCGAGTTTACTTGGTAGCGCGGTAAGAAAGCGGCCAGCCTCTCCTCTCTCTCAGCCTCCTGCCCCATACTGACGAAGACGTCAGTGTACACGACGTCAGCCTCCGATACTGCTTCCTCAGGATCCTCGGTGACTACAACTTTTCCGGGGCCTGCTCTCCTGAGCTTCTCGAGGAACTCTTCGGATGGCGCGTAGCGAGGCGGTGTAGCCACTATGACTGTGGCCCCGAGCTTCACGCCCGCGACAGCGAGAGAGTTAAAGACGTTATCTCTACCGTCACCTATGAATGCGATTGTTACGTCTACTCTGCCCTTGTACTCTAGTATTGTGGCGTAGTCAGCTACCGCCTGTAAAGGGTGAAACATGTCACTCAGCATGTTTATGACAGGTACTAGAGAAAAGCGCGCAAGCTCTTCCAGAGTCTCGTGTCTCTTCACCCTAGCGGCTATCGCGTCGTGGTATCTGCTTAGGACCCTAGCAGTGTCCTTGATCGGCTCACCGCGTGCAAGCTGTAGCTCAGTCCAGTTGTAGGTTATAGGAAGCCCTCCCATCTCGTATATAGCGACTGCCATTGAAGCCCTAGTCCTGGTAGAGGGCTTCTCGAATATTAGTGCCACAGTTTTGCCCTTAAGCTCACCTGTCAGCCTCGTGCCAGCTCTACGCTTCGCCTTGTACTCCAGTGTTAAGTTAACAAGTTTCCTTACATCTTCGGGCTTGTAGTCGAGTAGCGTGAGGAAATGTCTGGGCACGAACCTCACCATAGGCATTACTAAGAGCGCCCCGATATACTGTACGCTCCTAGGAGGAGCGAATCAACGAACTTCTCGGGGTCAAACTCTACTATGTCATCGTACCCTTGCCCAGTGCCGAGGAATATGAGGGGTCTCTTGGTCGCGTAAACTATAGAGACCGCAGCACCCCCTTTAGCGTCTGCGTCCGCCTTTGTAAGGATGCTTGCGTCTATACCCACAGCCTCGTGGAACTTGAGGGCCTGGTCCAAAGCGTCGTTCCCCGTCAGCGCATCGCCAACGAAGATCACGAGGTCAGGCTTAGCCACTCTAGCTATTTTACGCATTTCTTCCATAAGGTTTGCATCTGTCTGGAGCCGCCCAGCAGTATCTATTAGTACGACGTTAGCCTTCCCTGTGCGCGCGTAGGCTACTGCGTCGTAAGCAACTGCTGCGGGGTCGGCTCCGTACCTGTGCTTGACGACTTTAAATCCCACTCTTTTGGCGTGCTCCTCTAGCTGCTCGATCGCCCCGGCGCGGAACGTGTCCGCTGCCGCTACTACAGGCACGAAACCCCTATCTTTGAACCATTTCGCGAGCTTAGCTATCGTCGTGGTCTTGCCGTGGCCGTTGGGTCCGACGAAGAGTATCACGAATGGTTCTCCTCTTTCGCGCTTTTGCCTAGCGAGCTCTAGAAGGTTAACCTCTGTTTGAGGAGTAAGGAGCTCTATTAGGACCTCGCGGAGAGCGTTTAGCACAATGTCGTGCTTATTCGCACCTCTCTTCACTTTAACTCCAGAGAGCCTCTCCTTTAGTCTCTCGACAAGCTCCTCTGCCACGTCGTATGCCACGTCGCACTCAACGAGTAATAGAAGTGCCTCATCGAGGACTTCGCTCAGCTTGTCGGGTTTAAGCTCCGTATAGACTAGCTTATCGACTAGTCCTCGAAGCACACTTCCGAGCTTGCGGGAGGTTACAGGCATTAGGTGGCACCTAGCTGCCTCTCTATCTCGCCCATCCTAGCAATAACTCGCTGGTACTCAGCCGTTAGTCTCTGTACGAGCTCTCTTAAGGACCTCTCACGGCGCTCAAGATGCTTCTTTACACCCTCAAAGTCCTTCTCTACGAGGACACCGCTCCCCACGCTTACTATCAGCTTACCTGTCTTCTTGTATGCAGCCTTGACCATAACATTTGCTCCGAGAGGTACTAGTAGCTCTTCGCCATCGTCGAGCAGCTCCAGCTCCTCCACTGCGGTTCTGGCCTGAGCTATATCGTCAAGCATAGCGTTTACCAGGTCGATGCGCCTCTGGTACTCTGCAGCTAGTCGTGCGAGTTGCTGGTATTCGAGCACTAGTCTGTCCCTCTCTTCGGGTGTCAATTGCTGGCTCAAGCCCTAGCACCCCTATTCTATTACAACTATCCGGTCTAGAGCTAAAAGTCCCCTTACATACTCACTAGTCACTTCGTCCTCAGATATTTCCTTAATACTTTGTATCTTAATGTGCCTACGAGTTAGCTTATGCCTAGACCCGAGGTCGCTGTATACTTTGTCTAAGGCGTGCTCAGGAGAGAGCGCCCTAACCTCTACTCTAAACTTTCTGATCTCCCCGCTGCGAAGCTTCATCACTCCCTCTACCCTGTAAATCTTGACCTCACTGGGCAAGTGAGGTCACCAACCGCTGAGAGAGCAGCCTATTTATTTCCCTTGCGGGCTGGCTTAAGAGAAGAGCACTCTGTGTATTCTAAGTAGCTCGGGACCCGTAGTGTCATACCCGACTACTGCGCCGCGGCTGTTGGCAACCATACCGGCCCTGAGAAAAACGCTTCCCCTATTTACGGTCCCGACGTCAGCAGGCACGCCGAAGATCTGCTCAAGATTGTCTAGCTCGTCCTCGGAGGCCATAGGACATACTAGAACTCCTCTATTGGTCGCTACTGCAAAGGAACCGACTAATGGACTGCCTGCCACGACTCCGCGAACAACCTCTACGTCTAGCGCGTCTTCTATTTGCTTATAAGATGTGCGAGGGAGAAGTGGGCTCACGAGAGCGGCCTTATCCGTCGCCAATATGAGATTGCCCACAGCGCTTTCTCTCACATCTAACACCGTTACTTCCACGCTCCCGCCAAGCGCTCTCCTAAGCCGCATTACTTCCTCTTCGTCCGCATAGCCCGTAACTACAACGCCATGGCTGTTAGCAACCGCAAATACTCCAACGAGCTGCGAGCCGTTTAGCGTTACCCTGATAACCTCAACGCCAAGCGCCGCACGGAGCGTTTCCTCAAATTTGTCGGGTGCCTCAGATGCTAACAACGCATACTTCTCCGTCGCTACCACGTATACCCCGACGCTAGGGCTTCCATAGTAGAAGGCCTTCTCGACGCTCATTCCTCCGCTCCTTCCTCCTTTTCCTCTCGTTCTCCGCTAAGATAAACCCATGCAACCTTTTCCTCGCCCTCCTCTAGCACTTTGACCACGACCGGTATCCTTCGTGGCGGTTTCTCGGCACTCCGACTCCACACGTACTCATTGACTTTGTTGCTCAGCTTTACGACGTCTGCTTTAGTGTGACGAGCCACGAATTCTTTCAGTATTCTTATGGCTACCTTAGCTCGTTTCTTCCGGGGAGCCCTATAGGCATCGCTAAGAGGTATTACATAGCTCCTCTCCAGCAAAACTTCCTCGCTCATTTACATCACCTCTACAGCTGCATCCTACTTCTTCTCCAGTGTCTTGGCTTGCCCCACCTAACCTTGCCGAGCGTCTTCGCGACTACCCAGAGCGGTGTGCCAGCATTAGCCTTAAGTGCGCTAGCAAGCCTACGCTTCTTAGCCGCAGGCTTGTTTCTCGCCACTACTATCACCCCTTAACACTACCCGAGCCCCGTATGGAACCTTATCTTAATTTCGCGTCTACTCTGACTAATACTCGCGAGTATTCTACGCAACATATCGTCAGTGACCGGTATGGGGATCCTCCCGGCCGCGGCGAGCTGAATTATGTGGTTCTCAACAGCCTCGGCGAGCTCAGGGTATGCCATTCTTAGGTTAGCCAGCCTCTGCCTAGCCTCGAGCGTGAGGATCTTCCTCAGCATCTCCATTCGTCGAGCCTCCTCTAGTCTCTTCAGTTCCTCCCGCCTAGCAGCCTCTTGCAGCCTGCGCTGGTACTCTGCAAGCTTGCGTCTTTTTATCTCCTCAAGCTCTTCGTCATAGACCTCGGCACACATCCTCAACACCCCTGTTACTCACGCTGTGGTAGGCTGTAAGTATTACCCGACGTACTTCCTTAGCTCAGGCCTCTCCTTCACCATCTCTCGGAATATCTCGTTAGCAAGCTTGTCGAGTAGCGAGCGGCCCTTAGGTGTCAGGGCACGTCCTTCTTTGCTAACTTTGGTCACGAGACCTGCTGCCTCTAGCTGTTGTAGCGCCACTCGTATTATCTTGCCTCCAGCCTTCCTGAAGTGCTCCCTCTTGTGACCTAAGTCCTTCCTGCCCCCATAGGCTGTTCTGAGCCTTTCTACGCCGACTGGTCCATGGATGTAGAGCTTTCTTAGGAGAGACGCGCACCGCTTATACCACCAGTCAGGGTCCTGGGGAACCCTCTCTTTGTGGCTCCCTGTCTTAACATACATTGCCCACTCGGGCGGCTTTACTTCCTCCACGTTCTCCTTGAGGTATGCAGCTAGCCTTTCTATGAACTTGGCCGGAGGAACGTACTTCACTGTTACCACGCACCATCACCCTACTAGTCTCCTCCGGGGTTTAACTGAGGAACTATTTAAACTGCGCCCCTTCAGCATGCACAGGATCGGCATGAAAATTGAGGAAGGGTCCTGGGTGTTGCTGTACATCGACGAGAGGAGGAACTACGTTGTGAGAGTTGTAAAAGGGAGAGAGTTCCACACGGACGAAGGCGTAGTGATGCTTGACGACATAATAGGACTAGAGTACGGCTCAACGGTACGCACACATCTCGGAGTCGAGGTTAAGGTCACTAGGCCCACCTTAGTCGACCTGATCATGCGAGGGTTCAAGCGAGGAACGCAAATAGTTTACCCTAAAGACGCCGCGTACATAGCGCTGCACGTGGGCATCGGGCCGGGCTCCAGGGTTGTCGAGGCAGGTACGGGGTCAGGTGCCCTGACAGCAGTGCTTGCGCACTTCGTTAAACCCACTGGTCGAGTATATACGTATGAGGTTAGACGTGAGTTCCTCGAGATAGCTAAGAGAAACCTGAAACGCGCTGGCCTAGACGAGTACGTAGAGTTCAAGCTTAAGGACATAAGGAAAGGAATAGACGAGCAAGACCTAGACGCTGTAGTGCTCGATATGCCAGATCCTTGGAACGTCGCTCCCTTAGCCTACGAGGCGCTGAGTAGTGGAGGTGCAATAGCCTGCTTCGTACCCACGGTAAATCAGATGGAGAAAGTAGCTGCCGCACTCGCTAAGACCGGCTTTATAAAGATAGACGCAGTCGAGCTACTAGAGAGGCATTACAAGGCCGTGCTGGGCGAGACAAGGCCACTAAGCATGATGATAGGACACACAGGCTTCATAATTATTGGGAAAAAGCCTTAGCGCACCAAAAATGAGTGAGTTCTCCAGGGAGATTCGGCGTAGACAGTCAAGTCGATACTAACCTAGCCCGCGTCCGTCCCGCCCGAGAGCGGCCACACAACGCAGTTTGAGGGCCAGTATGAATACGTAATACGAGGGTTCTACGCAGGCATTTGCTGATTGAGTGACCTTGTGGGGTATTCTTTGCTTAGTGTGTCTCTTTAACCATGAGACGGAGTTCGGTACCTGCCTCCCTATACTCCGACTATAACGAGGTCAAATTCGTTGTAGTCTCGACTCTTATGGACCTCATTAAACGGACGAAGGGTAATATGCTCACATTTACCTCCAAAAAAATCGCTGTTCACGCTGGGCTCCCCCCTCAGCCTATTCTGCTAACGCTAGTAAAGGACGTACTCGAGAACTTAAGGAAGGAGGGGCTCATAAGGAGATACAAGAAGACAAGCCACGGAGTAAAGTACATGATAGATTCTCAAAGCCCGCTTTGGAAGGCCGCTAAGGACAGAAGCTTAATAGGAAGTCTCGAAACACCCTACCTAAGGCCTGTACTAGCACGTATAACGGCTGCAGGCAAGTAGGATGGTTAAGCTAGTAGAGGAATGTAAGCTGGGTATCAGTGTAAAGGAAATACAAGGGGTCCTTAAAGCCGTAGCTCGTAGAGCCGTAGCTCTTGGCCTTAAGGATCCGGCACCACTAGTGATATACGTATACTGCAAGAGCCCTCCCAAGGGCCTGATAGAGGTAAGCAGGGGAGTATTAGTAGGCGAGGGTGTAGTAGCGATAAGGGGAAACGTCCTGCCCAACCTAGCTTACGAAGAGTTAATACTAGGCTTCATATCACTCTCTCTGCTAGAGACTTTCGGCACAGTGGACAGGAAATACGCAGAATCTTTCACTAAGACACACTATTTGTCGATAGTCCGTGAGGCTCTATGGGGCGCCGAGTGAGCGAGCTACTGGTAACTACGATACCGGGACTCGAAGACCTCCTAGAGCTTGAAGTACGTAAGCTGCTTTTACCGGTCGAGGTCGCAATAATTGGCAAAGGTAGAGTATTGATTGATGTCCACGACTTACACGCCTCCGCGAGGAAACTAGTCAGAGATTCGAGGCTTGCTGAACACGTAATAGCTATACTGTGGAGAGGCCACGTTAGGGAGAGAGCTGACCTGGAGGAGGAAACTCGTAGGGCCGTAAGGATCCTCGAAAAGTATCTGTGCCCGGGAGTCAAGTTCGCTGTTCAGAGCGAGCGCGTAAGGTCAGAGCTTATCAGCTCAGTTGAGCTGGCGAGACTCGTAGGCCTAGAAATCGAGAGGGCGTTCGCTGACCATGGAGTACGTGTATGCCTTGATAACCCCGATATAGTTGTTTATACATGCGTCCAGGGACGTGAATTTCTACTAGGAATTCATGTCACGCCCTTCCGCCCCCTCCACGAGAGACGCTACAGAGCCTATGTACACCCATCGGTCCTGAACCCCATAGTGGCTAATGCCATGCTCGACCTCGCTCGCGACAACGGAGTGATAATCGACCCGTTCTGTGGAAGCGCGACTATACTCGTTGAGAGGGGCTTAAGAGGCGACTACTCACTGCTCTTAGGTATGGACGTTGAAGAAAAACACGTGAGAGGCGCGCTTACCAACTCTAGGCTGGCGGGAGTCGATGTGAACCTCGTAGTGTCAGACGCGCGCTTACCCCCACTTAGGCCGATACCTTCAGCTGTTGTCGTCACTAACCCGCCTTTTGGTATTAGAGAAAGGGCAGTAGGAGGGCTGAGAAGAGTTTATGACGCACTAGTAAGAATATGCACAGAAATCGCAGGAGGAAGAGCTGTAATACTTTCTCCTCATAGGAAGCTAATCTTGACACAAGTCGGCAGAGCGCTAAGAGTGGAAAAAATAGTACCCATCGAGCATGGAGGTTTGCTCTCCTTTATTTTCGTCTTTTCCCGACGTAAGGCTTAAGCTCAAGGTCGCGGGCTTTTAGGACATCGTTTACTAAATACTCTGGCATTCCTAGGACTTCAGTAGCTATCATTCTCACTTCGTTATCCGAAGGTGCGGACTTCTCTGCGCCAAACTTAATGCAGAGAGCGTGTTTGAGAGCCTCTTTCTCAAGTCTGTTCCTTATCTCTCTAGCTACTATCGCCTCAGCTATCCTGAATGCTATATAGAACTTCTTAAAACGCCTGAACCTATCAGATAATTCGGGCATACCCTCCTCGAGCCTCGCTAGCAAGTCTATGAGCTTATCCTCGTCCATGAACTCAAGCAGAGCAGCAACATAAGCTGTGCGTACTACTCTAAACACTATGTCTTCAGTGATCTCGCCGAAGAGATCGTTAAACACCTCCTTTGGATCCTCGCCAGAGAGTACTCTGTCAATAGCTTCTTCACACTTCAATTCGAGGTCAAATAGCTTCTTGTAAACTTTGGAATATTCCTCGGGGTCTATACCGAGCCCGTGCTTCCCAACAAGGTAGACCACGACTAGCTCCTTATCGTGTGCGTTTCTTTTAGACTTGCCTCTAATTGGCTCGATGCTTGCTCTTTCATACTCCTTCCTAAGAGTATCTACCAGCTCCTCCCTCGAAGCAAACGCTCCTCGGAGAATTTGGCTCCACAGCTTAGTGGCTATTTCTATCCTCTTTCTGTGGAGCCGTTGCACAAGCCCCTCACCTCGCTTTTTGAGCCTTCTCAATCACTATACGCATTGGTAGAGGTAGCTTCGATGCCGCACGGCGCAGGGCCTCTTTAGCCTCTTCTAGTCTCTTTTCGTCCACTCGCACGTAAATTACGCACTGCCCCCTATATACTCGTGCTGCACGACCCACAGGAGTTCCGAAAGCGAGCCTCATTCCGTCCTGGAGCCTGTCGGCACCAGCCACAGCCATCATCTTGTTCTCCCTGAGTATGTGGTGCGGATATGTGACTATGCGGAGATGGAAGTTCTGTTCGCCTACTTTCTTTGAGAGATACCTGTACGACGCTAGACGCGCTGCCTCGAGTGCGTTAGCGCGTATTTGCCCACTCCTTTGAGCTACTAGCCTGACTATGTACTCAAACTCTCCGCGCGTGTTACCCATGTTGAACTTGGAGACTAGGACGGGGGGTATGCTCTTGATATACTCCTTCCTAGTGTAAGGCGGTGTTCCGAAGTGCCTATAGCACCTGCCAGGTCTCAAGGGCATTCGCTAGCACCTCCCCCCTACTGCCGAGAGACAGCCTTAAATTATTCGCGTCTTCGCTCGGCTAGGCGTTCGTAGGACTCTCTAAAAACCCCTAGTAACATACGCACATCCTCCGCCCCTATAAGGCAGGAAGAGAACATTCTCTTCATCATTAAAACTGCCTTCTCGGCACGTCTTTCGGAGCCCCACAGCGTTAGCACTAAAGAGTATAAGTACTTCAGTAACACATCGACTTCCTCCCGCCTTGGCATCGAGGGCCTAGGAAGCTCGGGCTTACTTCCACAAGCCTTGAACACCTCGTACAGTATTACTGCGACCGCGTGTGAAAGGTTCAATATGGGGTACTCGGGGTTGGCTGGAATTGTCACTACACCGTCGCAGAGAGCTAGCTCGGCGTTCGTGAGACCACGATCCTCACGCCCAAAGACTATTGCTACAGTACCTCTGTACTCGGCAAGCCTCTTAGCGAGGCGCTCGGGAGTCATGAATCTTCGAACCTGTGTAAACTTCTTTCCATGTTTGCCAGTGGTCCCTATTACTAAGTCGAACTCCCTTATTACCTCTTCAAATGAGTCAACTAGCCTGGCGCCTTCAAGCACATCACGGGCATGCATCGATCTCTTAATGGCTTCGAGACCTATCTTACAGCGAGGCTTAACTATAATTAACCTCTTAACACTAAAGTTCTTCATTACACGTGCTACGTAGCCTATATTCTCCTCGTACAGCGGCTCAACTAACACCACCGCGACACGCTCCGCAAGGCTCATCGCGACCTACACTGTGAAGGCGTTCATAAAGTAATGTATTGATTACGTCGCAAACCTTAAAACTCCTAGGGAGGTGAGTATTCTCGCGGTGCGGGGGTGCCCGAGCTAGGTCAAAGGGGGCGGTCTGGGCCGAGAACACGGCCTAGGCCCACACTGAGGATCGGGGGCGCTGCAGAGGAAGACTTAAAGCCCCCCTCAGGGGGGTTGGTACGCGGAGGCGCCCCCGAGGAGATCTCCGCTGGCGAAGGCCTGCCCGGGTTCGAATCCCGGCCCCCGCACCAATCTCCTTATAGTGTGGTGCAAACGTTTATTCGGCTGTCAAGAGGCTGGAGGGCAAGGTGCGAGAGGATGAAGTTCTGCCCAAAGTGCGGGTCAGTAATGGTACCCGTTAAGAAGAGCTCCACTACAGTGCTGGTGTGCAGGTCTTGCGGCTATGAAGAAGCGCCTGACGCTAGCTCAGCCAAAATGTACAGCCTAAAAGTACAGATCGAAAAGAAGCCTGCTGACAAGATACTCGTACTAACCGAAAAAGACCTCGCTGAACGCGCGAATTTACCCATAGTAACTGCTCATTGCCCCAAGTGTGGGAACGATAAGGCCTACTGGTGGATGATCCAGACCAGGAGCGCTGACGAACCATCGACTAGATTCTATAGGTGCACTAAGTGCGGCTATACTTGGCGCGAGTATGCATAACCGTGGAACACTTAAGTATGTACGAGGGTAGCAGGGAAAGGCACAGGGGTGGAATAATGGGCGAGGAAGCTAAGCTCTATGATTACAACTGGCTGCTTGAGAGAGCGTATGAAATGTTACCTAAGAGGCCGGCGCAGAGGAGAGAGAGATTCGTAGTCCCTAAACCCGAGATTATGGTTAGCGGTAGGAGGACTTTCATAGTGAACTTCAAGCAGATATGCGATGTACTTAACAGAGACCCCCGGCTTGTCCTAAGGTACTTATTGAAAGAGCTCGGCGCGCCTGGTGAGCTCGGCGACACTTACGCCGTGCTCCAGGGAGAAATGAAGCCGCGGATAATAGTGGCGTTAATGGATAGGTTCGTTCGCGACTACGTAATATGCCCTGTCTGCGGAAGCCCCGACACCGTGTTAACAAAGGAGAAAAAGGCTATGTTCATAAAGTGTATGGCTTGTGGCGCAGTTTCGGCTACTAGACCGTTCTAAGCTGCTAAGACTTTACAGGTACTGGTTCAGCATTTAGACCCTCTTCTCTCAGAAACTTAGCTAAACATTTAGCGAAACCATAGACAGTGTATATACTCTCAGCTCCACTCTCTAGGGCATAGCGGACTAGTTTGTCAAATCCTGCATGGCTTGAAAGCGGAAGCCCCTTCGAGTACTTAGCAGCCCAGCCTGTACAAGGAAACGTCTTACCGCTTCGTAAGGGGGCTACGTAAGGTACCGGCTTTTCGACGACGTACTCTGCTACAGCGTAAGGACCCAGTATAACGCCATACTCTTCGTATAGCCTATTGTACCTATCTATCGATGGATGGACCAGTGGAACAGCTATGCCTGAGTGCGCGAGGAGAGCGGTGACTTCCTGCGCCACTCCAAGCTTCCTTGCTCCTAGAGCTAAGGGTTTTCCCTCACTAAGTCTCTCTTTAACTACATGTAGAAGCTCTCTGTACAGGACTTCGCGCGGAGGAAACGTATACTCAGGCCTTCCATAAGTGGCCTCAATTATGAGCACATCCGCTTTCAGCAAGTCGCCAGGAGGTAATATTACTCTCCTCTCAAGGTTTACATCGCCTGTGTATACTACGCTTTGCCTCGAGTGAATGGTAAATTGCAGGCTACCGAGGACATGACCAGCCTCGTGAGCCTCGATAGTCACATTCCCTAGCTCTACTGTATCTCCGGGCTCGAGAAGAATCACATTCTTGAGCTTGCGACGGGGGTCTATCAAGTCCCGCGTAGCTCTGCTCATGAGCTTTGGCACATTCGGCACGCTGAGCAAGGCTTTAATGTTACAATGGTCGCTATGGGCGTGACTGACCAGTATGGCATTAATCTTCTCTTGAGGTGGTGATAGGGGATCAGCTAATAGTACTGCTCTTTCCAGTACTATGTAAAGCCCCCTACGGTAGTGTACTTTGACCAAGCTTCGTCCCGTCACTTAACGCGGTACCTTCCTGCACCAATAGGCTCCAGCTTGCCCTCTTCGACGAGCTTTTCCAGCGCTAGCCTGTAGTAGTGCTCGCCGACGTCGATACCGTACCACTCTTTGAATTTCTCGATAATTTCGTCCTTACTCCATTCGGTCTTACCTTCTTTCTCCTTAACCTCGGTCACTATCTTCTCTATGAAGTTTATAGTGTCCTCAAGCCTCGTCCACGGGTATTGATACCATACCCACTCCTTGACTTCATCCACATAGTAGTCAGGCTTTATTTTTGCCACACTCGATATCCACTGCATTGTAGCTACTCTTATCTCGGCCGGTTTCCAATTTTCCTTAATGAATTCCCTAGCTACGATTATTGAGTCGCCAGTATCGCATATATCATCCACTATCAGAATCTTTTTACCATCAGCGTTGAGAGTGAAGGGATGCTTGACATGTGCTTTCGCAGTTATTTCCGCTGCCCTACCCCAGTGAAGTACCTGAACGCTCACCAAGTCGTGTATATCTAGAAAATCGCAGAGAAGCCTGGCTGGCACATAGCCTCCACGAGCTATTGCCACGACGAGGTCGGGCGTCCACTTAGACTTTTTGATGGCTTCGGCAAGCTTGCGGCACCACTCTACGACTTCTTCCCAAGAAACCAGCTTGCAGTTAACCCTAGGCAAGCTGGGCCCCCCAATCCTCTCCTAAGAAACAGCGGCAATATAAGCCGTTACTTCCCTTAGCAATAGCTTAGTACCTGAAGCTCCGCTTAAGGGGCTTAACTACTATCTCGAAATCTGCCCAGTCCAATTTTCTGCTGCAGCGCTTACACCTTAGACCCCAGGTGCCCTTCTTAACCGCTTCCTCTACCTCCACAAGCTTATCTCCGCGGTAAATAACGAAACCACAGCGAGAACAGACTACTTTAATCAACGCGATCACCTGCTCACTCCCTCTCTAATTACACTATAAAAACTATCGTTTTAACGAAAAGGGCAATGAAGCATGAAAAGCACTATATTGGCTCAGCGATGTAGATGCCGTCTTTAGTTCTAAGAATGCGCACCCTTAGCCCCCTTCCTACAGGAGGCTGACCCCTTACCCCTACTACTGTGACCACTCTATTCCTACCTACGCCTAGCCACTGCCCCTTGTGCCACCCAGGCCCTACTATCTGGACGCGGGTCGTCTCACCTCGCGTGAATACTTGGGGCACCCTCTTCGCCTTGCGTATGCCAAAGTCCTCCGGACTTAAGACTAACTTGACACCGTATTCCCGCTCCCACTCCCTTAGCTTTGCGTAGAACTCTCTCCAGCTCATAGGCTTTACACCGGGGGGTTTACGCCCGTACTTGTGCGCCTCGTACTTCTGTATTCCTAGGGGAGGCCACCTCTTACCAGCTCCTATTCTTAATGCAAACTCTATTATGCGAGGAATCTCGCGATCGTTAAAGCCAGGGACCCATACTGGCGCTATTAGCAGGTCCATACTTAGGGACGAAGCGATATACTCTGCAACTTCTAGTACTTTGTGTACGTCATACCATTCTGTGCCGGCTAAGTGACGAGCCAGCTCAGGATCTAGGCTATCAATAGAGAGGTTAAGCCTGTCCAGTCCCGCATCGTCTAAGCGCTCAGCGAGCTCTATGGTCAGCGTAGCCCCATGGGTCTCAAGCGAAACTACGCTAGCTCCTGTCTTCTTGAGCTTTGCAACTAATTCGACTACCCGTGGGTAGACCAGAGGATCGCCTGCGGCATCTATGTGTGCCTGAAGGCTTACTCCCTTGAAGTCCATTATCTGCCGGAACCACGCCACTATGTGATCAACATCCTCAACAACATACTCTGTCTGTCGAGTACGTGAGTGGGGACCAGCATCGACAGAGCAAAAGATACAAGAGAGGGGGCATAAGCTAGTAGGCCTTACCTGAAGGAGGTTTGTTCCTCTGTCTATAAGGCCAAACGCTATGTGACCCAATAAGGGCAGGTCGCGACTCACATAGTACACTTTTAGCGTTCTCCCCCTACCCTCTACTCGAAGAGCCCCCACTCTTCCTCTTCCTCCTCTTCTTCCTCTGCGAAACTACCGCGTAGGATTCTTAATCTCTCTTTTAGTCTAGCAAAGAATCCTTCTCTCTCTTCTCGCTCATAAGCCACTGTTGCCATTCTGCGTCTAGGTGCTGTATAGGTAGCTTCGCTCAGGAGCTCTGAGATTTCCTTCCTTATGACCACCTTACGGTAAATAAGCGCGGCTGCCGTTACGGCTAGTACTAGTGTGGCAGTAAGCGCCGCTATCTCTACTGTGGAAAGGGCAAAGCCCGGTATTATAGGCAGGACTTCGAGTACTACTTCGCGCTCGGCATGAGACCTCGTCAGCTCGCGTGTTATGTCTATCTTCCCAGTTGAGAACCTCTCGAAGCTAACGACGAGATAGGCTCTCTCTACGCCTGCCGCCAGAAGCGGTACATGCCTAAAGAAAGCTATGCCGTCATCACCCGCCTCGCTATACAGATTTAGTACTTCTCCACTAACCATAGTTATTGTCAGATTCACTTTTGCTCCCTTGAGAGGTCTACCCCATAGCCCCTCCACTCTGACTGTTAGAGATCCTAGAGCGGCCTTTACTACGTATTCAGTATCGTGTAGTTCACGGGGATCAAAGCTTCCATCGCCGACCTTTATTCCCCGCCAATACGCCTCCACACGGTACTTGTAGCCTCCTACGGCGTATAACACTAATGCCTCACCACTTGGCCCAGTGACTAGCGTTACTTCTGTCCCATTGTGTAGCTTTACTACTAACCTTGCTTCGGGGACCGGGTCCCCCGCTGTACTTTCAAGCTTAAGTTTCACGTGCTTGAAGTGTAAGCTAACCTCACGAGACCCCGTCACAGTCTCATTAGCTATAGTTACTCCCTCCCACGTAACTACAAGCCTATAGCTCCTGTCGAGCGGCAAGTATCCTGCATCCAACACTAGCTCTTTGGCTGGTAAGGGGAGAGTCTGAGAGATAAGCTCGTGAGTTAGGTAGCTTATTGAGGCTCTAAGCTTTGGAGGTAAACCCGCTCCGCCCCTGTCCGTAATTCTCACGAGCACTCTCGCAATACATGTTCTGATAGTCTTCTCTATCCCCCCGCCGATAAGCTGCTGCCCTCCTGCAGCCACATTGATGGTTCCACGTGTCTCTAGCCCCCCTACGTTGATTACGTACTCGTAGAGCCCAGGGTCTACGTCTAGTAGCTCGACCTCACCATACTCGTTCAGAATGTATTCAGCAAAGGCACCTTTAGGCGAGATTATCTTCACTTTAAAACCTGCTAAGGGCTCGCCATCTTTAGTTGTGAACTTTAACCTGAGCCTAGCTAGTAGCCCGACAACTATCTCTACTTCAGTCGTACCACTCTCAACTTCGACTCTTTCCTCGAGCTTCACTTCCGAGTGTCTATATACTCTCACTGTGTAAAGCCCGTAAGGTAACGCCATGAAATAGAGAGAATTTCGAGTGAGGACTGCCCGCTCGAGGAGATGAAGCTCCCCCTCAACATCTATGTAGATTTCAGCCGAGTACTCAGCTCCCTGGAGGGGCACGCCCCCTAGCTTAAAGAATAGAAATGTCACCCTATGTCTTAGAGGAAGCTTAATGCTAGTCTCTAGAGTGGAACCCTCTACCTCAACCCGAGACTCTTCAAGTGGCACGAGCGCTACTTCAATCTCACCTTCCTCTAGTGCTAATTTGACCCTTGCCCTACTCACTGAGTACGTGCCGAAAGGAAGTAGAACTTCAGCGCCTGACTTCACATCCCCGACGCCAGCCACCACTAAGACCGCGTTGTTTACTACGTAGCCTTCGTCATCGGCTGCGTAGAATTTGACAACAGTGACATTACACTTAGCGTTTACCGTAGTGTCATTGACAACTTCAACAGTCCTCTCGTACACTAACTCGTTACGCCAGTAAATCCTAACTACGTAGTCACCTGCAGTTAGATTTTCTATAGTGACTACTTGACCTACTTTCTTGAAGAACGGTTCCTCGCCCGGTCTCGCTACCTCTACAAGGGGGAGTCTAGCGCCCTCTTTGAGGGGCTGTCCCCCCCAAGTTAAGGCTACCACCGTGAGATTAGCATCCGGGCTGCAATATGCTGGCCTAGTGGTAGCCACTAGCATTACTATGGCCGCGGCTACTAGTACCGCGTACAGGCACCAGCGTACATTCACCACTAGTGCCTCCCACTTAGCACAGTTAGACGACGTGTAAAACATTATCGGGCAAGCTAAGTTATTGTGCCCTCCTCTACAAGCTTTCGAGCTATGTCAATACACTGCTCGCGCTTCCTCTGATGCTCCTTTAACCATCGAGAAATTACCTCCCATGCACGAGCCTTGCACTCGCCACATAGAATGCTTCCCGTCTTGCATTCATCGTACCATTTCTTAAGCAGTGAGTCGTCTTCCACGAAGTGCATAGAGAGTAATTCCACGAACACCGTGCATATCTCGGGTATACCGCCTAACTTTTTCTGCTCTTCTGCGGTCGCTCTACCGCCGGTGTAGGCCGCCATAATCTTTCTCCTGGCAACCTCTAAGTCATCTGTGAGGTAGAGTATGCCCATGGGATTCCTCTTAGACATCTTAGCCTGTCCCGTAAGGTCCCTTATCAGCTTGTGATAAACTGCTGATGGAAGTATAAAGCCGAACTCGCTACGGTACTTGCGGGCTAGATCTCGAGTGAGCCTGATATGGGGATCTTGGTCTGCGCCTACGGGCACTATTGTTGGCTTAGGTCCACCGTGCTCGGGTAGCTGCGGCAGTAGGATGTCGCCAGCCTGCACTAGCGCAGAGTAATAGAGCCCGAACGGTTTATCTCCATATATAGCTTCAAGCGTATTATAAGTAACAGATCTAGAGAAGAGGAAGGATAACCTTAGGACAGAGATCTCTTGTGATTGCCTATAGACGTAGACCTTATGAGGATCTAGTCCTAGCGCTAGAAGATCAGCTAGGTTGCTGATCGCTATTTCCTTGCTTTTCTCCAGCGGCAGCTTATTGTCAGCATAAGCCTCTAAGTCTGCTATCGAGAAAAAGCCGCGAGCCTTGGGTGATAAACTCAGGAAATACACGAATTCCTCAGCCGTCAGCTTAGACCCTAGGTGGTAATCACCGCTTGGCTTAATTCCCGTCATTACGGCGTACTCTTTCCCGTTCTCGATGGCATCTATGATAACCTCTAAATCCCTATGCCCGAACACGAAGCCTCTTCTAATGAGCCTGTGGGGGTGTGGAAGCCTCTTAATGAGGTCTTCAGTAAGAGGCTTAATTCCGAATTCCTCCATTAGACGCTTGTAATCCTTGACAAATGACGTACCCCAGGGGTCTATTCTGAAGTACTCCTCCACGAGCCTCACCGGCGCACTAACGTTTATGCTCTATTTTAGGGTTAGTGTACAAATTGGTGCGTTAACTTAACGAAAGGGCCTCGTTATACTCTTGGGGCGATGAAGAGCCTCCTCTCACCTAACTGGTGAGGAGGCGGTAAGGTGCGGAGCCCCCTCACGCTAGTTTGTACACCAGCTCCTCACTTTGAGCGTCAAAACCCTTCTTGACAAGACCCTTAGCCTGCAAGGACTGCAGAGCCCTGTAGAGGTCCACTGGCCTGATTCCGCGACGCTTAGCCCAGCTCCACAGCTTAGATTTTGTTATCGCTCCACTAGCCCTGATCAGAGAGAGCACCTCAGCCTCTAGTCCTGCTACAGCTGTAGATGTAGGAGTTTCCCCACTACGGCCAGTGCGTTTTTCCTCCTGCTCTCTCTCGCCGCTAAGGAAAGCTAATATGCCTCCCGTTTCTGACTCGCTACTCGCTTTTTTGCGGCGCGGCATGGCTCTTCATTCCCTTCATGCGTGTCAGCCTATTATCCTCATCTTTTGCAGTTAGTTTATACAGAAACTCTCTAACCTCGGCGATCTCCCTTTCACGCCTCTCAAGCGCTTGCTCGCTGCGTCTCGCAATTATTATTGGTGAAAGGTAGATCTCGCCTTCCCATACACGTGGATATGCAAACACCTCAACTATGTCACCCTCTCTTACCTCTTCTAACAAGTGGAGCTTCTCCTCCCACACCCTGACAATTACAGACCCGCTATCGTCGCTCAAGAGACAATCAGACCTGCCACTTAGACGCCTTATCTCGTTAATCCGACCTAGTACTCTTACCTTTCTAACCTTAAACAGGACCTTATCCCACCTTATTAGCAAGTACAATCTATCCTCACTTTCCACCTGCGCACCTAATAGCTCTCCGACCTTGACCATGAAA
Source organism: uncultured Thermofilaceae archaeon (assembly GCA_964587325.1). Lineage (GTDB taxonomy): Archaea > Thermoproteota > Thermoprotei > Thermofilales > JAPDKD01 > CAZFWY01. The sequence continues at coordinate 21,467 of CAZPLI010000002.1, read as the reverse complement.
AACGTCTCGGTGACATCAATAATCTCCACGTATACCGCCTCCCCGCTAGCAGCTTAGCCCGAACTCTCCTTAATGACTCCTACTGGCCTAACGTACGGCGAGACATAATTATGCTTCTAGTTCATCCTTTAAGGGGGTGACCGGCTTGGGCTACTTAAGATGGCTAGGTCATGCGGCCTTTGAGCTTAAGCTGGGCGACAAACTGTTCCTAATTGATCCCTGGCTAGAAGGAAATCCTAAGGCCGCCGCCAGGCCGAGTGACTTCAAGCAAATAGACGCCATACTAGTGACTCACATGCATAATGATCACTTCGGCGATGCTGCAGAGATTTCCAAGCGTACGGGCGCGCCCGTAGTGGGCGTGTACGAAGTAGCCCTAGAGGCCGAGAAACACGGAGCCAAAGGTCTAGGTATGAACATAGGTGGCTCCGTTAGGTTCGGGGATGTAGAAGTAGTTATGGTTCCAGCCTACCACACGAGCGAGGTCGGCGAAGCCGCCGGCTTTATAATCACGCGCGGTAACTTAGGAGTCTATCACGCTGGTGACACAGGACTATTCGGCGACATCGAACTTTACGCCAAGCTTTATCCCATAACGTACGCCCTAGTCCCAATAGGTGGTCACTTCACTATGGACCCGCGGCAAGCAGCGTTCTTCGTCTCTCTATTCAAACCTTGCGTAGTCATCCCCATGCATTATGGGACATTCCCCCTAATACAAGCAGATCCCGAGGAGTTTGTAAAGTACCTCAAGGAATATGCGCCTACAGTTAAAGCCAAAGTTCTTGAGCCAGGCGACAGATTGGAGATAGAAGAGTAGTAGTTGAAACAATGAGCAGAGAAGCAACGTACCTAGACTGCGATTACGTTTCCACAGTGTTTTCTGGCAAAAAAGTACTGATGAGAGTTGTGGGTCCTGTCCACCCACCTAATTACGTCCTCGTATACCCTAAGTATGTTGAAAGTTCGGAGCCCTCCCCTTGGAGAGGATATCTCCGCTTAGTTCCTCGCTACAGCCCGTGCGCTATCTACGATGCTGCCCTTAGGATTACAAGGGAGCTTAATGCATCACTAATGAAGTACGATCCTTATTGGAACTCTACTGTGCCCCTGCTTGATAAGAGAAAAATAAGAGAACACTTTCTACCTGAGGTTAGGCTCGCCGAAATTATAAGAGAAGCAAGGGGACTAGAGACTTATGTACGAGAGCTAGTCTTAGAGCTAGTAGATAACTCCTCTGCAAGACTTAGCTACATAGGCGTCACTGGCAGTATACTCCTAAAAATACACAACGAAAAGCTGTCTGACATAGACATAGTCGTGTATGAGCCTGTGCCACCTGAAGAAGTACGCCAAGCTATAAGCACTCTTAAAGACCAAGGACTTGCGTCGAGCCTCTCTCCCGACGACATAGCGCTTAAAGCCAGAGAAAAGGCGGAAAGTTACGGAATACCCTTTGAGAAAGCCGTCGAACTCTACAAGCGGCGCGTAGAATTAGGGCTCTTTAAAGGGAGGCAGTTCTCCATATGCTATGTTAGGCGGTCACCTCGTAGATGGGAGCGCTACGGCTGCAGATCATTTAGGTTTCTAAGTCCTATCGAACTTACTTGCGAGATAATTGACAATGCCGACTCTTACTCCCTCACTGGGCGCTTAATCGTAAACAACGTACGTATACTGCAGGGACCTGACCTCAAACCCTCAGAGATTATCCTCTATGACTCATTCTTCTTAGGACTATTTTCAGTAGGCGAGCGAGTGAGGGTTAAAGGTCTCGCAGCGGAGACAAGCGACGGCGAACTAGTAGTGCTTGTTGGAACACACGAAGTGGGAGGTTATGTTATACCTGGCACATCCTAAAGTAGTCGGTATCCGGACCTGATGGACTAGAAACTTGAGGAGCCTAAGAGCTAAACTTTTATAAGCGCTTCATGTTAGAAAGTTGAAGAATATTTAGGTGATAGTTCGTGTCTGTAAAGCTGGACAGAATAGACAAGAAACTACTAGAGATACTTCAGGAGAATGCCAAGACCCCTTATTCCAAAATCTCTGAGCAGCTAGGAGTCAGCGAGGCGACAGTACATCTACGGATCAAAAAGCTACTAAAGTTGGGTGTCATAAAGAGGTTCCAAGCAATAGTGGACCCAGAGAAAGTGGGAAAGAGGGTCCTTGCAATCGTGGCCATTACAGCGACTCCACAGAAGTACGAGAAGGTACTTGAAGAGCTCAAGAAGATGCCAGAGATCTACGAGATCTATGACGTGACAGGTGAGTACTACACTATAACTAAAGTAAGGGTAAGCAACCGAGACGAGCTAGCCAGAGTATTAGACAAGATCGGAAGCATTGACGGCGTCGAGTCCACGCGAACTATGTACGTTCTCAGAGTCATAAAAGAAGAGCACAGAATAAAGATAGACTAGCAGAGCGGCCATCAGAAAGTAGGAAAAATATCAGCGTCACGCTACCCTCGTGGGGAATAGCTACGGTGCTAGGCGTGGAGCGCTTACTGCCTTACGCTGAATGGAGACCGGGACAGCGGGACCTAGCATTCGCAGTAGAGGAGGCCGTAAGTAGCGGGCGTGTACTGTTAGTACGCTATCCCACGGGTACTGGCAAGACTTTAGCGGTGCTGGCAGGGTCACTAGCTGCTGCTTTAAACGAGGAGCTCACGGTGTTTTATGCTGTCAGAACAATCACGCAGTTTCAGGCTCCGCTGAGAGAACTACACAGACTCTCTGAGATTGTCTCCCTAAGAGCAGTAGCGCTGGTCAGCAAGCAGAGGCTCTGCCCTCTTAGAGGCATGTCATCTCTGTCTTACGACGAGTTCCTAAGGTACTGCTCTTACCTTTCAAGCAGACATGAATGCCCCTTTGCAAAGACCCACGAATCTCCAGATACGCTTGAAGACGTACCTACGATTCTTACGCCAGTCGTGTTAAGGAAACTATCAAAGCGCACGGGTGTCTGTCCTTACGCTCTCGCTATAAAGTCCTGCAGAGATGCCAGGGTGATAGTAGGGACTTACAGTTACATGTTTGACCCCGAAGTCGCCAGGACGTTTCTCGCTGAGACAGGGCTTAGTCTGGATCGTCTGGTGATAATCGTTGACGAGGCCCATAACTTACCTGATTACTTATCCTCAACACTGAGTGCTGAGCTCAAGCGGTCCTGGGTTAAAGGAGCTAAGAGAGAAGTGTTGAAGGTTTACAGAGGGGAGGGTAGAGACCAACTCTTAGAGGGTCTATCTAGATTAGAAAGATACATGACAGCCCTAGAGAAAAAAGCCAAAGACTCGCCAGTCGAAGTTTCGTCTAGCGACATACTGAGCCTCTCACCCCCATTAGCTATGCTAGAAGAAGCCGCAAGAGCCGTCGAAGCTAGATATGCTAGAGAAAAACTCCCCTTACGTACTTACCTTAGGAGAGTATATAAATTCATGAAAAGAATCACGGAAGCTAATCCTCGCTACGTTACCGTGGGTCTTGTCGACGAGGAGTTTAAGCTAGTTCACGCATGTGCCTCTCCGGCACATGCTGTTGCCGAAACCTTTAGGTCTTCACACTCCGTCATCATGATGAGCGGTACGCTCCCTCCACGAGAAATCATCGAGTTCTACACTGGTGTCGAACCAAGTAGAGTTAAAGAAATAGCAATGCCCAACCCTTTCGCAAAGAATGTTACCCTCGTTTGCACGCTTGGAATATCCTCGAGATACTCGGAGAGGGGCGAGGAGCTCTACAAGGCGATGGCGACAGCGATTGACGCTGTTTACGCTAGCGTTAGGCACGGTGTAGTACTAGCGGTTTTCCCCTCGTATGATTTTATGAAGAGAGTGCGCCTCCATTTACAGTCAACACCGGTGTTTATTGAGCGGGAAACAACGAGTTTATCAGATATTGAAAGAGCGATTCTTAATCATGACAGACTGCTAGTTCTGGTGAATGCTTGGGGGAAGGTAGCAGAGGGAATAGAGTTCACCGCGAGTGGTCGTAGTATAGTGAGAGCTGTAGTTATGGCAGGCTTGCCGGTGCCAGAACCCACTCCAGTGAGGAAAAAGACCTGTGAACTTATGTCAATATTTTTATCCTCAAGAGAGAAGGGGTTTGAGTATACGTTCTTAATTCCGGCAGCTATGAAATTAATACAAGCAATTGGAAGAGGGGTGAGAGGCCCTCAAGACAAGCTCTTTGTAGCCGTGCTCGATGAGAGAGTAAAGACGGAATCTGTGAAAAAATACATAGAGTCCTACGGGTACAAGGTGAACTTCATTAAAGGAGTTGGGGAACTAGCGCTTTCATTGGACCAATTATTCGGTGAACCGGGGAACGATTAAATACGTCGTGTAACACTCTTGGAGAGCGGCGAGCGGGATGGGGAGGAGATGCTCTCCCTGGACTATCGAGCTTGCTAAGGAGCTCGTGGAGATTCTCAAGCTACGTGGGGAAATGACTACGCCTGAAATATATAAGGAGATTCGTCAGAAAGCTAAGAGAAATACGCTGAGTAACAACGTGGACTACAACAAGGTATATAGGGTGCTAATGAAACTCTTCAATGCTCGCCTCATTGACAGATGGAGCGTCAACGGTAGAGTTGCATGGGCATTAAGGAAACACGACATAGGCCCAGAAGACGTTGTTAGGGCCTTAATGGGCCCGCTTTAGCTCCACCCCCCCGGGGTCCCCGGCGGCTAAATACCCTCAACATTTGCATGCCTTTTTCTCATTTCCTCCTCCGTTATTCCAAGCCTTCCCATTAGTTCTACTATTAACCCATCAAAGAATACCATCACCGTGTCTTCAAAGAGCGTTCCGAGAGGCGCTAGAGGCTCGTAAATTCCAAGGACCTGCCTAGCGAAGTAGTCGGTCTCCTCAGCTATTTTCGTCCTTCCCGGCACTCTTACTACACAATTGCTTACTCTGCCTAGCGGCGACGAGGGGTAAGACGTAATCGCTACCACAGTCGCACCCACCCGTTTGGCTGCTGCCGCCACACTAACTACAACCTGGGTCCTACCAGAGCCCGACACAGCAATTACCACGTCGCCATCGCTTATGGACGGCGTTATCGTTTCTCCTAACACATACACGTTAAAGCCCAAATGCATTAGTCGCATCGCAAATGCTCTTGCTACGAGACCGCTACGACCAGCACCTACTACTAGGACCTTCTTGCCGTCTTCCCTAGCGCGGACTAGGATGCTTAATAACCTCTCTACCTCCTCTTCGTTGAGCAGTTCTGAGACTCTAAGAACATGGTTAGCTATTTCCCGCATAGCCCTCCTCAACGAGTCCACAGAGTCCCTCGCTAGCGGACGACAGCGTCTCTAAATGTCTCTTTCGCTTCTCCTTATAGTGGAAGCCTCAAGAACCCTGCCTCGCTGCCATCGAGAGCTATACGAAGCTTACCGAGGACCATGTACTTTATGTTCTCACAGCTCTCTAAGGGTGCCTCTATTAGTAGCGTCATTCTCCTCAGGTCCACACCACGTATCACACCACATGATATGAGCCTACCGTGTTCTCCATGAAGGCCTACATAAGCCCCGTTAAGATCTTCCTCACAGATAACAAGCAGTTCCCTTACACCGACTAATTCCTCAATGCGGCTTGACAGTCTTCTCAAGACCTCGGCCTGAGCACGCTCACGGGTTACTATTAGTGCTTGGTCTCCTGCCCTGAAAACTATGACCCGCTGGCCTGTTAACTCTCCTAACCTGGTTTCTAAGTACTCGTCCCTACTTTCTCCTCCGATAGGGAGATTTACTATGGGGAGCCGCTTTAGGTCTATCCTTAGCTTACGTGAGCCCATTAGTAGGGAGACTAAGGCTGACTCACGGTAGCTCTTCCTAGCAGCTTTGGTCTTACGCATTCTAGCTTGTGGCGAAGAGGCATGAATTACTCTATACCCCATTACGCGTAACGCTCTTGCGAGTCCGTCCGCTCCCCCGTCCCCCTTCATCACTACGACAGCATCGGGGGCTATCGCTCTCACCAAGCATGTTTTGAACTTTATAGCTCTCGTCCCGCTAACCCAACCGTCAGTGTTAACAACTGTAAAGTCAGCCTTTCTACGCGCCTCATTGATTAGTCTCACGACGGCTGTAATGACTTCCACTTCGTTGCCTACTGGAGAAGTCGATCCTACAAACTCTACCGACTCAGGCTTTAGGTCCCTAATCCAGTATACAGGCTTGTCTGTATAGGCTAAGCCCACTACTCCTGGCCAGGCTATATCGCTTTGTCCTACGTCCTCGTCGAGAAATGCTGCCTTAAGCCCCTTGCTTACAGCTGTATTGAGGAGAATAGTAGAAAATGTTGACTTACCACTGTCCACTTCGCCTACGACTACAACTAGCCTATGATTCGCGATTATATTCTCTGCTAGCTCTCGCCACTTGCGAATTACCTCCTCCGCCTCGCTGGCCGCTTCCAGCCCTCCTCCTGCTCCAATAGCGAGCTCGACCTTGGACTCCTCCAGCGCTTCACAGCATATCACGCGGTCGCTCCTCACGACAAGCGAGTTGCCTTCACGGAGCTTTAGCCCTATAGCGTACACGAGACCCCTAACGACGCGGAGCCTGGCAGGACCCCTCACTCTGAATAAAGACCCGGCAGCAAAGGCCTCCCGCCTAGGGAGACCCAGCATATAGCTCACCCTTTACCTAGCAGCGCCGATCGTAGCTTACTCTCTAAGCCTGCTGGGCCCCCTACGTGCCTCATGACCTCCTGCCCACGGATAAATACTAGCACTGTGGGAAGACCTAACACTCCATAGCGTGCAGCAAGATCGGGGCGCTCTGCTACGTTCACCTTGCACACGACTACTCTGAAGCCATTAGACTCTAGCTCGTGCATCACACGGAGTATGACGTCCTCAACGACTCGGCACGGAATACACCATTCGGCAGTAAAGTCGACTACCACCCGCTCCTCACTACGTAAGACAGCGTCAAGGTCTTCGATATCGATCACAGGCATGATACCACCTACTGCTCGCGAAGAGCACGCATTGTCTCGTAAATGAAGCTAGCCGTAGAGAAAGCCCCAAGTATCAGGCCTATTAACCCTGGCTCGCTGAGAGCATACCATGGATAAAGGAACGCGTAGAGCAGTGTGAGAACTCCTATAAATGTCGCATAGAACGCGTAACGAGGCACTACAAGCCTGCCGAGTCTAACAAACTCTCTTAATACACCGACACTAACGTACGCCTTCACCCTGTACTTGCCTCCTTCGCCTCTTTCGACAAGACCTTCTTCAACTAGGCGTGCTAAGTGATACGCGACAAGTCCCGGGCTAGAAAGACCTAGAGCTCTCTGAAGCTCGCGTACCCCGACCCATCCTCCCCTCAGAACCATATACCTATAGATTCTTAGCGCGGTTGGCGCGAGCCTCCTCTCGCGCGACATTTTTAGCCGCCCACCGCTCGCTTCACGACGACATATACTGCCACAGAAGTCAGGATAGCGATTAGAACGGGTATATAAACTGGCGTAACTCTCTTCCTGACTCTCAGCCCGGTCTCGGCTGGCACTAGGGGTCTAGCCCTTTTCTCACCGCCCATTAGTACAGCCTCACCCATTTCCTGCGTATGATGAAGAGGGATTAGAGTGAGCGTTCCATCGCAGTCAGCAATGGCGTACGGTGAGCCTCCTATGAAGACGACATCAATAGGCTTAGGAACTTCGCACATACTAGGTCGACTTAGAGCTAAGACTACTTTCGCGTCGTGAAAAAGACTCACCTTAGTGCCACTGATCAATAGATTTCCATCTCTTACAGCAAGTGCCAAGACTCTGTATACTCCTGGGGGCAGGTAAATTGAGCTACACCCCTCTCGAAGCCTAGTGACAACTACGAAATCCTCTGAGTGCACCACCAAGTAGTCAGCACCCCCTTGCACGCAAACTGTAAGCTTTGCGACTTGCTGTGGCATTGCTAGAGCTGAGGCCAGTATGACTATTGTGATTGCTATTGGAATGCGGACGGCGTGTAGGTTCATTTCATGATATTACTTTACAGACTGGTTTAAAAAACAGCGGTAATGTTCCAATTCTTGAACGAGATGGGCACTATACTCACACCTATAATACCTAGGAGAATCGTATCGTTAGACCACCTGCGCGGCAAAATGCTTGCAGTGGACGCGTACGTCGAGCTTTACCAGTTCCTAGCACTTATCCGGCTACCCGACGGTGAGCCTCTTAGAGCGCCTAACGGGCGCATAACGTCGCACCTAGTAGGACTGGCGTTTCGGTTAACAAGACTGATGGTTGAGTACGGAATGAGGTTTGTTTTCGTATTTGACGGCCCTCCTCACCCGCTTAAGCTACGCGAGCTCGAAAGGCGACGCGCCCAGAGAAGCAAAGCGTTGAGGGAATGGAGAGAAGCACTGGCTAGGGGAGACTATGAAACGGCGTTCTCTAAGGCTGTAGCAGCACTGAGCTTAACCAAAGAGATGGTTGAGGATGCTAAACGAATGCTTGACCTAATGGGCGTGCCCTGGATCCAAGCTCCCCATGACGCAGAGGCGCAAGCAGCATACATAGTCTCACGAGGCGACTCCTGGGCTGTAGGAAGCAAGGATTACGACTCACTACTCTATGGAGCCCCGCGCTTGGTGCGTTACGTCACACTAACGGGTACGGAGTACCTACCGAGTAAGGGCATAGTGCGCCCCTTAAAGCCTGAAATCATAGAGCTGAACGAGGTGCTGTCTAGATTACGTATCACGAGGCAGCAGTTAGTAGACCTCGCAATCTTGGTCGGCACTGACTTTAACGAAGGCATTAAGGGTATAGGCCCAAAGCGGGCCTTGAAACTGATAAAGACTTACGGCTCGCTCGAAAGGCTTCCGCGCAACATAAGGGAACAACTCCCCGAAAATTACGATAAGATACGAGAGATTTTCCTCAACCCCCCTGTGACGGATAAGTACTCCATAGAGCCTAGAAGGCCTGACTTGGGAGGACTGGCTGAGTTCTTACGTGAGCGCGGATTTTCCGAGAAAAGGATAAGGACCATTCTGGATAGGCTTTCGCGGATAACGGTCACAGCGCGGGAGGAAAGTCTTGAGAGGTGGCTTCAAAGTTGAAGTTCTCGGATTTTGTCAAGTACTGTAAACTCATAGAGTCTTCCTCGAGCAGGAAGCAGAAGGTAGTCTATCTAGTCCAGATGTTAAAAAACACGAAGCCAGAAGAAGTGGGACCTCTCGTAAGATTATTATTGGGCAGACCATTCCCTCCGGGTAGCGACTATAAACTCGAGATAGGGCCTTCCACTGTCTACAGGGTGCTGCGTACTCTAAAGGGTCGTCAAGCCCTCTTGTTGAATACCGAGCCAACAGTCTTAGACGTTTACCGCCTCCTAGAGAAGATAGCCAGAGTAGAGGGTGAGGGTTCTCGAAGGAAAAAGGAGGCACTATTCAGGTCCTTACTCTCTCAGCTTTCTCAGGATGGGCGCGAATACCTCCTCCGCTCGATATTTGGAGAGATGCGCATAGGTGCTAGCGAGGGCGTGATTCTCGAGGCTATAGCTCAACTGGCAAACTGCCCTGTGGATGTTGTACGCAGAGCCTACATGTTTGTTGGGGATCTGGGCCGACTGGCAGAGATAGCGCTTAGAGAGAGTAAGGAGGGCGTGGAGAGTGTACGCTTAGAAGTCTTTAGGCCAGTTAAACCTATGATGGCAGAAATGGCCTACGACCTTGGTCGAGTTCTACGCGAACATGGGGGACGAACAGCCCTTGAATACAAGTATGACGGCATACGAGTCCAGATACATGGAAAAGGCGGCAAAATAAGAGTTTTCACGCGTAGACTGAGCGAGATAACTCAAAGCGTACCTGACATTGTCCGCGTGGTAGCTGATACTGTACGCGCCGACTCCTTCGTCCTTGACGGCGAAGCTGTGGGCATGGTTGACGGAAAGCCTGTTCCGTTTCAGGATATTGCTAAACGAGTGAGGAGGCAGCGGGACTTGCACAAATTCCTAGCAAAAATCCCTCTTAAGCTCTATCTTTTCGACATTCTCTACTTGAATAGCCGTGTTCTAGTTGACGAGCCATACGAGAAGCGATGGGAAACTTTAGCAGACATAGTACCCTCTGAGCTCTTAGCAGAGAGAAGGATTGTTGATAACTTGAAGGACGCCGAGGACTTCTACCGAAAAGCCATAGCTGAAGGACACGAGGGTGTGATGGCTAAGAGACTAGATAGCAACTACGAGCCTGGGCATAGAGGGAAGAAGTGGTTCAAAATAAAACAGGCTGACACCATAGACTGCGTGATAATAGCCGCTGAGTGGGGTCATGGACGACGTGAAGGCTGGTTAAGCGACTATCACTTGGCAGTTCTCGACGAGGAAACGGGTCGCTTTGTAATGGTGGGTAAGACGTTCAAAGGGTTGACGGACGAAGAGTTCGAGGAAATGACTAAGCGCTTGCTAGAACTGAAGGTGCGCGAGGAGGGCTACGTAGTCTATGTCGTACCTAAGATCGTCGTTGAAGTCGCATACAGCGAGATACAGAAGAGCCCGCGTTACGAGTCAGGTTTTGCATTGCGGTTTGCGAGAATTACGCGCATAAGATGGGATAAAGACCCTTACGAGGTAACTACCTTGAAAGAGCTTAGAGAGAGATACGAAAAACAGTTTGAGGCTAAGGCGAGAGTAACATGAAGAGACTGCTAAGGCACATACGCCTAGTACCCCTCGCCGAAGAGAGCCTAGGAGTTAGATCAATGGCTCTGTACGTTGAGACTCCAGATGTAAGAGTGCTTTTTGACGCGGGAGTATCGCTTGCTCCCCGCAGGTACGGGCTGTTTCCTCACCCCCTCGAGCTCAAAGCAGCTAAGGAGGCAAGAGAAAGAATACAAGAGTACGCTCGAAGAGCGGACGTCATAACGATTAGTCACTATCACCTAGACCACTTTACACCCGGCTATAAGAGCTGGCTAGAGTGGACAAGCCCCGAGACTCAGAGAGAGCTGTACGCTGAGAAGATACTTGTAGTCAAGCACCCGCGAGAGAACATTAACTACAATCAGCTAAGACGGGCACACGCTTTCTTAAAAGCCGTTGAGCCATTAGCAGAAAAGGTCGTGTACGCTGAAGGATCGATCCTTGAGTTTGGAGAAACTAAGCTCCGGTGCATAGGCCTAGGCCCTCATGGTCCTGAAGGCTCACGTTTGGGGTTTGTAGCCATATTTGCACTGGAAACTCGCGGCGAGCGAGTAATCTTTGCACCGGACGTCCAGGGACCTATCTCGAAGAAACTCCTCAGGATGCTTAGAGTAGGCGGTGAAGGCTTACTAGTGATCGGCGGTCCCCCGCTTTATCTCGCTGGCAAGAAGGTTTCACAAGAGGATGTAGAGAAAGGCATCAAGAACCTTAAGGAACTTCTACTAAAGTGCCCTGTTGTAACCGGTCACCACCTCCTTAGGGACCCTGAATGGCGCGAACCTCTCGGAGAGACTGCAGCTCGCGTGCTGACTTACGCATCCCTAGCCGGTAGAGACGAGGTGCTCCTTGAAGCTTATAGGAGAGAGCTATACGAGTATTCGCCTCCTGGCGAGGAATTCGAGAAATGGCTTGAAAGGTATAGGAAGGGGGATAGAGAGGAGCCACCTCCGCTGTGAGACCAAAAGCGCAAGGAATTAAGCCGCGTTGATTAGGAGACTCTAAGGCGGTACAATGCCGGCTATATGGAGTATACTGTACTACGTTAGGAACGACCCAGAGAAGCTGAAGTGGTCTCAAAGAAGGAGAGGGCTCGACGAGAAGATAGTCGACCTAGCAGTCGAGTTAGACTTAAAGTGGAGAAAACTGAAAAGGGAGATAGACGAGCTAAGGCACCGATTAAATGTGGTCGCCGCTTCAATTCCTAAACTAACCGGTAACGAGAGAGAAGCAGCCATAAGGGAAGCTAGGGAGCTCAGGAGAATCCTAAGAGAGAAGGAGGCAGAGCTAAAAAGAGTCGAGGAGGAAAGGGAACGTGTTCTCTTAAGCATACCTAACGTAGTACACGAATCTGTTCCCGTGGGACGAGATGAGAACGACAATGTGCCAATACGCTTCTGGGGGAAGCCTAGGGTCTGGAAAGGCTACTTAGATTCGTTTCTTGAACAAACTAAAGGATTTGATGTCGATTACGAAGTCATAGACTACAAGCCGCTAGGACACGCTGATGCCGTAGTGATGCTAGGCTATGCCGACATTGAGAGAGCTGCTAAGGCAGCAGGCGCTAGGTTCTATTACCTCTTTGACGACCTAGTCTGGCTCGACCTAGCCTTACTACTATACGCCTTAGATTATCTGTCACGAAAGGGCTTCAAGGTGGTAGAGCCTCCCTTCATGCTTAGAAGACGGGTCCTAGAGGGCGTGATAAGTTTCGAGGACTTCCGAGACATGATATACAAGATAGAGGGAGAGGATCTCTACCTAATAGGCACTGCTGAGCACCCAATAGCTGCACTACATATGGGCGAAGTCATACCCGAAGGCGAACTCCCCCTGCTATATGCTGGAATTAGCCCCTGTTTTAGGAAAGAGGCCGGTGCGCACGGTAAGGACACTAAAGGTATATTTAGAGTACACCAGTTCAACAAGGTCGAGCAGTTCGTGTTCAGCCACCCTGACGAGTCGTGGAAGTGGCATGAGGAGCTGATCAGGAATGCTGAGGAGCTCTGGCAAGGTTTGGGCATTCCCTATAGAGTAGTCAACATATGCACGGGCGACCTAGGTGTCGTGGCAGCGAAAAAATATGACTTAGAGGCTTGGATGCCCGCTCAAGGGAAATATAGAGAGATGGTCTCGTGCAGTAACTGTACTGACTGGCAGAGTTATCGCCTAAAAATACGCTATGCAAAAGCTAGAGGCGCGCCGGCAGAAGGTTATGTACACACACTGAACTCCACTGCTATAGCTACTCAGAGAACAATCACTGCGATCATAGAGAACTTCCAGGACCCCGAGGGTAGGGTGGAAATACCTAAGGTCTTAAGAAAATACCTCGAACCTTTTGACGCAGCGCCTAAGGACTTCATAGAACCTCGCAAAGTAGGTTGACCTTAGATTCATAAGACTCTGGGCACGTCATTAGGGCTCCTTGAGGGATAGCCTCCCTCTAAGGGCATTGACGTGAGCTCGAGGTCTGTGAGAGCAACTAGTACGCCTAGTATAAAGCCGAACAAACTGTTTATGCCCGCAGAGAGAGTTTCAGCCGCCCTCTCCTTAGCCTTCACTGTGTACTCGGAAGGGGCGTCTCTGACAGCTTCTCTGGCACCCTTAACATATGCGAGGGCTCTTTCGTGGTGGCCTAGAATGTTCACCGCAATTTCCCTCACTCGAGGGTTGACTATGGCTGGCAGGACCACGCTCTGAGCAGCCTCAAGAAGATCCTCCATAATTTCAACTCCTATCTCCAGCGCACGGTCCAAGTCTCTGCTCTCAAGCGCTTCGCTGTATTTCTCGTAGAGCTCTTTAAACTCACTGGCCAACCTATCTAGCGCGTTGCCTTCCCGTTCCATTCGCGATACCTCCGCAGAGAACACGCCGGAAATGATATTGTGACCTTACATCACTAACCGTTGGTAACCACCGAGTACGACACAAGTATTAGTGCAACAGGGGTTAATGGCCCATCAGGGTGTAGCGGCCTCCACATTACTCGGCGCTTTGAACCCATCCTCATCTGGGCCTAGAGAACAACCTCAGCCTCCAGGTTAACTGTTGCGGCTCTCAATAATCGCCTCGCCATCGTCCCCTCTACGTATATACACAGTAAGTCCAAGAGCCCCCGGCTTCCTCTCTTACGGAGACTCATTTAGTCGCCAGACCCAGGAGAATAAGGCTCGACCGATACTACCTCTACTTCACATCCGGGTTCTATCCCTAGTTTCTCTCTTACACTCTTCGGGATGGTAAACTGCCTTGAGAAGGTATTACGCGTCCTAAGGAGCTTAACGACGAGTGTCTCGGAGTGCCCCCCATACTTTATAACTACGCGTGCGTACTCAGAATTCTCGATTCCTAGTTTCCTTACAAGTTTAGCAGGAATAAGCACCTGATTATTCATGTATACCCGGATCTTATAAGGAAGAGACTCTATGTCCAACCCTCGAGCCCTACCAGGTCCTCTCCTACTAGCCATAAGCCCCCGATCTAATATGACCTAATCACACCCTAATTTCGTTTTCTCGGGCTTGCAGGTAAGAGACAAATGTTAAGCTTACTGCATGCGCAAGAAGAACAAGGTGTATTGGTCGAGCTATAACCGCGAGACATTATTGTAACGTATGATAATGACCGTTCAAGGGAGGAGGATCTTATAGCACGCTAAACCTTTTACAGTCATAAAATACATCGCAGTTTCATCTTGACTTTGCAGAGACGCGGCTCTTTGCAGGAAAGAGAGCACTAAGAAATCGGTAGAGAACCCAGGCATAGCATTAATAGAGAATAAAATAAAGTATAAAATAAAGTAGAAAACCTCCGGTGAGCAAGGGAAGGAATACGAGATTGAACTCGAGAAGCAGTTAAAATATTAATTGACGTAAAAGATCTAAGAATCACATGAATCGTACTCGCTTTACAAGCATCTTCCAGTCTTAATGGTGCGTTGAAAGAGTAACTTAATAACCACACTCTTCATATATGCTATGTGGCGCGAATAGCATTCTTTGAGTTAGAAGGTTGGGAGGAACCGTACATTAAAAGAGAATTAGGAGACCATGACCTCATACTTGAGAGGAACCCCCTTACTCCCGAGTATCTTAAGGAGCTTAAAGACGTGGACGTGTTAAGCGTGTTCATTTATTCGAGAATAGATGAAGAAGTCCTTAGCAGGCTACCTAAACTCAGGGCTATCGTTACTAGATCGACAGGCTTTGATCACATAGATACTAATGCTTGCCGTAATCGAGGTATAGCTGTTTTTAACGTTCCAGCCTATGGAACATCAACAGTAGCCGAGTTTATCATGCTACTTATCCTCATGCTCATGAGGAGAATCAAAGACGTCGAGAGAGCCCTTCAGCAGCCCCGCTTTACAGTCACCGAAGTGAGAGGACACGAGCTGGCCGGTAAAACTATAGGCATCATAGGTACCGGCAGGATAGGCAGCTACGTGGCAAAGCTCGCACATGCCTTCGGAATGAAAATACTCGCTTACGATATACGCGAAAACGAGGAGCTTAAGACGCGCTACGGTGTACGCTACGTCGACTTAGATACGCTGCTCTCCTCCTCCGATACAATAACGCTTCACGTCCCCTACACTCCTCAGACACACCACTTGATAAACAGGAATAACATTAAGAAAGTAAAGAAAGGAGCAATAATAGTCAACACGGCCAGAGGCGGTCTAATAGAGACCGAGGCCCTAATAGAGGCTTTAGAAGCCGGTATTGTAGGAGGTGCAGCTCTCGACGTAGTAGAGGGCGAGTGGGTGCTTAGAGAGGAAAACGACATAGTCCATGGCTCAAGAAGCTTCTCTCCTGAGGAGCTTAGGAAGGGGCTCGAGGTACACTTACTAATGAAGTACCCTAACGTTATTCTCACTCCACACATAGCTTATAACACTTGGGAGGCCGTACAGAGAATACTTGACACCACAATCAAGACTATTAAGGGATTCCTTGAAGGCAAAGAAATGCCAAACAGGGTAGTCTAACAATGGATAAAGCCACGTGAGTACCAACCACGCGTATAGCTACCTATAAGGAAAGAAATCAGTTCATGAATGGTTCATCACTGTTCAGCACTCGGCAAATACATCATCTGTAGATTAGGGGCTAATGGGTCCCATTAAACCCTTTGCACCTTAGAAGGGTTAACCGATTTAAGGTTCCCCTGTCATCTAGCGGCTAGGCGCGCGGCGGTGAGGAGTATTGGAGGGGCCGACGCTAGAGGAACTAACTAGGCTCTGTATAAGTAGAGGCTTCGTGTTCCCCTCGGGAAGGATATACGGCGGCATAGCTGGCTTCTTTGACTACGGCCCTTTAGGCGCTGAGATGAGACTAGAGGTGCTCAGCGATTGGTGGTACTACTTCGTGCGCCGCCGCGACGACATAGTGGGGATACATGGTAGCATAATAACCCACCCGAGGACCTGGGAGGCGAGCGGTCACGTCGAGTCCTTCATAGACTACCTTGTCACGTGTACTAAGTGCGGCGCTGAGTATCGCGCAGACCACTTGCTTGAGGACTACGGTGTAGAGGTGAAGGAGTTAACCGCAGAGTACTTGTCTAGGATGCTTAAAGAGCACAACGTAAAATGTCCTAAGTGTGGCGGCGAGCTTTCAGACCCCGTACCCTTCAACCTAATGTTCACGACGTATGTAGGACCCAAGCAGACTAAGGCTAATCTGGCGTACCTACGACCGGAGACCGCCCAGCTCATATTCACGAACTTCAAGGACATACACATAACTGCAAGGCTTAAGCTCCCCTTCGGGGTCGCTCAAGTCGGTAAAGCCTTCAGGAACGAGATCTCACCCCGGAACTTTACGTTCCGCGCGAGAGAATTTGAACAGATGGAAATTGAGTACTTTGTGAATCCAAAGAAGATGAATGACTGCCCCTTCTGGGATGAAGTCAGGGGGCTCGAGATTAACATTCTGAGTGCTGAGATGCAAGAGAGAGGAGAGAAGGAGGCTAAAACAATGACTCTCGAGGAGGCCTTCGACTCTGGATTAATAACTACCAAATGGCACGCCTACTGGATAGGAGAATCACTAAAGTGGCTGTGGAGAATAGGGCTTAGGAAGGAGAGACTGAGAGTGAGAGAGCATGTTAAGACCGAGCTCGCCCATTACGCTATACAGACGTTCGACGTAGAGTACTTCTTCCCCTTTATGGGCTGGAAAGAGATCGAAGGCATATCGAACAGAACAGACTACGACCTGAAGCGGCACCAGGAGTTCAGTGGTAAGGACCTGAGCATATACGACGGTGATGAAAAGGTAATTCCCTATGTTATCGAGCCGTCCTTCGGTCTTGACCGAGTAATCCTAGCCCTGCTAACTGACGCTTATAGGATCATAGAGGGGAGGAGAGTCCTGTCCCTACATGCTCGTGTAGCCCCAATAAAGGTCGGTGTTTACCCCCTAGTCACAAAGGAACCCTTCGTTAAGAAAGCCCGAGAGATCTATCTAATGCTAAAAGACAAATTCACTGTCTTGTACGATGAAAAGGGCAGCATAGGTAGACGATATGCTAGGGCCGACGAAGCGGGAGTCCCGCTGGGCGTAACGATAGATGGGCAGACACTAGAGGATGGTACGGTGACTATAAGGTTCCGAGATACCAGGGAGCAGATTAGAGTGAAGATAGAGGATTTGCCAAAGAAAGTGTCAGAGATACTCGAGAACTGGGACTCATACTCTCAGCGAGTCAACGCTTAACAATGCTTAAATCCCCTAGGTATCTCGAGTCTCTCGGCGGATGATGTGCCTCACGGTAGGCGAGCGATGAGCGATCACTCCCCTGCTAGCCCCCTCTCTGACGCTTGACAAGTCTCCTCAATTCTTGCCCTTATCTCCTCATATAGTTCGTCGAAAAGGTTAGCAAGGTAAGTTAGGTCGCCAGGCTCAAGCTTCTTAAGAATTTTCTTCAATTCTTTCTCGTCTCGCTTAGTAAATGAACTAGAAAACCTAAGTACTCTTATCATGCTTTGTAGACATTCGGTAAGAGCCTCCTCCATCCCAATCACCGGAGAGACCTCCGCAGACGCCTTTAGAAAATCCTTCGCACAGTGCAGGCACATTACTGCTACTCTACAGAGGTATTGAGCGCGCGGACTATGTTTGGAGCTTAAACCTCTTCACTAGATAGGCATTGTGGGGAGTGTAGTGACTAAGCGGCTAGATAAGGTTAGGGGAAAGGAGTTCTTTGCTAAACTTCTGAAGCTACCCGTATACTCGTCGGAGGGGGAGCTACTCGGAGTGATTAAACGCATAGTATTAAAGCGGAGTGACTGGAAAGCTAAGGAACTCCACATTGAAACTAGCAGTGGGCAGCTCATAAAGCTGAGGCCTAAGGATGTAAGTATCGTAGATGGGCGCTTAATAGCGAAAGTAAGCACAAGTAAGATCGTGAGAAAGCCCCGCCACACAGGACGTAAAAGTAACATTAGTAGTCAATATATAGAGAAACTAGAGAAAATAGTAAAGGAACTCAATGCTCTTGATAGTGCGGGAATAGAGACAGATATTGGATTTGTCAGAGGAGAAATTGACAGAACTACATATTTTAAGCTTAAAAAGCAGATCGCAAGAAGAAGGTCAACTCTGATTTCAGAAATGATTGAAATACTCAACAGACTAGCCCGTGAGAGGAGTAGCAGCCTTGAGCCGGTAGACGAAGGGAGATTAATCTACTATGTCGAGCGGCTTAAAGCTGAAGTAGGTGACGAATACTCTTTCGAGGAATTTATAGACAAGTTCCTGAAAAGCTAGTCTTCTGAGCTGATAGACCTGTCCCACCACTCCTCAAAACCGAGCCCTGACTTAACCACTAGTTCGTAAAGCCTTGATAACGGTAGTCCTATAACATTATAGAAGCAACCTGCAATTGCCTCGACTAGGAGCGCGCCACGCCCCTGTATAGCGTAACCTCCCGCCTTGCCACGCCATTCTCCCGATGCTAAGTAGGCCTCAAGCTCTGCATCATTGTAATTTCTCATCTTCACGTGTGTTACTACATAGTCTAGCGCCACGGCCCGTTTGGCTATACCTAAGACCGCCAGGCCTGTTATGACTAAGTGCCATTTTCCTCTGAGAAGCAGAAGGTAATTTCGTGCTTCATCCTCGGTACGGGGCTTACCGAGGACTTTGCCGTCAATATATACTAGCGTATCGGCAGCAACAATGTAATTAGCCTTCACCCGTCTACTCTCAACAGTACTCAGAGCTTTCGCGAGTGCTGCTATGATAGCGTGCTTACAGGCCTTCTTAAAACTCGCAGACCGTGGAGCTTCGATCTCTCCATGAGGAATGTATACATTGAGTGTTCCCCCTAAGTATCTCTGGAGCAATTCCCTTCGCGCATGCGAGGAAGAGGCCAGAATTACTGTTCTTCCCATGCGCTTACTCCCTCTCTCGCGGCCCTAAGACTGTATGGAAAGTGTTTCTACCACAAACTTCACAGTACACGTATACTCTCTTCATTTCTGTTAGGTCAAATCCTAGGTCGAGGAACCTAATGTTACCACATACCTCACAGCGTAATTCCCACAGTGTCACGTTGACCGCCCTTACTAGTCCTAGTGCTCCGAGAAAAACCTAGCGAAACAGCGGGGCTCAGTGGCTGCTCGCTCTGTCACCCTTCCGTGCGAGAGTTTGTCCTCATAGCCCTTGTGTCACGCGGATTCCCGTCGTATATTCGTTCCCACTGGTCTCTCTTTAAGAGGGCTCAGTCTTGGCGCTAAAGACCGCAATAGGGCACGCTAAGTTGCATAGTCTACACCGAGTACATTTCTCTGGGTCAACCACTGGGTATTTGCCTACCTTTATAGCACCGGTAGGACATCTGAGCTCGCAGGCTCCGCACTGTACACAGTACGCTGCACGCATTATTAGCACACGTACCTGCTGCTCGGATACATCGCCCTCAAAGATTACGTTCTCTCCTTTTACACGCACATTAACGGCTCCAAGTATGTGTACGAGAGAGCTGACACGCTTTTCGAGCTCCTCGATCCCGCTCACAGTCGCGATGATATGCGAGTCTCTGCGTGACACGTCTACTATTAAGCTACGTTTCTCTCTATAGTCCAGGTTAACTCTTAACCGCTTAGCCACACGCACTATATCCCCTGGAAGTTTTAACCACCTCCACAGTCCTAAGACCACCCATTCTCGAGGATAGCCTCTCTTATCAGCATAGTCGAACAAATAGCCTTCCCACTTACTCCACAGCTCTGGGTGAATTTCTCTCACCGTCTCGAGCTCAGCAATCTCACTCGCTGGACAGAGCCAGCAGCCCAATCTGTCGAATCCCATGTAGTAGAGCGGATTCACGAGTAGCTTCTCACGTAAAATGTATAGCCATACGTCGAGCGCCGTCCAGTCATGTATAGGTGACGCAGACACTGTGCCGGGAATCCATATATTCCTCCATATCCTGGGAGAAACAGCTCTTAGAGCTGATTCGTACTTCCTCTGCCCTACGAGAGACAAAGCGCCATGCGGGTAGGCCCGCCTTACAGCTCTGGCTATAGGAATGAGCTTGGCAACCTTACAGCACCACCTATAGTCTCGTGCAGGTGGGCCTAGGACCTGCAGGCCCCTCCAGAAAGCGTCGCCCGCGCTAGCCACGAGTAGGCGTACACCTTCCCTGCGCGCAAACTCCCGTACATACCTCACAGTTTCAGGTAGCTCAAGCCCGGTATCGTTGAATAGTATGTCGGGTTTGTAGCCAAGTGCTTTTTCTGCAAGCCTAAATGTCACTAGACTGTCTTTACCCCCAGAAAACGAGACGAACACGGGGAGTTTGTACTTCTCCACAAGGTCTCTGATGAACTCAATAGCCTCTTTCTCTAGTTTGTCTAAGCGTCGAGAGTTAGCTCGAACGACGTCAGCCCACGTAGGCTCGCCCTTAAGCTTGAGTCTTCTTTTCCAGGGCCAGGCCTTAATTACCCTAAGCCTCTTGCCTCTAACGACCTCCGCTACACCTTGCATAGTTTTGCTTTCTAGCTCGATCGCGACGAACCGACCTTTCTCCCAAATAACCTCTTCTTTAGTAATTTTTGACCGTTTTATTACGTAATTCCTAGTAATCTTGGGTAAGCTAACAATCGCGAAGGGTGCTAACTCTTCCTCTACTATTTGAGCTACACCAGCATATAGCGGCTTAAATCTCCATTTTCTTTCAAAGAGGTCATAAAATAGATGCCCTACTATCTGCCCGTCAACAATCACCTCATCCGCTGCATCGGGGTACTGTATCTTATTTAAGAGCACTAGCTTACGTCGAGGTAAGAACTTCTCCACAGCATACTTGTCACGAAAGTACTCTGCAAGGGCTCCTCTCAGTCTTTTGAGGTCTCCAGTAAAGGCTGGCCTAGCATCTCCGGGGGGCGTGATATGTACGCTTAAGGCGTCGCCTCCACATAAGCCACACTGGCTCTCGAGCAAAGGTACGTTGCAGCGAGGGCACCAGTATAGCCGCGCCGAGATGACCTTGAGCCGTTCAATAGCCGTCTTAGTACGGTCAGGCTCGCGGGTCAGTCTCACAAGGGACCCCTCTTCACCACTCAGGGCGCGAAACCTACGTCATCCCCACTGACCACGCCACGCTGGCATGTAAAATACATTGCCCTACTCCGTGATAGGGCTCGTCAGCTTTTTAAAGCAATGAGAATTATTGATGTGAAGGCCCCGGTCGTCTAGCCAGGTCAACGCGCGGGCCTAAAGGATGGCGGCCTTTCGAGCCGCAGAGCCCGGGTTCGAATCCCGGCCGGGG
>CAZPLI010000001.1:40525-46549 GCA_964587325.1 uncultured Thermofilaceae archaeon | reverse complement strand
GCCTTCGCCAGCGGATCTTAAGTCCGCCCCCTTTGTCCGGCTCGGGCACCCCCGCTCACGTTGATATCTTACTAGGAGGGATAAAGGTTTTCCATCGAGGACTTAGGCGCCAAGCTTTAAAAGTGCGAGAGTGAGGGTAGAGCTGGTGTAGAGAATGCCGTCCCACGGATCGTTAACAAAGGCTGGTAAGGTAAGGCAGGCAACGCCTAAAATACCTAAACAGCCTAAGAAGAACCTGCCACCTGGACGCAGAAACCGCAGGAGCTATAAGCGTAGAGTACTGTACGCGCAGCTAGCGGCGCCCACCGGTCGAAGGCTCAGGTAAGGGCTTATGAGTGACATTACGAAGCAGTAAGCTGGGTGAAACGCTAGTTGGCTAGGAAAAAGAAGAAAAGAAAGGATAAGGAGGAATCGAAGGAGATCCCCCTGCCAGACGAGGCTACAATGCTCGGTATAATAGAGGAGTTCCTAGGCTACGATAGGGCACGAGTATTGTGTGCAGACGGAAAGACTAGATTATGTAGAATTCCGGGCAGGCTAAGAAAGAGAATGTGGATGCGTGTGGGAGACATAGTGCTAGTCGCACCCTGGGAATTCCAGTACGATAAGCGAGGCGATATAATTTACAGGTATTCGTCCTCTGAGGTTCAGAAACTAGACAAAATGGGTCTTCTAGAGTCTCTAAAGGCTTACTTAGAGTAACGTCCAGAACTGCCCCTAATGGAATATCATCAGGCTCGGGAAATATCCAGCTTCTTCCTTAGAAGAGTTTTAAAGAATTCTTCGGGGTCGTCTGTCTCAACTCCTAAACGGTCAAAGTATCTAAAAACTGTGTATATGTCGTGTCTTAAGAACTCCTCAGCATGAGGGTGCCTTACATGGACAGCTGATCCCCAGTCTATTATCACGAGTTCTGATCCTGTGTTGAGAATGTTGTACTCAGAGAGATCTGCGTGTACAAGGTCTCCTTCTAAGTATAAGGTCTCTATGTAGCGTCGAATAGTGAGGTAAGCCTCTTCGGGGTCTTCGGGAGGGTAGTCCTTTATTGCAGGCGCAGGGACTCCTCTTTCACCTCCGCTTATGAACTCCATGACTAGCACATTGTCTTTAAACGCTATTGGTCTCGGGACTCTTACTCCAACCTCGTATGCTCGCTTCAAGTTCCTAAATTCCTTAGAGCACCACGCTCTAACAATGTCTCGGATTTTCCTACCCACGCGTTTAAACCGCGGGTCACCTTCTATGTACTTTAATCTGCCTCTACGGAACTCAGCTGTTGAGACAAGGAATATTTTGACTGCTAGATCATTACCTTCAGGATCCTCAGCCCAGTATATTCTGGCTTCTTTACCGGATGCTACAACGCCATATATGGTCTCTATGATTCCCTTGTTTATCAAGTCATAAAGCGCCATAAGCGTGGGGTAGTCAAAGACTTCTTCTACTACCTCGAAGAGCCTGCTGTCCTTTATTCTCTTATACTTCGGCTTAGGCAACTTCTTAGCTATGATGTCCTCGATGTCCTCAATCTTACGCGGCATAACACCTCCTCGATTGTCTCATTTATGTCTCTTTTCTTAAATGTCGCGATATGAATGAAGTTGGCCTGAGTAATCTCTTTTCAAAAATTAAGTTTAAAGAAACTTTTGGAATCCACAGTTAGGTATTAAACCTCCCCCGACGTCTGGCGTGTAGAATGAGGGCTTTAGGTCGCGTAGTTACGGTTACGAGGAGTGGAAAACTCGTAGTAAGGGCAAGCTTTGCCCCACCGCTAGGGTCGAGAGTATACGACGATAGGTTGGCGCTAGTGGGGGAAGTTTACGACATTATGGGACCAGTGTCTTCACCCTATGTGTCTATAAGGCCGTCGTCGAAGGCGCTGAGATTGGAGAGCTACGTAGGTAAGGTCCTCTATGTCGAAACTGCGGGTAGGAGGGGGAGGAGAAGGTGGAAGAGTTAGTATGTACTCACTGTGGTAGTAAGGACATAGTAAAAACTCCCGAAGGTTACCGTTGCGCTAGGTGTGGGGAGGTTTTAACCACGTCTCTCATTGACTTAGGACCTGAGTGGAGGGAGTACACTTACGAGCAGCATGTCGCTCGCGCTAGGGCATATCCTATTAATCCGACGCGTTACCAGGGGGGCATAAGAACGACTACCATTAGTGGGCGAAAGGATGCTCACGGCAGGAAGCTGTCACCTGAAGAGTTAGTTAGAGCACTTCATATGCAGAGTATGAACACTAGGCTATCACCTCCTCGCGATAGGTCACTAAGTAGCGCCGATGCGGAGATATCCTCCGCTGCTTTAAGGTTAGGCTTACCCGAGCCAGTACGCCATGAGGCGTTACGCATAGTTAGAATAGCGTTAGATAGGGACCTAGCCCGAGGCAGATCGATAAAACTCTTAGTAGCCGCAGCCCTCTATCATGCATCAAAAAAGTACGGTGTTCCTAAGACACCTGCTGAGATCGCAGAGGCTTTAGGTGTAAGAAGAGATCGAATGCTGAGTCTGTACAGACTTTTCCACGAGAGAGGTGTAATCACAGAGAATATAACACCCTCACGCTGCTTGGACTACATTAAGGGCATTGTGAACAGACAGGGGCTAGGCACGAAGGTGATAATGGTATCTAAATCGATCCTTAATGGAATTGAGAAGACAAGCATAGTTCAAGGTAAGCCTGCGAGAATTACCGCTGCTGCGATCGTATACATCGCGGCTAAGCTCCTAGGAGTGAAATGCGAGCGTAAAGAGCTAGCCAAAATAGCCAGAGCTTCTGATACGACTATTAGATCCCGAGTGAAAGAGATTCTCAATAGCGTGGACATAACAATCTACATTTAAAATTATAAAATAATGATTGGTCAGTGCGAGGCCCTTACTAGAGCTTTCTTAGCACACAAGCTTAAGTGCTTAAAGGCGTAGCTTGGGCTAAAGTTACCTTCCGAAGGCTTAACCGAGTTTCCATACACCTTTTTGTGTCGTTTGGTACAGCAGTTATGTTTGCTGGGACGGGCTTAATGGGAGTAGTGTGTGCATGCACATGCGCTGTGGGCTTATTTTACCGCTTATGAGGGGAAACTGTGGAGAGGCGTAAGACTTGAGGCTTGAAGATCTTAAGAGTGTGGGACGTGTAACGGCTGCTCGGCTCCGTGCTGCTGGCGTGTATAGTGTTAGACAGCTTGCTGTAATGAATCCCGAGGAGCTTGAGGAAATGGTTGGTATCGACCCTATTCGGGCTGCGCGCATAATCAGGGCCGCAAGGGAGGCTCTGGGCCTGTCTAGTGCACCCGTCTCAGCACTCGAGTACGAGGAGGCTATTGAAGGGACTCCTAGGTTGCCCACGGGGGTTAGGAGTTTAGACGAGCTTCTGGGTGGCGGGCTGGAGCCAGGCTCAATATATGAGCTTGCTGGCGAGTTTGGGGCTGGTAAGACTCAGCTCTGCCACCAGCTCGCTGTAGCGGTCCAAGTTTTTGATGATGAGCTGAAGGGCAAAGCCTATTATGTGGACACTGAGGGTACCTTTAGTCCTCAAAGAGTCAAAGCAGTAGCTGTAAGGTTGGGCCTTAAACCAGAGGAGGCATTGAAAGGGATCCTAGTATCCAGGTGTGAGACTGTTGTGGCCTTAGAGGAAGCTGTGAGGGAGCATGCTCCTAGGCTTATTGAAGAAAGTAATGTCAAACTAGTGATTATTGATAGTGTGATAGCGCTGTATAGAGCCCAGTTCAGGGGGCGTGAGTTCTTAGCTCGGCGACAGCAGAGACTGAACTACGTCCTAGACTGGTTGAAAAGACTGGGTAGGGCTTACTCACCACTTTACATAGTTATCACTAACCAAGTGTTGACTCAGCCTATTCCCGGCATGGCAGCTATCAAAATACCCGCAGGCGGCAACATTATCGCGCATGCCTCTACACACAGGTTCCTCTTGAGAAAGGCGGGAGACAGGCACGTGATACAGGTGCTGGATAGCCCCTATTTGCCTCGGGGGGCTACGGCAGAGTTTCGTATTACCGAGGAGGGAGTGAAGGACATTGAAGAAGACTAATGTTCTTAAGCTGATAGATCGAGCATTGAGACTATACGAGGAGGCGAGGAGTGCTAGAGACGCGGTGAGTGTCAGCGAGATAGCTGGGAGGTTCTCTAAGGGACGAGGCAAAGGGGCGGGCTACGGACGCCGTTACCACTCCAAGATCTGGAGTCTAGACCCCTACGCTGCAGCCTACGAGCCCGTGTGGGCGTGCCCTCTCCCGCTAGCGTGGCGATTTAGGTGGGGCTGGCTATACGGCGTGGCAGATCAAGTAGTGTTTGAGAACGGCGTGCCTATAGCGGTTATAGAGTACAAGAGTTATCCCGAAACTGGTAAGGCTGAGGAAGTACAGGTAGCATTGTATAGTCTTCTAGTCGAGTTAGTATTCTGCGTAGGGCCTCGGGCCTATCTCATAACATCAAACGGAACGAAGGAAGTAAAGGAATGGAAAGAGCTGGCCATCTCTTCACTATCTCCCCTTAGACGTACTCGCTGATCATTTTTTGTCTTCTATGTAGGATTACTGCTGCTACATGTGTGCATACATCTTTGCGTCTTTTCCTGCCCCAAGCCCTGTAATGACAATCGCAATGATAGCGCCCTTCTCTGAGCCACACGTTGTAGTAAGGGTACGCGTCCCTTAGTTTCTTCGAACCTCTGACTAGCCAATGCTTTTCTCCGACACGCTTAACGCCAAGCAGACACCTGTAGACGGCACGGTATACCCAAGAGTCAGGTTTATTCGGGAAAAACGCTCTAAGTTCTGTCACGGCTTTTACTAGGGACTCGTACCTCGGCGGAGCCCTACCGTGAACCACTGCCCAGGCTAACTTTGCTAGGTTATTGTCCCGCGTCTCCCTTCTCTTTCTCATCGGAGACCACCAGCGCAAAGAGTCCCTTCTCTGTGAGAGATACTATCATGCCTCCAGGTGTAGGTCTTCTTTCCAAGTATCCGTACTCTACTAGCTCTAAGTAGTCTTTAAGCTGTAAGCTAACACTCGAGAGCCAGTCAATAAGTGCTCTCTCCTCGGCAGCCCCGCCGCTCTCTTTGAGCTCTTCTAGGAGACCGAGTATTTTACTGACCTTTTTCTGACTCTTAAAGGCTAAGCGGAGGAGGTTTAATTTACGCCTACGTAGCACTGGTCGCGGACCCTTGTGAGTTCTGAAAGTCTCGAATCGTATTGTTGAGGAACTTACAGCTAGCGGTGATAATTCCCTACGAATGTCTTTCGTGAGAAGATTCGCAGACTTAAAGTACGAGAGCGAGCTAAGTCTGCTTGAGAGCATAATGTTGTCTGCTCCTAACCACTGCGGCTTATCTCTGAATATTAGAAATAGTTCATTTAGTCCTGCAAGTTCTCCTGCCACAGTTACTAGTCTCAGATCCGCGCCCTCGGCCTCTACATAGACAGTGCTGACCCTGCTAGGCAGTGATAGGATAGCAGGCGCAGCCAAGTTGGGGCTAGGGATGAACATTTCTCTTCCTGGCGCTGTTTCTTGGCACATCCATGAGAGATAAAGAAGCCTCTTCCAGCTCCTTGGAGCGTAAGCTGCTGCTTCTGGCACATTGCGTGTCTCTGCCTTAAGCAGAACGTTCTCCTCTGATTTCTCAATCCAACCATCTGCTACTAGAGCACTAACTAAGAGTAGAGGTCCTATGTCCTCTTTTACACACAGGTAGAGGGGCTCCCCCCAGTGTTGGGATAGACAAACAGAGTTCTCTCTTATCGATTGCGGCCATGTAAATGTGAGCACAATGTGCATATGAAGAACCCTTCTCTTTACTTTTATTTTACAATTAATACCTAGCTCCTAAGATTTCTGAGCAGAAATACTGACGAAGCCTGGCGGGCCCGCCGGGACTCGAACCCGGGATTGGGCCCCGCGCGTTAGGCCGTCGCGGGTCCACCCGGTTAAGAGCCGGGCGCTCTACCTAACTGAGCTACGGGCCCTTCCCTTTTCCCACTCCCCCTCTCGAGCTTAAAAACTTT
>CAZPLI010000001.1:0-40515 GCA_964587325.1 uncultured Thermofilaceae archaeon | reverse complement strand
AGTCTGCAGCAAGCCCTCTACGCCTCCCCCTCCCCCCACTTTCCCCCTTCACTTTTCATAAGCTTGCTGCGAGCGGCGTTGAAGGGTGGAAGCGCGTGTATACGTGCAGAGAATGTGGCGGACGGTTAATACTAAACGAGGATAACACTTACGTGTGCGAAGTATGCGGTCTTGTGCACGATCCTCCGATTCAGTACTCTGGGGATGTCTTTGAGAGAAAGATCTCGGGCCCCGTCCCTTGGGATGGGTTAGAGGAAGGGTCTTTCATCGGAAGAAGCATAGGCGGGTGGAGAATAGCAAGAGCTAATCTCTACGTCAAAATGAGTTCTAGGCGTGTAATGGAAATGCACGCTCTAAGATGCATTAAGTCTGTCTCGCAGAGGCTCGGCATACCATCACACGTAGAAAAGCGTGCAGAAATGATTTACTTACAGCTTTCAAGGAAAGTATCTGAGGAGCGTGCGAAGCTCTTAGGGCCTCGGCGCAAGCTTAACCACTATCGCCTAGCGGCTGTCGCTATACTCTTAGCTTGCAGGGAGTACGGGATTAATGTCAAATCTAAGACTGTCATTAGAGAGTTCAGAGCTGAAGGACATAATGTTACGGTCAGTAACATGATTGAGGGGTTCTGGCTCGCGCGGCGTGTGGGCCTGTGCCCTAGGAGGTCAACAATAAGCGAACTGGTCAGCCTTCATATACGGACATTAAAAAGACGCTACGGCAGGAAGCTGGCTTTCATACTGGACGACGTGAGGCCCATAGCATTTAAAATAGCGAAGAGAGTTGAAGGGCACCCTCTTATCCAGGGAAAGAATCCTTCCGTAGTGGCCTCTGCCGTGCTATATGTAGCATTAAACTCGCTTGCTGTACCTACTAGTTGCTATGCTTACCTGACACTGTCGGAACTAGCTCGAGCTCTAGGCCATTCCCCAAGCTCTATACGGTCAAGTATTGACTCTATAAAGAGAATAATAGAGGTAGAAGATTATGAAGAAATCAAAAATATTAGCGAAAATAGAATATTTACATCCTCAAAGAGAAACGGAAATAATCAGCTTAGCCGTGTCGCTAGTTTCACTACTACCTAGTTATGACGAAATTAAAGAAGTACTACTGCTATTTAGTGACAAAATAGTACGTATAGATAAGCCAATCATTAGAGAGTACGTAGTACCTACAGCAGAACTGCTTCGCAGGATTAGAGAGAAAATCATAATAAAACCCCAACTTTACGAGAGGGTCTTTGAAGTATTCTCTGAGGCCGACAATATTAGTGAGGCTGTGCAGGCAGCGGCAAAAATACTCAAGATGAGGAGCTCGGTAAGACCAATTAACCATAAGAAAATAGAAAATAGGGTTGATATTCTTAGCATTAATAATCTAGTCAGAAAGAAGCCAACTATAAATATCGAAGAGTATTATGTAGGTCCATATAAAATCGCAATACGTGAAAATGATGAAAATGTATTTGAGTACGAATATCATGTAAAGATCAGATCGCCTGATTATTTGCTATATTCATTAGCAAGAACTATTGCGAAACTTATGGTTCGATACGACTACGTATTCTTCTCGCAACGAATAGTAAATATGTCGCTAGACGAGATAATTAAGCATAGAAGCAGATTAGCTCAACGTGTAGCATCCTTATCCGTGCTAGAGCCTTACCTGACAGTCTATAGAGAGGTTTTCATTAAGGAACTTACTGACTACTCAGTGTACCTGTCCCTAAACATAGCGAAAATCATGCCTTTCCTCCTAGACACTAAAGTTCAGGAGTTCTTCTGTGATTCGCCAGGAGCAAGAGTGTATCTCGACCACGAGATATACGGTAGGTGCGTATCTAACATCACTCTAAGGACCGGTGACTTTGAGGCAATTCTCAGACATCTTGAAGCGGACATGGGAATACCAGCAGACGAGGAGCATACGTCCATCAAAATAGACTATAATACAGAGCTATTCAGTGCACGAGTATCTATAGACAAAAGCCCACTAGCCGTAAACGGCTACGTTTTGGACGTTAGAAAGCATAGCAAGGCGAGATTTACGCTACTCGATCTAATCAGGAGAGAGTTCCTGGACGCTGAGATTGCTGCGTTCCTCGTAGTTAGCGTAGTAGCCCGTGCAAACATACTAATAGCGGGAGAACCCGGCAGTGGTAAAACCACGCTTCTTAACGCGCTTGACATGCTTCTTCCACGCTTTGTGAGGAGAGTATACATTGAGGACGCCATTGAAAGTAAAGATCAGTTAAGAGAAGGTGTGCATCAAGTGCGCTTGCGAGTGAAGCCCGTAGAGCTAAGTGAGGTCTTAGGGGCGGGGCGGTCAACGAAAGCCATAGAGGTGATTAAGGCTCTTCACAGAAAGCCGGATTACTTGATCCTGGGCGAGCTCCAGACGAGGGAGCATTTTATTGCAGCTTTTCATGCTATGAGCTCTGGTCTGCGCTGTATGGCTACCTGCCACTCGAGAGGACCTCAAGAGCTTATTTTACGTTTGACTAAGGTCTATGACATACCGACAGATTTGATAAATCTCCTAGATTTAATAATCTTCACTGCGCGTAATATATATAAAAATGACTTTAAATATATCTATAGGATAGTTGAAATAGAGAGTGGAAATGTAGTAAATATCTACGAGTATAACCTAGGAATACTTGGGCAGTCATCTAGGATACCATTACTACTCGAGGAACTTGGTTTGTCCTATGACGAGCTTTACGGGGCAGTCCTAGATCGCCTTGTCCGTGGTCATCTAGGCCGAGAGGCCCTAGAGTGCATGCTTAGGAGGTGCTTGAAGTGATAGCTGACGGGCCCGTTGCAAAATTGACTCAGGATCTGAGGGCTATTGCTGCGATCCTAGCGAGTGAGTCACATTACTCCATGCTAAAAGGGGTCCAAAGTGTAGTTAATGACCCTGAGCTCCTGGGCTATTTGTTTAAGATTAGGTGTGGTTTTTCTGCAGAACTCCCCTCGCAATATAGGACTATGATTAAAGCAAGGTCTGTAACAGAGAATTTTCCTCTGAGCCATATTTTATCTGAGACGAGGGCTCGTATTGAACAGCAACTCGTTGAGCTCGAGGTGTTCGAAGATAAAATCAACATCGCTATGGCTCTATCCCTGCTGGCGCCAGTAGCTATAGTGATCTCGTTACTACTTTATAGTGTGCCTACTCACGTAGTCTTAGCGATTATGTTGTCTATCCTCACGGCGTCAGTGGTGTACGCTTACAAAGTACTGCGCATATCTTTAGATAAATTCCTGAAAGACTTTCTCGTGTTCTCATTAGTATGCTCGGCTCTACTAGCCTTAGGTCTCCTGCTAAAGCCCTCAGCCTTAGTAGGTCTCTTGATTGTCTACAATATTATTGAAAATAGAATGAAGCATAGAGATAATACTCCTCCTGATGTAATAAGATATTATGAGAGAGTATGTTTCAAGCTCGTCCAGAGACTGAACATCACAATATGCCCTTATTCTGTGCTTAGTAGCCTGATAGATATTAAAGAAGGAGAGTGGAATAAAGCGCTTAAAACTCTATTTATTATGAGAAATGGTAGGACTTCAGAGCCTAAAAGGGGAGTAATATTACCATACATCTATACCATTTTATATAGAAGTGTAGTAAAAGCTAGGGATAATATACGTTGCTTTTTAAGCGCTGTACAGGAGTTTAAAAGGCTTAGCGAAAAATGGAATGCTAAACTTAGAGCTTTAAGACTGAGAGTGTGGGTTCTCGGTTTGTCGTCAGGCTTTACTCTAGGGATAGCATTAGGTTTATTGAGGGGCGCAGACATTAGCCTTTTTACGTTAATGATAATGCCTTTCTTAGCATCCATGAGCATAAGTAACTCTATTTTTGGAGGAAAGTTCGCTACAAAGTACTGTATCGCATTATCATTAGCTGTCAGTGTAGGTTACTACATAGTAAAGTCGCTAATATAGTCCCTTTGCTAATTTCTAACTAGCAGTCAAATTATCTTAATAATAGAGTGCTTTGAGAGCCCAAGGCTAGGGGTGAGGGGTATTGTCAGGCAAGTCCCTGCCCGTGCCTATAGAGAGAGAAAGAATTGGGGTCCTGGTGGGTAAAAATGGAAGGACTAAGAAAGAGATAGAAAGGCTGTTCGGCGTTAAATTGAGAATAGATAGCAATAATGCTGTGGTATATATTGAGGAGGGAGAACAACCTTTAACGCCTCTTCTCCTGATGAAGGTAAGAAGCGTGATTAAAGCGATATCATTAGGCTTCACGCCCGAGGATGCAATGAGGCTTGCAGATGACACTGTAATATTCGAGACTATAGATCTTAAGGAGGTCTCTCGCCATAGGCGGGATATGCAGAGAATTAAGGGTAGAATAATAGGCGAGGAGGGTAAGGCTAAGAAGATGATTGAAGATCTGACTGGAACAAAAATCGTAGTAGGAGAGAAAGAAGTGGGTATTATAGGCGATTATGAAGGTGTAGCAGCAGCGCGGGAGGCAATACGCATGTTAATGGAAGGGAGGACACACAGAACAGTTTACAATTTCCTCAGGGTGAGGTCTAGAGAGATCAAGAGAAGAAGGCTGGAGATGTGGGAAAAGTGGGGGTTATAGTAGCGTCAATATCTGCAAGGAGGGGACTCTTTGAAGAGACTCATCCTAGTACTAGCTGATGCTGGCATAGAGCTTGTGCCTCAGTCGATTTGGAGACATTCGGCGGTTAGGGCCTCAGCAGCTAAGCGTGGTAAGAAACCGGGAGAGATCCTACTAGACGTATCGCTTCATCATCACGCGATGCTTAAGCTTAAGGATCGTGAAAAGAGGGGACGGCCCGATATCACGCATGTTTGCTTGCTCGTAGCTCTCTCGTCTCTCCTTAACAGGATGGGGTTCCTTGAGGTGTATATACACACCTACCAGAAAAAGTGGATTAGAGTGTCTAGCGAGACAAGGATACCTAGAAATTACAACCGTTTCGTAGGGTTAATGGAGCAGCTCCTTCTACGCGGCCGTGTACCGCCGGATTCTTCACAGCCGCTAATGGAAGTCCTGCCTGTGAGTCTACGCGAAGGTCTCCGGCAGGCTGGCGCAACAAAGATTGTCGTATTGAGCGAGAAGGGGAGGCCGCTTACTCCTCGTGAGCTTGCAAGGAGTCTAGTAGCAGAACAGCGCCCAGCAGTCATAGTGGGAGCTTTTCAGCGAGGACAGCTCTCGAGTGAGGTGCTATCAGTTGCCGACGATGTTATCTCGATAGCTCCGTTATCCTTAGACGCTTGGACTGTAGTTTCGAAAATAATATCCTCGGTAGAGGACGAGCTAGGGGTATACGAGGCTGTCCAGCATGCGAATCGTAAGCCTTGACCGCAAGAAAGGCGTGGTTGAGTTACAGTTAGAGGGTCCTGAGGATCTCTATTACTTAGCACTACTAGTGCGTAAAGGAGACATAGTGTGCGGATGGACTTGGCGACAGCTTCGAGTGGAGAGAGGTTTGCGGACTATCAGAGGCGAGCGCGTAAGAGTCTACCTTTGCATTAAGCTTGAGCATGTCGAATTCCACAGATTTACGGAGAAGCTGAGACTTAGAGGGCAGATAGTCGAGGCTCCTGAAAGTCTTCATGCTAAGGGCGCGTATCATACTCTCAGCGTAGGCGAAGGCGACACCATAAAAATAAGCAAGGGAAGGCCCCTCACACGCCTAGAGCTTAAGCTAATTGAGGAAGCCTCTGTGCATACTAAGCGTGCTCTCCTGATCTCGGTCGACGTAGAGGAAGCAGCGATCGCCGTTCTCAGGCCTCAGGGATTAGAAGTGAAGATTAAGCTAACATATCCTTTGTCTCGCAGAGAAACAAAGAGCTTAAAGAGCCACCTAGAAAAAGCGCTTAAATCCGTAGCTAGTGCAGCACGCGAAGTACTGGCCAACGTAAACGCCGAACTGGTCTTAATACTGGCATCGACACTCACCCTCGAGTGCTGTAGGGAAGTGCTTTTGCCTGTACTCAACGATTTTGCGACTATTAAGATAGTAAAAGTAAGTATAGGCGGGCTCGAGGGACTATACGAAGCACTAAGAAGCCAGGAGATAAGGAAAGTAATAAATGATTTGAGAATAGCAAGAGAATTTGAATACGTTGAAAAATTGATCAAAGAACTTGGCGGGCAAGGCCGTGTAGCACTAGGCCTGGCTGAGGTAGGTAAGGCTCTCGAAT
Organism: uncultured Thermofilaceae archaeon; assembly: GCA_964587325.1. Classification (GTDB taxonomy): domain Archaea; phylum Thermoproteota; class Thermoprotei; order Thermofilales; family JAPDKD01; genus CAZFWY01. The sequence goes on along the minus strand of CAZPLI010000001.1, from coordinate 34,318 downwards.
GGGGGGTTGTCAAGGAGTTACTCATTCTTGACGACTTAGTACTAAGCGAAGAGGAGGCTCTAAGCGTAGTTCAACACGCAGCCGAACACGGCATTCCATTCATAATAATAACCAGTGAGAGCGAGGCTGGAGACACACTTAAGCGTTTAGGAGGAGTAGCGGCAATATTATACTACCGTCCCGGGGACTCCCATGCAGAAGGTTGATGTACTCTCTCCGAGAATAGTAAGGAAGCTTCTAAAGAAATATAAGATAAAACCTAGGAAAAAACTTGGCCAAAATTTTATCGTAAGTAGAAGGTATGCTGAAATTATCGTAAGTTCCTTAATGCTTAAGCCTAGCGACAAGGTTTACGAGATAGGGGCAGGATTAGGAGGCCTTACGCTAACTGCTGCAAGACACGCAGCCTTCATTATAGCCGTAGAAATAGATCCTTATCTATCGAAAGCTCTTAAGGACATTTCTGTGGACTACTACAATGTACAGGTAGTAAATGCAGATGCTCTTCACTTAGGCGTACCTTCTTTGGTCAACAAAGTACTATCAAATGTACCCTACAGTATATCCTCTAAACTCCTAATAATGATAGCTAAAAGCCAGACTTACGAACTTTGCGTCCTTACATTACAGCGGGAATTCGTAGAGAGACTACTAGCTAAACCTGGGACGAGGGAATACGGCCGTTTGACAGTAATTGTGAACTTACTATGCGACATAGAGAGAATAGCTGACATACCACGTCAGGCTTTCTATCCCACACCAGATGTAGACTCAGCTGTCATTAGGTTAAGGCCAGCACCCAAGGTCTCACCAATTACTCTCGAGAAAGTAGAAGAGCTATCTCGGCGCATATTCTCGTACAGGAGGAAGCTAGTCGGGCGCGCGCTAAAAATTGCAGGAATATACCCTCGCGGGGCAGTGCCTTCAGAGATTAAGGAGCTTCTTTTCAAGCGGGTCTACGAGCTAACGCTCGAGGAACTCGTGTTGTTAGCTGAGTACCTGTTTGACTTTTAGGGGATTATTCGTAGGGGTATCTGTATATTCGCCCACAGACTAAGCATGTAACCACTATGCGTGACTTACCGTTGCGCCTGAGCCTAACACGAGACGAAACTCCCGGAATTAAAGGTGAATAGCACGTTCTGCAGAAGCTTCGCTTAAGATGTCTAGGCAATTTTGCTCTGGCCCGCTTTGCAATAGTGAAAGCTAAGTAAACATACCTCCTAGCAAGCTCAGGGTCCTTCACGTAAGTTGCATGTGCTAGTTTAAGTAAAATTTCGGCTCTTTGAATCGCCAGGTCTTCAATGTACCTACTAGCGCGTTTCTTAAGGGGCATCTTCCTTCAAGCTAGGCCATACACCGGTTCTTAGGTATTCATCAACCGCTTTAGCTGCTTTTCTCCCCCAGACCATTGCCGGCCCTATTCTAGACGGGCCTGTCACAACGTCGCCTGCCGCGAACACTCCTTCGATGTTTGTCCTCCCATACTCGTCAGTTATAATGCAGCCCCACTTATCCAGTTTTAGACCTAGCTTCTCGCAAGAAGGAGGCGGCGTTGCCCTTTCACCGCAGGCTATGACCACGCTGTCAACGGGTATTACATGTTCAGATCCTGGTACGGGCTCAGGTCTTGGCCTACCCGAAGAATCGGGTGCGCCTAGCCTCATTTTTATAGCCTCTATGCCGACCACCTGACCCTGTTCTCCGATAAAGCGTATTGGCTGGGTTAGCGGAATGAACTTCGCCCCTTCATTTTCGGCTTTTTCTATCTCACGAGGCCCTGCCTTTGAGGCCTCCTTAGTGCGCCTATAGACTATCAGTACTTCTCCAGCGTTCATTCTCAACAGCGTTCTTGCTGCGTCAACTGCAGTATCACCACCACCTATGACTGCTACTCGTTTGCCTTCGAAAGAGGGGATCTCGTGCAGGGGCTTGTATCCTCTCTTTGAGAGACCCACATCTACTAGCAGCTCGAGTGCGTAATACACTCCATTAAGGTCCTCCCCCTCTATGCCGAGTTTGCTCGACTTCCAAGTGCCTGTTGCTATGACTACAGCATCGTAGGAGCGCATAAGCTCCTCGAGCGCAACATCTTTTCCTACTTTTGTATTTAAAACGAATTTAACACCAAGATTATATAATTCCTTTATTCCCCTATATATAGGTTCCTTATTAAAGCGGAAGTCGGGTATAGCGAATACCATCATACCTCCTGGTTCTGGCATCATGTCATAAACGACTACCTCGTGGCCCATACACACTAAATGTCCTGCTGCAGTCAAGCCTGCAGGACCTGCACCCACAATGGCAACTTTCTTTCCTGTGGGCGCACTAAGTGACTCCTTACTACAAGGTGCAAACTTCATAATGGTAACCTCGTACTATCTCTTTCTTCGCGGCTCCTAATAGATTCTACTAGAACTTTATTCGTTAGATTTCGCTTGGAATTATAGACCCTGTAAAGTAGCTAGGGCTTTGCTAATGATTTCTTTAAGTTCCGAGGGGTGCATGTCTTTATGTGCACTTTTTAGGATTTCTTGTACGCTCTGTAATCTTACGCGGTCGGCATCGGCACTTTCATCTATCATTTTGTTAAGTAGCTTAATCGCTTTCTTAATGTCAGAGAGCGCCCCTGCACTGTAAACTCCGGATAGTAGCTCGCTGGGTACAGGAAAGCCCGCTACGGCAGTTGTTAGTATTAAGCGAGCCCTCATTCTGCGATCAATTAGCATACGCTCAGCGACGACTGCTTTTGCGAATGCTCTTCTCAAAACGAGCACAACGTCCTCTTCTCTAGCAGGTTTACGCTGCCACCACAGCATCTTCATCTGCCAGGGCTGAGAGCAATAAACTAGGCTATAAGCCTACCCTAGCCCCCACATTAGCTCCCTTTACTCTGTTTACAAAGCTTCGTATGGCCTTAAGGCCGTAGAATACTCCATAGGGGGAGGTCAGCAGGGGCGTTTCGTCGGTACCGTACTCCCAGAGCATCCATCCCCTTACTCCATCCTTTCTTACGTCTATTACTACGAGTTCACTACCTAAGGCCTTCTTAACTATCCTCACTGCTTCGTCGTCGTCTTTACCCCCTCCTACGAATAGCACGTACTTCACGCCCATGTTCTCACTCCGGGAGACCAAGCTACTCACCTCCTAATCCCGCCATCACTTCCTTTTCCTGGCAACTACGCCTGAAGCCTCCCTATAATACGCGAGGGAGAGTTCGCCGAAAGTTAACTGCCTAAGCTTTTATGTGAGGCTTTATGGCTCTTGCTAAGGGTGAGTGCTGGTGATAGTATTTGCTACTGGTATCAGCGGCAGCGGGAAACCAGAGTACTTAGAGGAAGTTGCTAGATTGTCAAAACACATCGACACATTCGATGTTGGCGAGAAGATGTTTGAGAAGTCACGGCAGTTAGGGATAGAGATACCTGAAGGTAAGATACTCGACATGGACACTTTCGCGCTGAGTTATCTAAGAGCTGTGACATTCGAAGAGTTATTGAAAAAGAGGGATGAATACGCAGGCACTTCTGAAAGGGACCTAATAGTTAGCACGCACACATGCTTCCGGTGGAAGAAGCACCTCATCCCCGCATTCAACTTCTTTTACCTAAACTCTTTACAGCCAGATCTCTACGTTACCATAATAGACAATGCTCATTTTGTCAGAGCGCGCCTAGAGAGAGGTAAGTGGCGAGGAAGACTCACGCTCAAGGATATCCTTGTGTGGAGAGACGAGGAGACGTTCATAACAGAAATGCTAGCAGAGTACCAACGTAAGCCCTTCTACATAATATCGAGGAACGAACCACCTAACTTACTCCTCGACATCATAGACAAAGTCGAGAAGCCTAAGCTGAGAGGAGAACCTCCAAAGGCTATCAAAGTCTATCTCAGTTACCCAATAACGCATGTGGTAGGCAATCCAGAGTTTTTCGAGACAAAAGAAGAAATAAAGAAAACACTGCGAAATGCCGGTGTGATAGTATTTGATCCCATAACGGTTGAGGAGGCCGATATAATAGATAAAGCAAGGCAGGCGGAAAAACAAGGTAAGGATTACATCGAATTTGAATTTGAAGGAGAGATATTTCGCATACCAGTCTCTGAAGTCAAAGATGCAGAAGATGACATTCTCGATCAGATAGTAGCTCGCGACTACAAGCTAATTGACCAGAGTGACGCAATAGTAGTCTATTATCCAGTTGAGATAGTGTCTCCTGGAGTGCTCAATGAGATAAACTATGGCTTCACTCATAACAAGGACGTATATGCTATCTTTCCGCACAGAGTGAGCCCCTTCCTAAAGTATTACACTACAAGGATCTTTAAGGATGTAGACGACCTTATAGAATATCTAAGTAATATTGGGGCAATCCCGCATCATTGATTAATACTATATAATACCTTTCTCTCGCGCCTTTTCCACAAAATGTTTAAGTATCTCAATTAGATAGCCTTCCTCTCCTGGCACGCCTTCTAGCACCAGTATACCGTTAACGTAAAGCCTAGGTAATTCGGCGTCCTCTTCACGAACCTCTACAGTGACTTTGTAGCCAAGTTCCTCTTCAAGGAAATCTCTAAGCTCGCGACACCAAGTTGCTAATGTCCACACGAAGTAGTCGCCGCGTTTTCCTGCTACTACTATGTTAAGCCTGTCCTTTGCGTTCAACGTTCAATCCCTCCTAGGCATGTAGCGTATTAGAACGGGGGTATTCAGAATGGGGCCCCGGCCGGGACTCGAACCCGGGTCCCCCGGCTTTCTATGTTTTTCAGGTCCGGCTCCACAGGCCGGTGCGCTACCAGTCTGCGCTACCGGGGCCTAGTCCAGGGATTCCCCTTAGAGGGTGACCTTAAGCCTTTCGCCCTCGTGCCGAGTTTCGCAGGTTTAGGGAGCAATGTGCTTTTATCGATGGTGAAATAGGAGGGTCATGATGCTTGGCGCGAAGAGGGACTTTGTAACTACAGCACTCATTACTGTTATCCTTATAGTGCTAGTGGTTGGAACTCGCTCGGTGCTCTCGACGCTACTGAAAGCGGAAGTACCTATGGCGGTAGTGTCTAGCTGGAGCATGGAGCCTGTCCTGCATGTGGGAGATATACTCGTGGTAGCTGGTGAAAAATCGCCTAAAATAGGAGATGTGATACTGTTCAGGTCTCCTCAGCATGGAAGGCTTGTAGTTCACAGAGTAGTTAACGTTGCACCCGAGGGCTACATAACCAAGGGTGACGCTAACCCCGTACCTGATTTCAAACCCGTTCCTCGGAGAAACGTTGTGGGTAGAGTGATAATAGTTATTCCTTATTTGGGAGCTCTAAGGCTAGTAATAGGTAAAATACTTGGTATCTAAATAGAAAGCTCCTTTGCTATAAAGTATCTAACAGCTTCTCTCAGTAAGAACGAAAGAGAGGGCAACCCTTCTCTTCGAGCGACTTCCCGGAGAAATGTAACTTCACGCTTACTCAGTCTCACACTGACTTTCTTCATGATCTCTCCTCAAATTGAGTACATGGTGCGGCCGCCGGGATTCGAACCCGGGTATCACGCGCGCCCCGCTTGTGCGCGGGGCGTTCTGCGGCGTGGCAGGCCGCCATCCTAGTCCAGGCTAGACTACGGCCGCACGCCGTCTAGCTATGAAACGGTATCAGTATTTAAGCTTTCGCACACGTTCGGAGAGGCTTAAAGCTAGCGTTATTTTATATCTTTAAATAGTCTGGCGGGCGATGGCCAGGTTACTGGAGGAGAGCATTCTGGCAGTGCTTAACGCTATAGCCTTACTGCTGTGGCTGTCAGTAGCTCCTCGTGCTCTTTCTAAGGCTATCGCTCTGCTTCGGCTCTTACTAGCTGGGAGCAGGCAGCTGTGCGCGTTGGGGGGTGTCAACGCTCCATGAAGGGGTGCGCTGAAGAGGCTCTGTGCTTGGCACTTGCATTATTGGTATCTGTAGCGGTGCTAAGGCTCTCTGAGGTATTAGGCAGAGGTCTATTTGATGCTTGCACACAGGGTAACCAAGTTATGCTTGAGATGAGACTGCGTCACTTACTTGATAGCATGGAGCCTGGTACGTGTGTCTATTTACCGCGTTGTTTACACGTTAATGTAACGGTTCTGCCTTCACAATACGTTGTCAGGGAGGGACGCATATGCAGATTAAGACTGGGCGAATAACTTCCCTAGCAGCGTTTATCGTAGAGGCTATGATGGTCGCCTTAATACTACTCATACTAGCTGAAATGTGTAGGAAATTTATTCTTAAATCATTAGTAGGATGGTAATATGATAGTAAGATGGTATGTATTAGAAGGGCTAGCTGCAATAATACTTGGGTTAATAATCGCGTTGCTTGTAAGTGAGTCACGAGTTTTATCACACTTGTTGAGTGATAAGCTAACAGTAGAGCAAGCACTTAAGTGCGAGTTCTCTGCAAGAAGATTTGCCGAAATAACTTTTAATCCTCAGAACTTTGCGAGCCTAACTTTAAAAATAGAGTCACAGGGTAGCAATCGCAGTTACGTCTGCTCAGAGTATTCTCCTAGCTTGTTGATTATTGACCTAGTATCTAATAAGACTTTGATTCTGTTAGTACCCTGTAAGGAGTAAGGAGAGTTCTATGAGAGGCGTAGCGCTGACTTTAGCCGTACTCATAATGTTGTCTTACCTTGCCCTCGTTTATGAGTCTAGGATAAGGACGCTATGTTGTGCACGTAAAGTGCATCTTTTGGAGTTAAGGCTTGCGAGATTATACAGAATATCGACTAATCTTAAGGGAGTCATTTACTACAATGCACTTCGGCTCATATATTCCGATCCTGACTATTTACTTGATCCTCCGAAATATATGAGAACTCTCAGGTCTGCCGTCGATGTGTTATGTAGCGCATTCGCGAGGATGTATAGTATAAGGGCTTCATGTAAGATTTTAAGCCTAAAAGGACCCTTTGAGCTAAATGATGTGCCCTCTGCGTATGTTGGAGCCTCAGGATATGTAAAGGGGGCAACATGTTATCAGGTATGCATTAATCTTACATTGAGCGATAAATATGTGTGGGTTACAAGGTCAGAGTGTTTCCTATTATGTCATCCTATTCGGTATTTCGCTATTAAAAGAGCCTTTAATTTAGCCATTGAAGAAGCTATGGAAGAGGGGTGTTGCTCTGAGGGATATATACGAAGCTATATAGAGGGCATACTAGGGGATGTGGAGATACTTGCTATGAATGTAAGTGCGGTCAATAACTGTCTTACAGTTTTAGCAGTTGTCAGAGACTACAAAGCTGAAGAACTGGGGATCTGGAGTCCCTCTAGCTGCATAGTCAAAATAAACGTGACTCGATGCCGCTTGAAGGAATAACGAGGTAAGCACAGCATTGCTTTAGCTATCTTCCCGGGGGCGAGCGTTTATACTAGTCCTCTCCGTGTGTGAAGCGATTAGGAGGGGGTATCAATGGCGTACGTAGATGCTGCTACGCGAAGACTGGCTTCAGAGCTTGCTCTCTTCATGGATCGCTGGGTCCTTGTTAGAACCACCACTGGTAGAGAATACGAGGGGATACTGCTCGGCTACACGTTACCGGAACTCACAGTAATGCTAGGGGATGTTAAAGATCCCGAAGGACACAGAGTTCCTCGCTTAGTTATTAGTGGCAGGGTCATCGCGGAAATAGTCCTGGTTGAGGAGCCGCTTGACATGGAGGCATTGGCTAAACGTCTTGAATCCTACTTCCCACATATGGTGAAGTACTACCCAGAGGCTAGAATAATCGTTGTAATGGACCGCGTTAAGGTCACAGAGAAGGGCGTTGAAGGGGGAGGGCCTGTCGCAGAGCGCGTTAAGGCGATTTACGAAGAGTTTGTGAAAGAGTGGAGAGAGAAAAGGAAGGCAGTATGAAGGAGGCATTTGAGATAAAGCATGAGGACCTGCTAGGCAGGATAGGGTGCCTAAGGACAGAGCACGGTACTATAGAGACTCCTGCGCTGTTGCCAGTGATCAATCCCGCCAAAAATGTGCTAGAGGCTAATGAAATAGTGTCTATTGGATTCGATGCGCTCATAACAAACGCGTATCTGATCCGTCGCTACTATGGTGACATAGCACTAGAGCTTGGTGTACATGGTATACTTGGAGTCTCATGCCCTATAATGACGGACTCCGGCGCTTACCAATTACTGGTTTACGGTAACGTGGAGGTAGACCCTGAAGAAATAGTGCTTTACCAAGTAAGGTTAGGATCAGACATTGGAGTAGTTCTTGATATACCCACAAAGCTAGGCACCCCTAAAGAAGAAGTTTGGAAAGAAGTGAAGGAAACTCTGAGGAGAGTAAAACGAGCGCTTGAACTCGACCTGGGCACTATGCTGCTGGTAGGCCCTGTTCAGGGCGGATTATACTTAGACATTGTTGCCTACTCAGCGAAATCTCTTGCCGAGCTCGAAGTTGACGTATACGCCGTAGGAGGGCCCACACAATTTCTTGAAAATTATAGGTACTCAGATCTTGTGAAGCTAGTAATGACTGCAAGAATGCATCTGCCTCCTGATAGGCCTCTGCATCTATTTGGAGCCGGGCACCCGATGATTATACCACTACTGGCGGCCATGGGAGTTGACATGTTCGACTCGGCATCTTATGCACTCTATGCTAGGGATGGGAGGTACATGACACCGTATGGAACGTTACGTGTCAACGAGCTGTCCGAGCTGCCATGTGAATGCCCTGTCTGTAGAAAATACGATATTGAGACGTTCAAGCAATTACCAAGAGAGGTGCTCGAAGAGGAGGTTGCCCGGCACAATCTGTACGTGTTGCATAGAGAGATCGCGCTAGTAAAGCAAGCGATTCGAGAGGGTACGCTTTGGAACCTCTTAGAAAGTAGAGCGAGAGCTCATCCAGCACTAATGTCAGCACTTAACACGCTCAGAAGGTACATACACACGATTGAAGCTAGACACCCCGTAACGCACGGCACCGTAAAGGCCGAGTTTTTCTTTGACGGCGCTAGCCGCTGGAGACCGTCGGTGTATAGGTACCTCTTAAGGCTAAGGTTTAGGTATCAGCCTCCTCAGGATAAAATAGCAGTCCTTGTACCCGACTGGCCCAGCAGGCCATTTACAAGGTACGGTTGGGTGGCTGAGTTACTAAGGTCTCTAGATGATAGCTTTCGTAACAAGCTTCACTTCATTGCCTATTCACCTCCTTATGGCGTTGTACCTGAGGAGCTTAGTGAGACATATCCGCTCTCACAGTACGAAATCCCTGAAGATCCAACGGGGCTTCTAATGGACTCACTAAGAGACCTTGCATGGTACTTCAGAAGGCACTCCAAGGCTTACTCTGCTGCAGTAATATTAGCGCCTAACTACGTTCCACGACGCTATCTCAACGCCTTGCTGGAGACACTAAAGGGACTAAGGTTGCATACCATTAAGCTCGATGTGGACCTCACCCAAAACGTAGCTGAACTAAGAGCTAAGTTGTACGAAGTTGTGAGCACCCTGACGCGGGGGACGGAGGAGAAAGTATAAGTGCACGTTAGCTTCTCCACAGATACAGCAAGTCGGGAGGGTTAAGTCGGGGGTAAGAATGGGGACTCTTAAAATAAGAGTTCTAAAAGCATCTAAAAATGAGCTCGAGTTAGAGATTGAAGGGGAAGGACATACACTACTGAATGCGCTAGTAGACGAGTTAAATAGACTAGAGAACGTTAAATTCGCGGCTTACGCCATAGACCACCCAGAGTTTCCCGTAGCACGCTTAAGAGTGGTTACTGAAGGTATATCGCCTATAGATGCATTAGCGTTGGCCTGCGATTCTATATCAGCACGCTCGCTTAGCCTTAAAGAGCTCTTTAGGAAAGAGTTCGGTGTGGGCTCAGCTTAAAACAAGTTTTTAAGCAGCAAGGAGTCTCTCGGAGGGTGCTAACTTTGAGCATGGGAGAGGAGAAGATCTACAAGTGTCTGCGCTGTGGCTACATGTTCTCGAAGGAAGAGATGGAGTACTTAGAGAGCGGTATAATGTGTCCAAAGTGCGGATGGCGAGTTATAATGAAGATTAGACCACCCTTTATGGTCAAAAGAGTAAAGGCTGTGTAGGATCTATTGGGATGATATCTGAATACCGACAAATTTAGTGGTTCTTCTAAGGCGACAGTATTTTTTCGATGTAGGCCTTAACTTCCTCAGTTGTCATTATCCTAAACTTAGCATCCTTAACGCTGACGACTGCTGCCTCGATTCGCTCAGGGCTTATCTGCCCCTCCATTGAGTAGTTTAGAGCCTCGAACGCTAGAAGTATGGCGTCCTCTAACTTCATATTGTCGTCGTACTTCTTTTCAAGAAGTTCAATTGCCTTCTGAGCACCTGAGCCTATAGCGTGTGCCTTGTATATTGTGTAGCTACCACCAGGATCCGTGCCTATAAGCTGAGGGCCTCTCCTATCAACGCCTGCGAATAGGAATGCAACTCCGAATGGGCGTACACCTCCGTGCTGAGTGTAAATCTGCTTTATGTCACATATTCTCTTGGCCAGTAGCTCAATAGGTATTTTCTCCCCGTACACTAGTCTGTGTATTTGGGCGTATAGTCTCGCCTGGTCTATTAGTACTCTAGCATCACCGAATAGGCCGGCGAACGCTAAGCCTACGTGCTCATCTATAATCTTAATCTTCTCAGTGCTTTCCATTAGGCGCGAGCCCGTACGCTTCTCAACTGCTAATACTACACCATCCACAGCTCTAACTCCTAAAGTGGTCATTCCCTTCCTTACGGCTTCGAAGGCGTACTCTACCTGGAACAGTCTTCCATCAGGGCTGAAGATCGTTATTGCCCTATCATATCCCATAGCCGGGGGAGTAAACACTTTCACCACCACCTAGCCAAGGTCATGTGTGAGGGAATTCAACGCCTTAAAAAGGCTCCTCTACCTTGGCTGAAGGGGGGTCATTTGAGGCAAGCTTTTGATGCATGCGTAGTCGTAACGGGACATGAAAGCGACGAGGAGCTGCTAAGGAAGCTATGCGGTAAACTGATCGAGCTTGGCTACAAAGGGGCGGCTTTCACTACGACGAACGTAAGGCGGCTAAACGAGCTGAAACTCGCTATTAAGCGCTTATCTTCTGAAGTGGAGCTAGACCTAGTACTAAGGCTAGAGCTGGAGGAAATGCCGCCAGGTAGGGCGAAGAAGATACTAGCGAAGTACAGAAGATCCATTGAATTGATATCTATGGCACCTAAGACCAGACATACTCTGGCCTTTGCGAGCAGAGACAGAAGGATAGACATACTGTATGTAGCACCGACAAGCTCGCCGCCACTTTACCGCGGTGACTGGAGATACATTAGCAGTACGGACAAACTTGTTGAACTTAGGGTATACCCGCTAATGACAGCTACCGACACATATTCGTTGGCACGAGTTCTCAGGTCCTACATGAAGCTTGTCAAGCGCGCGCCTCAAAGAATGCTTGGTCACTTTCTGTTATCGTCGGGAGCCGGCTCCCCACGCTACCTATGTACGCCTCACAGCTTGAAGGCACTAGCGCATAGTCTCGGCTTTCCCGATCCCGGTTTTAGCAAGGTAATAGAGCGAGTTACCATAAATAGAGATAAAATTAGAGGACTGATCCCCGTGCCCGGCGTGAGGGTGGTCCATGGAAATGAGTCGGAGAGGCGCGAGGACTAGGAGAAGATACTTAATAGTAAAAATAGAACCTGCTAATACGGATCTAGCAATCGACAGTCTCGAGACTATACTGCTTGGAGCTATTATTAGGCTATGGGGAGCTGAAGGATTAGCAAAGATAAATCCAAAGCTAATCTACTTGGATAAACGCAGGCAGCTTGCGGTCGTTAGAGTAGACGCCGAAGGGGTTGAAAGGGCCCGCCTAGCTTTCGAGTTGTTTCCGAGAGTAGCGCCAATTGTTGTAAGAGTTGTAAGAGTAACTGGAACCGTCAGAAAAGCTCTACGCATAATTAAGAGCACGCCCGTAAGCGAGACTTAACAGAGGCGCAGAGTAAGTGGTAGCCCGGCGGGGATTCGAACCCCGGTCAGCGGGGCCAGAGCCCGCCATGCTTGGCCGCTACACCACCGGGCTCCAGAGAGGAAGGCTTAGGCTCGGCTCTATAAGCGTTTTGGTTCAGCAGTTTCCTCTCTTTCGCTTCCTCTGAACAATTAAATAACCTGGGTCGAGAGCAGTGAGAGGGGTAGGGCGTGGCGTACACGGTAATTGACCTATTTTGCGGGGCTGGAGGGTTTTCGCGTGGGTTCAAGGACGAGGGGTTTGAGGTAGTGCTGGGTCTTGATAATATGGAGCCTGTGGCCGAGACGTTTGCCAAGAATTTTCCCAAGGCTCGCGTAATTGTTGAGGATATTAAGCTAGTTAGAGCCGAGGACATAATTCGCGAGGTAGGTTCTCCCGACGTTGTGATTGGCGGTCCTCCCTGTGAGCCTTTTACTGGGGCAAACCCTAGACGTATGCAGAGACCTATTGACAGGCTTTACTCTGACCCGATAGGCCAGCTTGTGTTACACTTCATACGCATGGTGGGAGACCTGAGGCCTAAGGTATTCGTTATGGAGAACGTGCCTGGCATACTAGAGGGAGAGCTAAAAACAGCCCTGAAAAGGGAGTTTTCGAGGGTAGGTTACGACACACTGTACTTCAACATACTCAGGGCTGAGGATTACGGCACTCCTTCACGTAGGGTTAGAGTGTTCATTTCCAACGTGAGAATAAAGCCGAAGCGCGTAAGGCGCTACGTTAGAGTTATAGACGCTATCGGTGACTTACCTCCGCCCGAAGCACCGCACGACATACCTAATCACGAGCCTGTACCTCTTTCGCCTCGTAAGAGGAGGAAAATAGCTAAGCTGAAGTGGGGCGAAGCCTTGGTTAGGTATAAGGGCGCTAAAGGCATTTACGGCAACATAATAAGGCTTCATCCTTACAAGCTCGCGCCAACAGTTATGGGGAGCTCTAGATTTGTACACCCGTTCGAGGATAGGCTACTAACGGTTCGTGAGCACGCACGCTTAATGGGCTTCCCCGACGATCATATCTTCCTCGGAGGCAGGGATGTACAGTTTAATGAAGTAGGTGAGGCCGTGCCGGTCCCTCTCTCGCGCGCAATAGCGAGGGAAATAAGGAAGTACTTGGAAAAGGGCGAGGGGTGAGAGTTTGCTCGAGAGGATAGTGCCGGTTCTCCACAACGTTTTCTCGCCGCAGAAAGTAGTGGAGAGCGCTAGGCTCGTTTATGGCTTAGGGTTTAAGCTATTCGTCGTAACTAAGGCTTCAGGCTCTGCGGCACAGACCGGAGTTCCTGAGGCGCAGAAATTGGCGCTTAAGCTCAATAGAGCCTTCATTTACCTTAGCGACTTAGACGACGCCATAGAACTGCTGGGTCCTTCAACGGTCTTTACCGTAGTACCTCCGCCCTATGCGAGTGAAGAGCTAACTAAAGACCATGTTTTAGACGCCGTCGCTAAGGGAAGAGTCCTAATAGTTTTTGGGGGCTCCGACCCAGGGCTCAGTCGTAGAGAGCTCGAGAAAGGACTGGCAGTCTATCCACCCGGCATAACGGGAGACGTAGGGTCTGTGGGCTTACTGGCGGTAACACTGTACTACGTGAGTCGCGTCATACTATCCTCACGCGAGTAGTGACTTTCTTATTCTGCCAGCTATACCTCCTAAGTCTCTTGGAGCGGCCAAAGCCGCACGCAGCACAGTACTTCTTCCTTATATTATAGCTGTGCCTACCGCACCTTCTGCACCTTATGTGCGTCTTTCCGCGTCCCCGTTTGCCGAAAGAGGTGGTGCCTTTTACCATTTAGTTCACCCCTTCGTTAGGTTACAGGGCTAATTAACACCACGTTGTCTCCTCTCACTATTATTAAACCTAAGCGTCTTACTTTCGACTCCTTCATCTCCTCGGCGTTGTCTAGCACTAAGTTTAGGTGTTGGTCAAAACTCATCAGTATGCCGCGCACTTCTCTGCCACCCTTTAGCTTAACTAATACCATGCTTCCCAGAGACTTCGTCAGCAGTTCTGCGGTCCCCGAAGGCAATCTCAGCCCCTCCAGCCCCCTAAGCTTCGTAGCCAGCTTATAAGCCTGGCGCTGGCGAGTGCAAGCCGCTAAGAAGCCTTCCTTAGCACGGCTATAAAGAATCCTGGTGTGTCGTGAATGTGCGGGTAAAAACGCTGGCCTAATGGTCCTAGCAGCGGACTGGTAGTACCATAAAAGGGCCTGTGAGTGATAGGATATAGGCCGTACTTACGTGCTGATAATATTAGGAACTCGTTTTCCTCCAGGGTTACAGTACACGTGGAGTACAGAACAAGACCCCCCGGCTTAACCAAGCGCGCAGCTACGCGTAAGAATTGTCGCTGGTATGGAGGGTATGCTATTAAGTCGCTTTGGGTCTTGTCGTAGTAAAGTTTAGGTCTAACTCCTAGCGCTGAGCAGGGAGGATCTACTATTACGGCATCCGCCTCTTCCTCTATGCCAAGTTCTGTGTCCAAGTACCTGGAGTCCTTAACGAAAGTCTTTATGCATCTAATACCGAGTCTCGATGCGTTCTCCTGAAGTCTACTCACCTTAGCCGGGTTCCTATCAACAGCTAGTATTACTCCCTCGTCAAGCATTAGCTGTGCTGCGTGAGTTGCTTTCCCCCCGGGTGCGGCACAGAGATCTATTACAAACCAGCCAGGCTTTGGGGCCAAGGCAGCGGTGGCAAGCATTGCTGGTAGTGACTGGTCGTAGACTAGCCCCTCCTTGAACGCACGAGTCTCTCTAACGCTAGGAACTCTGAACACTGAGGCAATGTTCCTCACTGCAAGTCCCCTCTTTGTAGTCTCCATCTCTTCTCCATCCATCTCTGCTATTCCTATAGCCACAGCGTTTCCACGAGGGTCATACACGGTAACTGTGTCGCCTTCGTGCACACGAGGGGCCTTTTTCACACCCGGTGCATATACGTGAGCGCCCATGTAAGCCGACTCGGCTGTGGCCTTATCAACAAACACTGGTTTACCTTGCGGCCTAATTACGAAAGGCCCCCTAACTTCCAGGTAAATAGCCTCTTTTAGCAAGCGTGAAGGAAAAGCATTAAACCCCTCTTCCCTTAGGAGCTTGATTACGCACTCCCTTGACGCTCTTAATGTATTAACGCGTAAGTAATAGAGAGAACCGGGAGATCTCGCCTCTTCCAAATACATTATGAGCTCCCTTATACTCAGAACCTCCGCAAGTCTGCGCAACGCCGGAAGGGAGAAATCGTAAGTCGTGCAAAGCCTCGAAAGTAGGCCTTCTATCATGGTGGCAGGTATCAGTATTTCACAATGCTTAGCGTGCCGACTAAGGGTTTCGTTCCCTCTCGGGTCACAATCACAGTGTCCTCAAACTGTGACACTAGACCTTTACTACGCTCAACGAGTACAGGATAGTGATAGATTCTCTTCTTGCGCACAAGTTCCTCTAGCTTCTCTAAACCTCTCAAACCCCACTTTGTATACACCCAGCGAGAGGCAAACGGTAAAGACCTATACTCTTTCCATAGGGCCCGGAGGAACTCGTCAAGTTCTCTATAGCCAGTTCTCCTTGTGCTGATTATCCTGAATATGTTACCGTACCCCCCTTCTACGACCACACCTTCTCCATCAGTAACAAAGGGCTCAACAGCGTATATCTCCCCTTCCTCTGCACGTGCGAGGCTCCACACAGCCACATTAGGCACTGACTTGCCTGCGTGAAGGTTATACCTTTCTATCTTATGGCCCGTTAAGTTCCTAATGGGCACATACCCGTTAGCCAAAATGCATCTCTCCACCGCTGCACCTACCAAGCGTAAGCTAACTCCATGCTTTAGAGTGCTAAGCGCAACCTTCAGCGCGTCGTAGGCAGCTTTCACGAGAGGTAGGTGCTCTGGGTCTAATGCTATTGTTATCGCGGCGTCGGCTATGTATCCGTCCACGTGAGCACCAATATCGACTTTCACCACGCTTCTTGGGGGTATTAAGGGGTCGTCAGTAGGAGGCGCGGTGTAGTGTGCTGCTACCTCATTAATTGATATGTTGACTGGAAACGCTGGCTTGGCTCCCTGCTTTAATACAACGTTCTCTAGGTCTTGACATGCTTTCCTTATGGATGCGCCCTCCTGAACTATGTCTAGTGCTCTCTCAAGAGCCTGAGCAACAGCGGCTCCCGCTTTCTCTAGTTTCTCTATCACGTCTTCCGTCATAGCCAAGGATCATGCCTCAAAGGATAATTAAATAGTATGAGGGAAGAGCCTTCTCATAAAGCAAGAGGCGAGAAAGGAGGGAAAACTATATTGAACGTATCGTGTACCTGATTACGCCTTAAAAGGTTTATAAAGGGGGCTTCGGAGAAAAACATAAAAGGTGTAAGGGGGGTTGATAGCCATCCGCCGCCCCGTTTTTAAAATAGAGAACGTAGTAGCATCTGTAACACTAGGCCAAGAGTTAGAGCTTGAAAAAATAGCTGAGCGCGTACCAAATGCAGAGTACAGCCCGGAACATCCCGAGCCGGCTTAGGCTCGGGATCCGAGAGTTTCCAGGCCTAGTATTAAGACTAAACAAGCCTAAGACAGCCACTCTCATATTCTCAAGCGGAAAAATGGTATGTACAGGCGCAAAGTCTGAAGCTGATGTCTATAGGGCCGTAAAGAGTATAATCAAGCTGTTAAAGAGCCACGGTATAGAGATCAAAGGCGAGCCAATAATTGAAATACAGAATATAGTTGCGAGCGCGAAGCTCAGAGCCGCTGTGGACTTGGAGAGAGCTGCTTACGAGCTTGAAGGAGCCATGTACGAGCCCGAACAGTTTCCAGGCCTGATATACAGAATGAGAGAGCCCAAAGTGGTTCTTCTGATATTTTCAAGTGGCAATATCGTGTGTACAGGGGCTAGGAAGGAGAGTCAAGTCAAAGAGGCTGTTGAAAAAATCTATAGGATACTTAAAGAGAGGGGGTTGCTTATCGAGTAGCGGGACCTATTATGGCTGGCAGGACAGAGTACATAATCCGAGAGGTCACTGAAAAAGATCTAGACGACGTGATAAGAATAAACCGTGAAAATCTTCCCGAGAATTACCCTCCCTACTTCTTCAAAATGCATTACGAGCGCTTCCCCAAAGCCTTTCTTGTCGCAGAAAGTAAGGGGGAAATTGTCGGCTATATTATGTGTAGAGTAGAATTGGGATCATTGTATACCTCAAAGCGGGCTTTCGGGAGACAGGGACACATAATTTCCATAGCCGTAGTACCCCATATGAGAAGGAAAGGCATAGGCACGAGTCTCATGACAGAGGCCATGAAAGCTTTGAAGGAAGTATATGGCGTAGATGAATATTATCTTGAGGTACGTGTATCTAATAAACCTGCAATTTCTCTTTACGAAAAGCTGGGTTTCAGAAAGGTGAAAGTCCTTAGAGGGTATTACAGAGACGGCGAGGATGCTTATCTTATGGCGAGGCCCGCTCTCTGACGGAGCTTTTCACAAGTACTATGCAAGAGTCTCTCTGCTTCCTCTGCAAGCTTACGTGGTGCGATGACAGAGACTATAAGCATCCTGTCGTTAGTCGATATCCAAGCTTGGCCCATTAGTTGCACCTTACCAAATAGCAAGTCAAAGGTTGAGGCTGTTAAAAGGTAAACACCACCTTCTCCTTTCTTGACGTTTATTCGTCCAAACTTACGCACACTGCTCACCACTTGCTTCCTAAAATCTTTATTTACTATTTCGCTAAGGCCTCCCTTAGCCTTTAGAAGCCGGTGGGCCATCGCGCTATAAGCAATCGCAATGTGCAGGTTCTTCGAGCTGTGTTTAAACACTGCATGAGAGAGACCTGTCGTGAGGTGGGCCTTCACTAAGTAGAAGCTGGCCGGTAGTTCGACCTCGACGCCGTAAAGGGACCACAAAACGTCTGCGTCGGCAGGGAAGTGGCATCTAAGACTCTCTACTATTCTCCGCTCCACCAGTTCACGTTCTGGATCAGATGGCGAAAACGTTAGTAACGCGCCGAACATTTTCTCTGAGAACTCGCAGTACCACGTCATTGCTGAGGCGATCCACAAACCGCTACGCAATCGTCCTAAGAAGCCGTCATGTCCGCATATGCTTACTTCCTCCCTAGATACTACCTTAAGTTCAGCAGCCTCGGCCTTGGAGAGCCTCTTTTCAATGTTTTTGATAAATCCATCAAATGCCTTCTTCGTACTAGGAGCCTTTTCGAATTTAATAGACTGCCAGGTAATCTCTAATCTAGGTCTGTATCTGTCCTCAAGCCTAAAGAAGCCACTCCCTCGCGTGCCACCTTCCGTGCCTAGGAACCAGTCTTCTGGGACAGATAACTCAACATGCCTCCAGCCAAATCGCTTAAACGCTACCATTGCATATCCCTCCTGGCACTACACTCTCTGAGCAACGTTCCCCCGCGACCTTTATTAAAGGCCCCTTATGTGAGTGCGGGGGACCCGGTATGCCGATAAGGGATCCCTTCGAGCTACAGCTCGCACTAGACCACACATTCAAGGTAAAAATATGCAGAAAATGCGGCGCGAGAAACCCAATAAGCGCTGAGAAGTGCCGTAGATGCAAGAGCAAGAACTTAAGGCTTAAGCGGTACAAGAAGTAGCGTACGGTAGCTACGTCATATGCTCCTTCGCGTAGACATAGATGCCATCGAGCACTCCAGGACCTCCTTCTCGTCCATGAGGACAGAGCCTCTCGTCTCCTCGTAGCCTAACCGCCAAGTGGATATTAGCCGCAGTCTGTCCCACGGCCTCTAAGTCAACTCCTTCTACTATAATGTCCTTCTTGCCCTCTAATCTCACTTTGGCTCCTGGCATTATTTTGGCTACTATTGGCTTCTTTCTGCCAAGAAAGTTCTTTATTATCACAACTCCCTTAGAACTGTCGATTTGTATTTCTGGTGGGAAGTGCGCGTAGACTACTCTCATTTTATACCTGAAGCCCTTCTGCACTCCTACTATCATGTTCCTGATCTTCGATGCAACTGTACGTATTACGGCATACGTTTTCTTGTCTGCAAAGTACGTTTCAATGACTACTTTGGAGTCTTCTTTGTATAGTAATACCTTCTTTAAGTGTGAAAAATCTTTCTCTATCTCGCCTAGTTTTCCTTTTACCTTAACCTTTTTATCCTTAACCTCGACTTCAACGTCTGAGGGTATCTCGACCTCCTCGCGGTAGTAGACTACGCGCACTGCAGTCACCCCCAGCCTCTTCCCATCTATACTTAAAAACTTAGCTTAGTGATGCGCATCTCTAACGGGAGTAGGTATTTATAAGCGTGTGGGAGGACCTACTGGGCTAGCTTCAGCAGGTGGCTGCTATGAGGCACTCAAAGGGCTACCGCAACAGGTGTAGGAAGTTACTACGCAAGAAGCCTCGTGAGCGCGGAAGAGGAGGCATAGGTTATCTTCTATACGAGTACGAGATTGGGCAAAAAGTACAGATAGACATTAGACCTGGACCTGCGATATCTACAGCACCTCATAGGCGGTATCAGGGCAAAGTTGGAACTGTTATAGGCAAGCGTGGACGTGCTTACGTAATAGAGGTACCTATTGGAGGTAAAAAGAAAATAATCATTACAACTAAGGAGCACATCAAGCCCGCAGGATAGGGTCAGCCTTACAACTAAAAAGGAAAGAGAAAAGTATATCGCTGTAGCACGTGTATCCTAGTAGTCAGAGAAGTGTTACGGTGCTCAAATATGCCTAAAGTGGTGAGCGAGAGGTTTCTAACATTAGCGGAGGTAGTCGAAATACTCGAGGAAGTTCAAAGAAAACGAGATTTGTCTTCAATCGAGGCGTATACTCTAGACTATGCGAAGAAATTCTCTCGTTTAGATCCCGAGAGTGCCAAGCAGGCGGTTGCCGAGCTAGTAGAGCTCGGCGTGCCAGAGCATACGGCGGTACAGATAGTAAATATTATGCCGAGATGTGAGGATGAACTAAGAATTATTCTTGCTCCTCTAATGAAGGCTTTTACATCTGATAAAATAAAGCGCATGTTAGAAATCATAGAAAAATATAGAAAGGAAGAATAAAGACGGGGTGCTACCTTCTTGTATCGAGACAGAAGAGAGAATAGAAAGCCAGAGCTACGTTATAGAGAGGACATAGCGTATATTCTCGATTTCCTACCCTATGGTTACGGTCCGGGTTATCGACGGAAACGACCTTTCTTACGCGGACCTGTAGCGCAGGCTATCGGCGAAAGGTACTTCATGCTACTTGAGCTGGCTCCGCTTGCTGGGATTCAGCTACGAATAGGTGATGCCATTTCGCTCACGGGAGGGCTTGACAAGCAAGTAATACGTGTAGTGGGCAGGATTTCGTACGAAGATCTAACGGCCACCGCAAAGGCCGAGCTTCCAGGTATAATAGAGAAAATAGTTATGAAGCGTGAGAAAGATTTTGTAGAATTCTTTAATAAAGCCGAACCTTTAACGACTAAGATGCATAGTTTAGAGCTCTTAAGGGGTATAGGAAAAAAGACACTTTGGAGAATACTTAATGAGAGAAAGAAGAAACCTTTTTCCTCGTTTCAAGATATTCGGGATAGAGTCAGGATAGATCCTGTAAAGTTAATAACTGAAAGGGTTATTGAGGAGCTTCGCGAGCCCCAGAGGCATTACTTGTTCGTTGTGCCTCCACGTAAAAGACGCCAGGTCATCTAATTCTCATGATCTTTTTCCTACCCATTATTTCCCATACTTCCACTTCGACTCCCGGTTCGAGCTTGTTTTTAAGTTCCTCCTCTTCGGGAGGGCTGACCTCAAATGTTGAGTAGTCTTCTAGGCTCATTAGTTGTACGCTGGTAGGCATTACAGCTATGACCTGGGCGGTGAACTTTCTGACTACGGGGACTTCCACTCTGGCATCGGCTGGTGCAACGAGGGATCGCTTTACTCCATCAAAGATCCCGATGCCGACTATTCTTACCTTAGCAGAGCCGTGCTTACCGGGCTTAGACTTGTCGAGCTGCACTATTTTGCATGGCTCGTTGTCTATTACCACGAAGGCGCCCACCTTTAGGCTGCCAGCCTCAACGGGCTTAGTGGACAAAACCTACCACCTCCTTAGCTGTTCACGAAGCAATCCTCCCTTGTATCTAATAAGTGTCGCGGGCGTGGGCATGATACTTAATACCCTCTTTGCGCCACTCATGCCCTGCTGGTGGTAAAGTTGCAGCAGGTTAGACTAAGCGGGACTATAGAGCGCCTAGAGAGTCGGTACCCCTATCGTGTCAGAGTTCTCGTAATTAAGACCGATAAGGAGATCGAGCTAGAGATCGAAGTTCCTGAGAAGCTAATAGAAGAGGCCGATCTCGACCTAAAGGAGGGGGCACGGGTAGACATAGTACTCTCTCAAGAAAAGAGCCGGGAGGTTTTAGAGTCCGAAATCGCCTATTCCGGCGAAGTTTACAAGGTCCGAGACAAGGAGGTACTGATATCATTCGGGGGTATACTCGCTAAGCTGAGCGGCGACCTTCCGGCATGGCTCAGAGAAGGCGTAAGAGTATACTTGGGGCTCAAGGTCCCGCATTAGAGAGTCTCGAGCAAAAGCTTAAAGGGTGCTAGGATATAGCACGGGAGGTGTTACTCGTGTCGAGCAGGGCTAGGGCTGCAAGAGACAAGTGGGCGCAGAAGAAGTGGTTCCGAGTACTGGCCTCCAGCGCCTTCGGCTTCGCAGAGTTAGGCGTAGTACCAGCTAATGACGAGAAGAGTCTCCTCGGAAGAACTATGGAGGTAAGCTTCTATAACATAACAAAGGACCCCGCCCAGCTGGCTATAAAGCTAAAGTTTCAGATAGTTAAGGTCGAAGGAGATACTGCCTACACACAGTTTAAGGGCTTCGAGCTAACACGGGACTACATTAGGAGTCTGGTTAGGCGTGGGCGCTCGAGGGTTGACGCGATAATTGACGTGAGCACAACAGATGGTGTTAGGCTCAGAGTTATGGCGATGGCAGTAACTATGCGGAGGGTAAAAACTTCGCAGGAAAGAGCCATACGAAAAATAATGTTTGAGATTATTGAGGAGAAAGCGTCCAAGCTAGACTTTGACTCGTTCGTCCAGGAGGCTGTGCTAGGCCAGATAGCTGGCGAGATCATGGTGAGAGCGAAGAAGATCTACCCCTTATACAAGGCTGAAATAAGGAAAATTAAGGTGCTAACTCCGACGTTCGAGATTCCTCTCAAGATTCCCCAGCAAGTGGCTCAGGCCAAGTAGGCCCGTTAAGAGTTAGATAAGGAAGAAATAAAGGCGTAAACCCTCATATTAAATGGGCCGGGTGAATGGTCTCCGCCGGAGAGGCCCGAGGCCGCGATGATAGGCGGAATACCCACACCCGGTACACTACTTCTATGCGAGAATCTACTCGAGGCTCCAGGGAGGTAGGTCTAAAAGCCTACTCTTGACCTTCCTCTCTAGTGTATGTCCTCCGGGTACTCTAACGAGTCTCAGCCCGCCAGGTCGTAGTTTAACTTTAATCTCTGACTCTGCGGGAGCCTGAACGGTTTCTATCCCGTCAAACGCGAGGATTCCGTCCTTAAACAGGCGGACTAGGACTCTCCGTTGAGGGGCTAAGATTACTGGTTTGAGTAGAGGAGAGAATGGGACAATGGGTACGACTACTATCACGTCTAAGTGGGGATCGACTAAAGGCCCTCCTGCTGAGAGGGCGTAAGCAGTAGAGCCTGTCGTGGTTGATATTATGACACCGTCCATACGTCCAGAGTATAACCGCTCATTATCTATACACACTTCTAAGCTGATCATTTTAAATGTCTTATAGCTACCTATCACAACTTCATTAATGAATCTATATGACGGACCTTCCTCCAGTGTTGCTTCCCCTACACTTCTATGTTCCACAATGTAATTTCCACTTACTATCTTGTCAATCAGTTCCTCTACGAAGCGCCAGTCGTAGTCGAATAGAAATCCTATTCGATCGCTGTTGACCCCTAAGATAGGGGGTAGATCTTCACCTACAGAGTGAAAGAGCCTTAATAAAGTCCCGTCTCCACCCACTACTATGACCATATCGATGTCCGACAGCTCGTCTTCTCTCAGAGCCTTATCTCTCATCTCCAGCAATGTTGCCAGCAAGGGGTCTGCGTACGCCTTTACTCCCCGGGTCTCTAGTGCTCGAATTACTCTCCTGGCAGTGCTTAGAGCTTCTTCGCTACCCGCCTTGAATTTAACCCAGACTCGCGCGGGTGGGTCCGCCATTACGGTGAGGCCCTCCCTTCGCGTTAGTCCAATGATACAATGACTGTTACAATCTTAACAGGGTACGTGTCCTAAAACCCTGCGGCTATTATATCCTTAGGCTTAATAAATTCTCGTAGTAATACCGTTGCATACGATCCTTTAGTCAATAAGAAGGAGAACTCAACAAGCGTCTCACTGCTTTTCAAAACTCTAAATGATAACTTAAGCGGATTGAGACAACTCCGTCTGACATCGCCCTTAGAGGAAGCTTCAGGTATACTTTTAATCATAAAGTCAGCTAGAGATATGCCCTCTTCTCGAAGAATCTCTCTTTCTATTTCTCCTTGTATTCCGCCTGCAAGCTTTGTTCGGTAACCAAATACGTTTATTACCAAGTGAGCTTGGCCGCGTTTGATAAGCTCGTTAATCTTACTTACATTAGTGTCTGTCACACGTAGTATTCCTCTTAGTCTAACTTTGAAGCCACTCTTATGGTATATCGCAACGATATCGCCAACGTAGGCCCTGTCTATTCGTAATCCATGCTCTATGCGTCGGCTTAGTACCCTATTGAACAGGTATGCTTGGTAGGCACCAATAAAGAGGCGCCGAATAGAGAGGGGTAGCGCGCGGAACGCGCCCACGTAATCCCCGGGATGCCTGGCTAGGTACTTAATCATCGTTCGCTCATGGTGTAGGTTTGGAGGGAACTTTTTGAGAGCCCCCCTCAGATCTCCCGTTGCTGCGAGGTATTCTCTTGCCTCCTTAGACCATGGACTCTCTCGAGGATATACTCTGAGCACCGCCTCTTCGAATGCTTCTTTATACATGCCCTTAACTATTAGGCGACCAATTTTATGAGTGTTCGGCCTTATAGTTCCGAATCTTTGATAACCATAATAATTCGGTACACCACCATTAGCCTTGATTTCTTTAAGTATCTTGAGTATGCGCGTTTCGACCAAGCTGGGAGAGAGACTAACGTCGCGCACTACGATTACGAATACATTTCCGAATAGCATTCCTGGGGTTAGTTTGAACGGCATTCGAAAGGCAGCAATTACTCTCACATATGGTGTCTCTACTCTTACTATGTCTTCCGGAGGGACTCCTTCTGCGCAGGCAAACTGGTACGTTAAGGCCCTAGCGTCCTTAAGCCCTGCTACAGAGAATTTTTTATGACTAACACCTAGAGCTTTAGCTACAAGCTTAAGTGCAGTAATCGAGTCCACCTTGCGTTTCTCAAGTATAAACCATGTAAAATTTCCACTTCCTTCTCTCGGAGGGCTTGCATAGGGAAACGCCAGCTCACCTAGCTCATTGACTTCGATGACTACGAAGTCCTCGGGCACGCTCCTTATGCGCCCGCCTATCCCCTCACTGCTGCTCGAGTAATACTTTAATCCTAGCTCAAGGTCTAGCTCGGCTCTACTTATTATCATGGAGGCTCAACTCCCAGCGAGGAGCGCGGCGTTTTTATTCATTAGCTTTTTAGCTTCTTTGCTTAGCACGCCTAAACCGCCCGTAAGCTCTAGGCAACGCGCTGTTAAGCTCAAGTGTCTGTAGGCCCGTGGGCTCTGTATGTAGAGTCCCGGCTCAAGAATCCTCGGCTCAATTTGCTCCTTAGGCGTCATAGACTGACATCTAAATCCGCACTTCCTACACTTGAGCCCCTTGTTTCTCCCGGCAGATGTCATAGGCTTTCCGCATCTTGGACAGGGAGGATATATGCGAGTAACTATAGGCTGGACTTTCAGCACCCTTATGACTTCTACGTTTATTGTGAGTTCGCGTTTTCCTGGAGGACTGACACCACCCATAACCTCAATTAAGTCCCCCTTACGCAGGAGTCTGGCCGTGCGGTTAAGACTACCTGTCTCCTTGTATACAGCGCAAGTGACTGTAAAGTCGCGCCACCTCAGCTTGAAGATCACATGGCCTCCTCTGATTATTTTAGGGTTTGAGTCCAAGTACCCCATTACTCTAACTGACTGATAGGGCCTTATATTACGCAATTCGATGTATCTCCTCAGATGAATACCTATACCTTGGTTTGTCTTAAACACTGCCCAAAGCTCACACCTCCATCTATTTGTATATTTTCTCGACAAATCAACCAATAGGGAGTAGTCAAAACCTCTAATACCTGCAATCACAGGGTCTGGTCCGTGAGGTAATGCCAGAACCCTGCGCCTTTCAAAGTCTATGTTAGCGAACGTTAGGGGACGTGTTGCTCGGTCTATCCGAAGTATCTCATCGTACTCTGAGGGACGAGGTCCTGTTTCCGAGGGGTTTCTATACAACAGGAGCTCGTACGTATACTGAGGTAAGGGAAAGGCTCCTATTGAGGCTAGAGCACCTATAAGGCCTCTGCCAAACCTAACTACGTCCAATAACCCCTGAGCTTGCAGATCCTCAGCTAAATCGCGGGCATACCTCAGAGGCACGGTGTCGGTGAGGGCTTTTACGTAAAGTCTCCTGAGTTGCTCGGGTACGGCTGTAGCTATGACAGCGGCCGGACTCGTCTTCCCGTGGTGCTCTGCGTATTTATCAAGGACGTCTGCCACTACTTGCTTAAGCCACTTCAGTTTTTCTCTAGGAATAACAAAGTGAAGAGAAACCGCGCCGTTGCCTCTGGTCTTGAAGGGGATATTAGGATTTAAACGCACTAGGTATGGTAAATCTAACGGGCTTAAGCCTTTATCTAGAAGCTCTCTATACAGGAGAGCGCCAACATAAGTTGTACACATTCCAACTGGCGAGTCTACGTCGTCTAAGCCTATATGGACCTCTAAGGCCACGCTTAGTCCCCAGACAGACTATCATTTAAGTGCCTCCTTTCCCTCTCGAAAAGCCCCTTACGACCTGTATCGTTAATGTCGATTTAACACCGTCTAACCTCCTAATTCTCATTATAATATCACGTAACTTAGTTTCGTCCTCTAGGCTAATTTTCGCTATTATATCGTATATACCATAGATTATATAGGCCTCTTCGATTTCAGGGAATTTCTCTAAGTGCTCCAGCACTTTTCCTTCAGCACCTATCTCTGTTGATACAAGGACGTATGCGACGACCAAAGCCTAGCACCGGGTTATATGTAGTATGTTCGGCTAAATAAAGTGCGCACACCCATAAGTCTGTTGTAAGCTAACAATGGTTTAATTAGCAATCAATAAGTGTTGCTTAAGCTGAGGAGAATGGGCGATAATTGTCTAGACTAAGATCCCCAAAGCTTTTAAGATTATCACGGCCACCAGTGCTATAAGCCATAGAGAACTAAAGGCGCAATCTCTTACTGTCAATCTTAGTCTTTTATAGAGTGTTCTCTTTGTAGTACTGCCAAACCCTCGTGCCTCTAAAGCTTCTGCAACCATTAAACTTCGCTTTACTTCGAACACTATAAGCGGTGTAAGTATAGTGGCGTACGACTTAATACGGTCTCTAATACCGCCGGAGTCAAGCTTCAAACCTCTGCTCCTAAAGGAGTCCACTACTATCTGCAAGTCTCTAGCTAGTGTAGGTACAAACCTCAAAGACATCGTAATCATAAGCGCATAATCCCTAGATAGCCCGCTAGATTCTAGCGCAAGCGCCAGGTCTTCCGGTGTGGTTGTTAAAAAGAATACAGAGAATGAAGAGGTAAGTACCAAAAACCGTAAGGCTGTTGCTGTAGCATAAATTATTCCATACTCTGGACTTATAATAATATTCATCACTAAGATCATAGTCGCTAGTAAGAGTGCTGCCTTGAGAGTACTCCACCACCGCTTCAAGCCTTTAGCGAGAGCTGCGAGGGGTACCGTCGAGAGAAGCAGGGCTAGCTGCGCTAAAGGGGATATCAGAATGATTGATGCTACAGTGTAGAAGACCAGCATCACGGCCTTGGCTCTTGGGTCGAGAGAGTGAAGCAGGGTCTTTTTAGGTATAAACATAAAGCCCCTAAGGGTTTCCATGATTATCACCAACTATTGGTAGCACTCTAACTAGTTCGTGGGGTGTAAGAGGCAACTCGTTACGTGCCAGTAGACCTTTTCTAGACAAGATGTGCGCTGCCTCAGCTATTTGAGGAGGCTTTAGTCTGGCCTGAAGTAGAAGGTCGACTCTGCCCAGAACCTCCCTCGTAGGGCCGTCGGCGACTATTTGTCCTTCTTTCATTATCACTACTCTGTCACTGCGCTTTAGGGCAAACTCCACATCGTGGGTCACTATGATCACTGTTTTGCCTTGGTGTTTCAGCATGTATAGTATCTCGGCTATTTTCTCTTTTTGTAGAAAATCTTGGCCTGCTGTTGGCTCATCAAGTATTACTATCTCCGGGTCATAACTTAGTATAGATGCTATACATAACCTTTTTCTCTCTCCAATACTTAAAGTATAGGGAGATCTATCCCTATATTTATGCAGACCAAAAATTTTCAATGCCCACTCCACTCTCTTTTCTATTACTGAGGGAGGGAACCCGAAGTTTTTTAACGCAATTTTTATCTCTTCCTCTACAGTTTCACCAAATAACTGGAAGTCCGGGTTCTGAAAGACCATGCCTACGACACGTGCCAGTCTCGATACCGGAGTATGTCTCGTATCCATGCCGAGCACTACTACCTTTCCGCGCTGAGGCTTGAGTAGGCCATTAATGTGCTTCACTAACGTTGTCTTCCCAGCCCCGTTCTCACCCATTAGAGCTACGATTTCGCCCCGTTTGACTCTTAGAGTCACACCTCTCAGGGCTTCCGTTCCATCATCATACTTGTAGTAGATGTTTTCAATGCTGATCACTATATCTCCTGCGTTCACGTAGTACCACCGTCTCTAATTCCTCAGCTAGCTCGAGGGGGGTTAAGGGGACTCTGGTGAGCGCGACTCCGGTGCTAGTTAATAACTTGTATGTCTCGACTACGGGAGGTATTCCAATGTAACCTGCTTCTCTGCTGAGTATGACTTCTCGGGGGGCTCCATCCTTTACGATGCTTCCATCGAGCATTATGACTAGTCTATCGGCGTATGCTAATGCTATTTCAAGCCTATGCTCGACTAGCAAGATTGAGATGTTTTGTTCGCTTCGTAGTCTGTCGAGGAGACCTAGTATCTCTTCTGCACTTACTGGGTCGAGGTTCGCGGTGGGCTCGTCTAGTACTAGGAGATCAGGTTCCATCACGACTACTGACGCTATTGCGACTTTCTGCTGCTGTCCTCCGCTTAGTAGGTAGGGTGGTTTTTCCCTTAGATGGGTTAGTCCGAAGAATCTAAGAGCCCACTCGACTTTTTCTCTGATTTCGTGTTCTGGCACGCCTAAGTTCTCTAGGCCGAACGCTAACTCGCGCTCGACACTAGATAAAAACAGCTGGTTTTCGGGGTTTTGGAACACTAAGCCTACGTGTTTGGCTAGTACGTGTGTCGGCGTCTGCTTAACGTCGTAGCCAGCAACTAGCACGTCCCCCTTGAGTTCTCCGCTATAAAAGTGGGGTATTAGCCCGTTGAGAAGGCGGCATAGCGTACTCTTGCCGCATCCCGAGGGACCAGTTAAGAGCACGTATTCTCCTCTGTTCATTACGAAGTTAAGCCGCTTCAGAGCGTAATCTCGCGAGCCCTGATAGCGGAAGTATACGTTCTTCAGCTCGACTAATGCTCCCATACGCTGTACACCCTATTCAGTGCGGCGACGTGACGATCTTGAGCACATCCCTATGCCTTAACCTGTAGTCTCCTGAGAGTCTCTTTTTGGTCCTCACGTCGATTGCGAAAGCGAAGCGCTCACCGAGCTCTGTGTGTATTGCGAAGGCGAGGTCTCTAGCTGTAGAGCCGGGAGGCATTAGAAAGACATCCGGCAATACCCTACCTTCATGGTCAGTAAGCTTGTGCTCGTTCTCCACGGGGAAAACAGCTACGTAGCCTAGTACGTTGAAGACTGCTCTATTTATGGCTTCCTGCACTCCTGTTGACCCCCATCTCTTGAGCACTTTTTCACGTATGTATTCGAGCGCTTTTGCCTGTTTAGGGGTGACATTAGACTTAATTACGAAGTCACTATCGCCCGGAAGATACTCGATCAGACCTTTAGCAGCAGCTCGACGCAGGGCCAGCTCGGCCTCAGCTGAGGTTGGCACGACGACGTACTTTCCCTTAAGTTCCTTAGATAGCCTCTTAATGTTGTCTTCTGCTACATCTAGGTCTGCTTTATTTGCAGCAATTACCATAGGCTTTGAGTACCTTCTTACAGCGCTAGCGAACGCTTGGAGATCGCTCTGAGTCCATGAAGCGGCTTTCTTGCCCTGAAGTCCCGAGTCTTCTAGCGCTTTTTCGACGTGGGCGCGAGTCACACCTAACCCGCTTAAGCGCTTAGCAAGTTCCTCGGCGGGGTCACTTCTCAGAACGTCTATTAACTTAGCTGTTCTATCCCAGTCCTTGCTCAGTATCTGGTAGATCCACATGTCGATTTCCCTCTCTAAGAACTCGACGTCCAGTAAGGGGTCACGGGATCCGGGCTTCACTGGGTTGCCTTCGGCGTCGGTACTGCCTGAAGCGTCCACTACATGAATTAGCACGCTAGCCCGTCTAAGTTCATCTAAAAACCTGTTGCCAAGTCCCCGACCTTTCCATGCATCGGGCACAAGACCGGCAACGTCTATCAACTCTATGGGAGCAAACCTCCATCCGTTAATACAGAGGGAGTTTCTTGGATTGTCCTTCACTTGGAACTCTTTGCAAACGCATTCCAGTCTAACATAGGCTATTCCCTTGTTAGCCTCTATCGTCGTGAAGGGGTAAGGTGCTATCTTAACTTCCATTAAAGTAGCTGCTGCAAAGAACGTTGACTTCCCGGCGTTAGGCTTGCCCACGAGGCCTACTTGGGGCAGAGTCGGCAAGTTACCACTCCCCTTTTACCGCCCTAGGCTCACTACTTACTGATGCTTAAAGAAATAGTGGTTTTGGGTAGCGACTTAGCAGCCTTAAGCTTCCTCAAGTGGTTTAGGGCTTCCGATGTTAGGGCAGAGGTGACGATCATAACCGACTCCGAGCAGCTCGGAGTACCTCGCAGATGCCTACCATGGGTAGCATGTGGTCTAGAGTCTCCTAACGATGTTCCTCATTTCTCGCTAGACGCGGCGGAACTTGTGTTCTTATCTAAGGTTTACCGTGCGGACCCTGCAAAAGCGGCCGTCGAACGTGGCAGCTTAAAGCTAGACGATGAGAAATTAGAGCCTAGCGTTGTTGTTGTGTCAACCGGCACACAACCAAGGCGCGACGTAGCTAGGTTAGCGCGGGTCTCAGCTCTAAACATTAAGGAGGCTATCCAGGCTAGGGAGTATATTGAAAGCTGGGAGGGCGAGGTATATGTCTACGGAGGCTTTTATGGCTTAAATATGGTTGATCCTCTCGAAGGAATTGGACTTACGCCAGTGATATGTTCCCCTGTAGATCCCTTTGAGGAAGTGTTTGACTCCGACGTGGCATTATACGCAAGGAGAGTAGTTGGTGAGTTAAAGATTGTCGAGCCTGTGAGCGCGCCCAAGGGTCAGGGCATAGTTTTCGGGTTAGAAGAGCCTCGCTTACCAAGGGGCTTAGTCGAAGGTCCTTACAGAGATCTGGAGGTGAATAGAAACATTTTGGTGATAGGTGGGGCGTCAACTGTTAAGACTCCCCTGGGCTTACTATGGGGTATAGACGACGAATTAGCCTACAAGGAGGGATTAGTAGCGGCACTGAGACTATTAAGACAAAGGCTTCCTCTGCCTCCTCCCTTTAAGATAGCCAGAGTGAGAGGCTACGTGCTTGCCTCATGCGGTGCGCGATTTTCAGAGCTTAGCCAAAGTTCCGACAATATCACTTCAATTAAAATATCTATAAAAGAAGGAGGCGATAGAGTAGGCTTGATAAAACTCGTAGCGAGTCGTACCGCTCAGACTATCGTTGGATTCCAAGTAGTTGTGCCGATGCAAATGGAGGCTACAGTGCAAAATCTTCTAGCTCTCCTAGCTCTTAAAGCTCCTATAGAGTTACTGTTTCTTATACCAAAATATACAGGAGGTTGGGAAATTGGAGAGATTTGTGAGGCATTATGGAGAAAAATGTATCTAAAACCGATATTACATAGGGTTCCTAATAGCTTGGAGGATTAGAAGAAATCTTCCAGTGTTACTTGTTTCTCACTTTCTTCTCTTAGATCAGCACGGTCACTAGCATTTGTCTGTCCCGTCAGCTCAGCTTTTATTCGCTCAGCTAGCTTAGGACCTATAGTCGGTATACGCGCTAGCTCTTCTATACTCACCTCAAGCAGATCTCTCAGGGTCTTAATGCCACTGTTATAGAGAGCTCTTGCTCTTACTCGCCCGATACCTCTTATGGAGACCAGCTCTAGAAGTTCCTCCTTCACGCCATGCTTTATTCTAGCTCTAAGTGTTCTCAATGGGGTATAATGCTCCATGTAACCTAGCGTGGCGGCGATCTCCGAGGCTGCATAAGCTAACCACTCGGCCGTTTGAGTTAACGTGTAAATGTCGCCAGGCCCCACACCGTACTTTTCTATCAGTTCGTCCTCAGTTTTTTCCTCGATCCAGTCGTACAGCAAGAGTGCAGTCTTGAGCTCTGCTAAGAAGAATTCGTAGTCGTAGGGGTTCGATGGAGGCTCAAGTAGTAGCTCTCCCTCCAGCTCTTCGGCCAGCTCCTCATATTTCTCTGACTCTTTTCTTCGGAGATATAGCTTAGGCATATCGGGAGTAGCAGTGATTAAGTGAAGATAAGCCAGTACGCTACGAGGCTTGGACCGGAGACCTTTCACGATAATTGCAGCCGAGCGCGGATCGATATAGAGAGATGAGACACGTTTACCGAGTTCTGTGGCTACGAGGCCGCCTTCCTTCTCTACAATCATTCCATTCTCTCTGAGGAACCTAAGTGCCTCACGAAGAGAGGTTTCTAGCCCAAAGAGTCCGAATTGGTGTGCGAACAGTGTGGAGGAAAACACTCTGGTTACGTCGTTTATTGTGTTAGCATATCCGCTAGCTACCGTTGCTAGTAGGTGAGCTCTGAGCACGGGCTCTGATGCGAGCTTAGATGTTACGCGCTCGGGAGAAGCATCAACATAGACCTCCCAAAGGAAATCCCTCTCTTCAAGGGTCTTAGCTATCAGGACGGATTCGCCGTACTCATCATACTGAGGTCTCCCTGCACGCCCTGCCATCTGCTTGTACTCCATGACCGAGATGCGCTCGTAGAACCCTAGCTCAACATTGTACCGTTTGTAGTCTGCTATTATTACGCGTCTAGCTGGGAGATTAACGCCGGCAGCTAGTGTTGGAGTAGCTACTACGACTCTGATTATACTCTTTCTAAATCCTTCTTCGATAAGCTTTCTTACGCCATAAGAAAGGCCTGCGTGATGAAACGCTACGCCTTTGGCTACGAGTTCTGCGAGCTGACGTGTTACGATGTTGTTCTCGGCTGTCAAGAGTTTCTCTGCGAGTGCTTTGCAGAGTTTTCTCTCAGATTTTTCGCAATGTGATGGGACGTATTTAGAGAGCCTACGCGCCCAGCTAACAGCGCTTCTCCTAGTAGGCGCAAATATTAGTACTTCACCGTTCTCGTCGAGGCAATCAAGTGTTAAGTCTGTTATAGGTCCTAATCTTGGTTCAATGTATTTAGTCACACCATTATTGAACTCAAGGTCGCCTTCAAAGTATACTCCTTCTCTTAACTCTACAGGTCTCCAATCGCTCTTTACAACACGCGCGTTTAGCCATTCTCCTATCTCGTCGGCGTTTCGCACAGTAGCACTGAGTGCTAGGATCTGTGGAGGGTTTGGTAAGTTCTTCAGCCTCGCGACGATCATTTCAAGGGTGGGTCCACGTTTATTTTCGTTAATTAGGTGTACTTCGTCAAGTATAATAACCCTTAGTTTACTCAGCCATGCTGGTTTATGCCTAAGAAGGCTATCGGCTTTCTCGTTAGTTGCGACGACAACGTCGTACTTATCTAACCAGGGATCAGCCGAGTCGTAATCGCCTACAGAGAGTGCCACCCTTAAGCCTAGCTCGTCTCCTAAGCTCTTAAAGTCCTCGTACTTCTCTGATGCTAGTGCACGTAGAGGGGTTAGGTAGAGAGCGAGACCTCCTTCCTCGAGTACGCGTTTAAATGCGAGCATTTGCGCGATCAGCGTTTTTCCTGAGGCTGTGGGAGAGCACAGAAGGAGATTCTCGCCCTCTAGTACTCCGCTGCGAACGGCGGCTTCCTGAGGTGGGTAGAGAGTTACATAACCTCGTCTCACGAGGGCCTCTTTGAGACTTTGAGGGAGCGGGAGCTGGTCTACCCTCAACATTGCTTCCTGCTTGCCTAGGCCTTCTTTATGTAACCTGGTCGAGGCTCCATAAGTTCACCGTTGTCTAGTAGTCGCTCTATTACTTTCCTTGTGAATTCTTCGTCTATGCCTCGCTCAGCGGCTGCTTGGATAACATCGGTCTTCTTGACGGGTTCACCGTTTCGCTCTTCGACCATCTGCTTGATTAGGTCTAGGATTATGATTACCTTCTCACGCTGTGATTTTGAGTGCCCGGTCATTATGACGTCAATATCTATCTTCTTGGTCTCAACATCTACTCCAACGCTCCTTAAGAAGTAAGTCATTAGCTCGATTGCAGCCTCAGCGTCCTCCTCCGTAACTACGTCCCTAAGGGCCATTTTAGCGTGTGCCTCGGCAAGTCTTACGAGGGCCTCGAGCTGTCTAGGCGTGATAGCCACGGGGGAGTCTGGGCCCTCACTTTTCGCGCGCATAGCGACGTAGAAGTCTACAAGTTTTCTTTTAGCTTCTTCAGATAGCTTAGGCTTTACGTATTTTCTCGCGTATGCTATGTATTTTTTCAAGAGACTTGGAGGTATTAGATTATCCATTAACTCTGGGTACTTGTTCCTGTGGAAGTCCAGCACGTATTCTGCTAGTTTTCTATCCTCCTCCTTATTTGGCCTGTCTGTAATGACAAAGATAAGGTCAAATCTGGATAGGATGGTAACAGGAAGATCTATGTTCTCCGTGACCGGGCGATTCGGCATATACCGGCCGAA